>NZ_JBFBAX010000005.1:0-296019 GCF_040682395.1 Streptomyces sp. NPDC051207 | reverse complement strand
GGGCCCGCACCCGCACCAGCCACTTCGCAAGGCTTCGCCCCGCCGAGCAACTCGACGGGGCGAAGCATCACGGCCCGGATTAACCAACAGCGTCCCAGGTGTGGGGGCGGGCCCGTGCGTGGTCGGGGGACCGGCCGGTTCAGGCTGTTCAGCCGGCGAGGATCTCGCGGGCCAGCTTGGCGGTCTCGGTCGGCGTCTTGCCGACCTTCACGCCGGCGGCCTCGAGGGCCTCCTTCTTCGCCTGCGCCGTGCCGGAGGAGCCGGAGACGATGGCGCCGGCGTGGCCCATGGTCTTGCCCTCGGGCGCGGTGAAGCCCGCGACGTAGCCGACGACCGGCTTGGTCACGTTGTCCTTGATGAAGGCCGCGGCCCGCTCCTCGGCGTCGCCGCCGATCTCGCCGATCATGACGATCAGGTCGGTGTCGGGGTCGTCCTGGAAGGCCTTCAGGGCGTCGATGTGCGTGGTGCCGATGATCGGGTCACCGCCGATGCCGACGCAGGTCGAGAAGCCGATGTCGCGCAGCTCGTACATCATCTGGTACGTCAGCGTGCCGGACTTCGACACCAGGCCGATGCGGCCCGGCTTGGTGATGTCGGCCGGGATGATGCCGGCGTTCGACTGACCCGGCGTGATCAGGCCCGGGCAGTTCGGGCCGATGATGCGGGTCTTGTTGCCCTTCTTGGCGGCGTACGCCCAGAAGTTGGCGGTGTCGTGCACGGCGACGCCCTCGGTGATGACGACCGCGAGCGGGATCTCGGCGTCGATGGCCTCGACGACGGCGTCCTTGGTGAACTTCTCCGGGACGAAGATGACCGTCACGTCGGCGCCGGTCTTCTCGATGGCCTCCCTGACGGAGCCGAAGACGGGTACCTCCGTGCCGTCGAAGTCGACGGTGGTGCCCGCCTTGCGCGGGTTCACGCCGCCGACGACGTTCGTGCCGGACGCCAGCATGCGGCGGGTGTGCTTCTGGCCCTCGGAGCCGGTCATGCCCTGGACGATGACCTTGGATTCCTTGGTGAGGAAGATAGCCATGGTGTTCTGGTACCTCGTCCCTTACTTCGCGGCAGCAGCCAGCTCGGCGGCCTTGTCGGCCGCGCCGTCCATGGTGTCCACCTGCTGCACGAGCGGGTGGTTGGCGTCGTTGAGGATCTTGCGGCCCAGCTCGGCGTTGTTGCCGTCGAGACGCACGACCAGCGGCTTGTTGACCTCTTCGCCCTTGCTCTTGAGCAGCTCCAGGGCCTGCACGATGCCGTTGGCGACGGCGTCGCAGGCGGTGATGCCGCCGAAGACGTTGACGAAGACCGACTTGACGTCCGGGTCGCCGAGGATGATCTCCAGGCCGTTCGCCATGACCTCGGCCGAGGCGCCGCCGCCGATGTCGAGGAAGTTCGCCGGCTTCACACCGGAGTGCTTCTCACCGGCGTACGCGACGACGTCCAGGGTCGACATGACCAGGCCGGCGCCGTTGCCGATGATGCCGACCTCGCCGTCGAGCTTCACGTAGTTCAGGCCCTTGGCCTTGGCAGCGGCCTCCAGCGGGTTGGCGGCGGCCTTGTCGTGGAACTCCTCGAAGTCCGGGTGGCGGAACTCGGCGTTGTCGTCCAGCGACACCTTGCCGTCGAGGGCGATGACGTCACCGGAGGCGACCTTGGCCAGCGGGTTCACCTCGACCAGGAGGGCGTCCTCCTTGATGAAGGTGTCCCACAGCCGGACCAGGACGTCGGCGACCTTGTCGGCCACCTCGGCCGGGAACTTCGCGGCGGCCACGATCTCCTGGGCCTTCGCCGTGTCGACACCGTCGATGGCGTCGATCGCGATCTTGGCGACGGCCTCCGGGCGGGTGGCGGCCACCTCCTCGATGTCCACGCCGCCCTCGACGGACGCGATGGAGAGGAAGGTGCGGTTGGCACGGTCGAGGAGGAAGGAGACGTAGTACTCCTCCAGGATCTCCGGAGCCGTCTCGGCGATCATCACCTTGTGGACCGTGTGGCCCTTGATGTCCATGCCGAGGATGTCCGTCGCCCGGGCGACGGCCTCGTCCGGGGAGCCGGCCAGCTTCACGCCACCGGCCTTGCCACGCCCGCCGACCTTCACCTGGGCCTTGACGACGGACTTGCCACCGAGACGCTCAGTGGCTGCGCGGGCCGCCTCAGGCGTGTCGATGACTTCACCGGCCAGCACCGGTACATCGTGCTTGGCGAAGAGGTCCCTCGCCTGGTACTCGAACAGGTCCACGCGCTTCCGTCCCTATCAGTGATCTCGCGGTTCGTTGGATGCGTGGGCGTGCCGCGAAGGGCAACGTGACGACCGCATGTGTCACAGGGGAGGCGCACACGGTGTCCGAGCGCGCGGCATGTCCGTCTCGCAGGTTATCGCCGCGAGTGGAACGTCTCTAAATCGCATCTCACACCTGAGCGGTGATACCTGTCACATGATGCCGGAATCACTGGCACGCCGTGCCGCGAGTGAGGGGCCTCACCGGGCTGGGGTTGACCCGGTGAGGCCCCTGGAACAGCCCCGGGGAGCGGCGGACGTCCCGTCCTCCGGAGGTGCGGTGCGGCCGGTCCCCGCCCCGGTGGGGCCGACGCGCACTCTCCGCAAGGGGCCGGCCGGACGGGCCGACGGCTTTCGGCCGCCCGGGTCGTGCGGCCCCTGCGGAGATGAGTGCGCTGCGATCGTCAGCGGCCGTCAGATGCCGTGCGAAGGGCTGTACGGGGTGCCGTACCGCAGGTCCTGGGCGTGGCCCTGGAGGTCATGGGCGTGGCCCAGCGCGTCCTGGGCGTAGCCCGGCGTGGCCGACTCGGCGACGCCCTCGGTGCCCGTGACGGCGTGGTGGGCGAGCGGGCCCGCGGCGTCCCGGACGGAGCCGGTCACGCCCTCTGCGAACGGCACGGCCTGCCCGGCGACCCCGCCGGCCCGTCCGGCGACGCCCTCGGTGAAGGGCGCGGCGTGGCCCGTGACGCCGTACGCGAGCGCCGTGGCGCTGCCGCCGACGCCGCGGGCGAAGGGCTGCACGGTGTCGGCCACGGTGTCCACGACGGGCCGCGCGGCCTCGGCCACGCCGTACGCGAACGGCGGCACCTCACCCGTGACACCCTCGGCGAATCCGCCCGCCTGCCCGGCGACGCCGTACGCCAGCGGCGCCACGGACCCGGCGGTGCCGCCCGCGAACGCCCGCGCATCACCCGCGACGCCGTAGGCCGGTCCGCTCGCGTCGGCGGCGGCCTGCCCGGCGACCGGGACCGCGCCCCGCACGGCGGTGTGCGCGAGCGGCGGCAGCGCGGCGCCCGTGGCGTCGGCGGCCACCTGGCCGGCCAGACCGGTGGCGTACGGCGGCACGTCCTCGGCGACACCCTGCGCGACGGGCCGGACGTCGGCGACCGCGCCGGCGACCACCGTCCGCGTCCCGGCCACCGTGTGCTCGGCGACCGGCACCGCACCGGACACGGCACGGCCGGCGACCGGCTCGGCCCCGGCCACGGCGGCGCCCGCCACCGGGGGCACCGCCGCGTGGGCGGTCTCCTCGACGACCGGCGTGACCTTGCCGGGGACGGCGGCAACCGTGCCGGGGACGGTGACCATCTTGCCGACGACGTGCTGGCGGACGCCGTTGACGGTGCCGGTGACGTGGCTCGGGACGGCGGAGACGGACGCCCCGGCCGCGCTGGCGGCCCTGCCCGCCTCGCCCCGGGCGGTGCCCGTGGCCCCGGTGACACGGGACTGGGCACCGGCGACGGTGGTCTGCGCGGCGCCGGTCACGCCGGTGGCCGTGCGGCCCGCGTCCGCGACCGTTTCGTCGGCCTGGTCGAGCTGGTCGATCTCCTGGACCTCGTCTGCCTGGTCTGCCGTGGTGCGGACGGCGGCGGCGACGCCCTGCGCATGGGCCTGGGCGGCCGGGCGGGCGCCGTTCAGCTTCGTCCGGGCGGCGGCCAGGGCCTGCTCCAGCTCGGGCGCGAAGGCGGCCAGCGGGCCGAAGAGGTAGTCGATGGCGTCCTGCGGCGAGTCCGGAACGGTGTCGGACACCGCGCGGGTCACCACCTGCTCGGCGGTGGCCCCGCCCTGGTCGACGCTCACCCCGATCCCGGCCTCGGCGGCGGCACGGGCGGCCTTGGCGCCCTGGACGGCCTCCGCACCCCGGGCCTTCGGCGCGTGCGGGACGGTGACCTTCGCGTCGACGTAACGGCGGGCCCGCTCGGCGGCGTCGACGGGCGTGTCCGCGGTCCGCTCGACGGTCCGGGCCGTGCCGCCGACGGTGCGCCGCGTATCGGCGGCGTCCTCCACCGTGGCGGACGCGCCGCCGGACACGCCGGACACGGTGTCCCGTACGTCGGAGACGACGCCGTCGACCGTGTCGGAGACGGTGCCGGTGACCACGCCGAGGAGGCCGGCGGTGTCCGGGGTTGTGTCGGTGGCGTCAGTGGTCGCGTCCGGCACGGAGAGGGAGGAGGCGGGCAGCTCGTCCGCGGTGGCGGTGGCGGAGCCGAGCGCCCAGGCACCGGTGACTCCGGCGGCTATGACGATGGAACGGCGGATGTTCTTGTTCATGCGTGCGTCAGATCCTTAGTCCGCGGTGCCGGAGCCCGTGGGGAACTCCGGGACGCTGGAAAACTTGGGGACATTTCCGGGCCGGGGACCTCGAAGGACCGTCTCGATGCGGTCGCGGCCCCGGCGGCTGCCGTCCGGCGAAGGGTCCCGGACGGGCGGGCAGACCTGTGTCCGCCCCCGCGCGGCAGGTCTACTGCGGGGGAACGGCCTGCCTAGCCGGGAAAAACGGGAATGTCCCGGTACCGGTCCCGGGTCCCGGCCGCGTCGACGCTCACGGCGGCACCGGGCGCGAGCCGGAACGGCGCCCGCTGGACGGGGCTGACGGCCTGCGGGTCGCCGTACCGCGAACTGCCTCCGTCCGCGGCAGCGCGGCTGCCCAGCGCCCCGTCGGGCTCACCGCCGGGCGCCTGCTGGAGGGGCGTGGGAACGACCGCGTGCGCGGCGGGCACGGACCTGCCGTGGTCCTGCGCCCTGTGCCAGGTGGCGTACGCGGGGGCGACGGGAAGGCCCGGGTCGTACGCGGTGCCGACCGCCGTGTCGGTGGAGCGGCCGACGTGGCGCCGGTCGGCGGGGCCGTTGTCGGTGGGGCCCGGCTCCGGGGTGCCGGTGACCGGTGCGGGCAGGGGTTGCGGGAGCGTCGGCAGGGCGGCCGACGGGGGCAGCGTGGGCAGCGCCGCGCGCGGCGGCACCCTGTCCCGCACGCCGCCGAGGCCGTCCGCGAGGCGCTCGCCGCCTTCACCGAGCCCGGTGACGACGCGTTCGCCGCTCTTGCCGAGCCCGCCGACGGCTCCTTCGCTCGCGTCGCGGAGTGCGCCGGCCAGGTGCCCGGCCGGGTCGTGCGGCCTCGTGGCGGACTGCTCGGCGAGCGGCCGGAGGGAGTCCCGGGAGGCGGGTGCAGAGGTCGCGTCGGACGCTGCCGTGGGCCCGTCCGGCGCGACGGCCCCGGTCACCTTCGCGGCCGAGCTCACGGCCGGGCTCACTGCCGATGTCACGGCCGGGCTCAGTGCCGATGTCGCGGCCGGACTCGTCACCGCCGTCGTCGCCGAGGAGGTGGCCACGGCCGGAGTCGTCACGCTCGCCGTCACCGACGGCGCGCTCTCCGCCGCCTCGGCCCGCTCCCCGCTGACCAGCGCGAGGGCGAACACCCCGCCCACCAGCAGCGCCACGTGGAGCGCACGCCGCCCGGCCACCCCGCGCAGGACGCGCACGGCGGCTCCGGACAGGGCTGCTGGCCAGATCAAAAGGGAGAGCTTCTTCCCGTACGGCGAAACGGTCGGCGTGCAGTGACGTGCAGTCACGTGTCACGAGCAGTGACTGCCCGCCGATCCTTGCATGTGCCTCCTGAGGTTGTGCAAGCCCCCCCGGTCCCGATGGGGGCTCATGTCCGTTTTGCTGGGCCACACTCGCTGTCCGGTATCGGCAGCGGCCGTTTCTCGATCGCCGCCGCCATCACCTCCGGGAACAGATCCGGCGTACAGGCGAAGGCCGGCGCGCCCAGTGCGGCGAGCGCCGCCGCGTGCTCCCGGTCGTAGGCGGGCGCCCCTTCGTCCGACAGCGCCAGCAGCGTCACGAACTGCACCCCCGACGCCTTCATCGCCGCCACCCGCTTCAGCATCTCGTTGCGGATGCCCCCTTCGTAGAGGTCGCTGATCAGCACCACCACCGTCTCCGCGGGCCGGGTGATCTGCGACTGGCAGTAGGCCAGCGCCCGGTTGATGTCCGTGCCGCCGCCGAGCTGCGTGCCGAACAGGACGTCCACGGGGTCGTCGAGCTGGTCGGTGAGGTCGACGACCGCCGTGTCGAACACGACGAGCCGTGTGCTGATCGACCGCATGGACGCGAGCACCGCCCCGAACACCGACGCGTACACCACCGACGCCGCCATGGACCCCGACTGGTCGACGCAGAGGACCACGTCCTTCTTCACCGACCGCGACGCGCGCCCGTACCCCACGAGCCGTTCCGGCACGACCGTGCGCTGTTCCGGCAGGTAGTGCTTGAGGTTGGCCGCGATCGTGCGGTTCCAGTCGATGTCGTGGTGGCGCGGCCGGCTGACGCGGGCGCTGCGGTCGAGCGCGCCGGTGAGCGTGGCCCGGGTGCGGGTGGCGAGCCGCCCTTCCAGGTCCTCGACCACTTTGCGCACGACGGCCCGTGCCGTCTCCTTCGTCGTCTCCGGCATCGCCTTGTTCAGCGACAGGAGCGTGCCGACGAGGTGCACGTCGGCCTCCACCGCCTCCAGCATCTCCGGTTCGAGCAGCAGCGTGGCGAGTCCGAGCCGGTCGATGGCGTCGCGCTGCATGACCTGCACGACGGACGACGGGAAGTACGCGCGGATGTCGCCGAGCCAGCGCGCCACCGACGGCGCCGACGCCCCGAGCCCGGCCGCACGGTCCCGGCCCGTGCGCGGTCTCTCCCCCGTCCCGTAGAGCGCGGTGAGCGCGGAGTCCATCGCCGCGTCCCGCCCCGACAGCGCGCACTGCGTGCCGTCGGCGCCGTCGCCGCCCAGCACCAGCCGCCAGCGCCTGAGCCTCTCGCCCGCCGGATCGGCCGGATCACCGGGCCGGCCGGCCGGATCAGTCGGTTCGGCCGTCATGTCCCACCCCCACAGGGTCGTTGTGCCCCTCGCCGTCCTCCGCCGCGGCCTTCGCGCCTCCCCGGGACCCCAGCAGCAGCCGCACCACCGGCAGCACCGCGTCCGCGCGCTCGACGTCCAGGTCGGCCGCGAACCCGGCCGTGCCCGCCCCGGTGGCCCCGCCGCTCCCCCGCCTGCCCGGTCCACGCCGGACCAGCTCACCGAGGGTGCGCCGCACCCCGGGCTCGTACGCCGAGAACGTCCGCCGCAGCAGCGGCAGTACGTCCGTGAACGCGTCCGCCGACACGCCGGTCAGCCACGCGTCGACCAGGCCGAGCAGCCGCTCGTCGTGCACCAGCAGCATCCCGCCGCCCGAGCCGCCGCCGACGAAGCCCTCGATCCACGCGGCGGCGTCCGCGGGCGGGGTGCCCGGGGACAGCACGAGGCTCATCAGCCGTGCCGCCTCCTCCTGCTCCAGCTCCCCGTCGTCCAGCAGGAGCCGCACGGCACGCCCGCGGACGACGCCGGGCACGGTGTCCCGCGCGGACAGGGTGCGCAGCACGCCCCGCCAACGGCCGCGCAGCTCGCCGTGCCCGGGCGCCGGGGCGTCGCCCAGCAGCCCCACCGCCCCGTGCACGGCGTCCACGTGACCCCGCATCTCCTCGGCGGCGTCGGCGTCCAGCCCGGCGCACGCCGGGGGCAGGCCGACGAAGAGGCGCTCGGCGAGCCCCGCCGCGACCTCGGCGAGCGCGGCGGTGTCCGTGCCGCGCACGTCCCCGTACCGCAGCGCCCGGACCAGGGCGGGCAGCGCCTGGGCGA
Source organism: Streptomyces sp. NPDC051207 (assembly GCF_040682395.1). NCBI lineage: Bacteria > Bacillati > Actinomycetota > Actinomycetes > Kitasatosporales > Streptomycetaceae > Streptomyces > Streptomyces sp. NPDC051207. The sequence goes on along the minus strand of NZ_JBFBAX010000005.1, from coordinate 288,082 downwards.
GGTGCCCGACGTCGGTGTCGAGCGCCGCCCGGTCGGCGAGGATCCGCATCACCGTGGGCAGCGCGTCCGGCAGTTCGGCCAGCAGGCACCGCTCCGCGAGCCCGGTCACGTCGGCCAGGCCCGGCGCCGCCACGGCGTCCGCCTCGGCCTTGGCGGTCGCGGCGGCGAACACCGTCGTCCCCCACACCCCCGCCTCCGCGACCCGCACGGCCAGCTCGGGCTCCCAGCGCAGCCGCCACGTCTCCCGGAACGTCCCCGTACTCCCCCGCGAGGCCGCCGGCTCCCCCCACTCCACGCCGAGCAGCCGCAGCCGGTGCAGGAGCCTGCTGCGCCCCGCGTCGGTCTCCTTGCGCAGGTCGAGCTCCAGCTCCCGCTCCAGCGCCTCCGGCTTGAGCCGCAACCTGCGCTGCGACCGGGCGAGGTCCCGTTGGAGCGGCACCGCGGGCGCCGTCGGCGGCACCTCGCCCATCGCGTCCCCGACGACCAGCCGGTCGTGCACCAGCGCCAGCGGCACGTCCGAGCCGTCGCACATCACCGCCCGCACCGCGTCGGTCGTCTCGCTCAGGCCGGGCAGCGGCCGGCCGCGCAGCGCCGCGAGCGTCTCCGCCAGCCGCACCGCCTCGATGACGTGCGCCGGGGAGACCGTCCGGTCCTCGGCGCGCAACAGCCCGGCGACCCTGGTCAGCCAGCGCTCGACCGGCCGGTCCGGCACGCCGAACAGATGCCCGTACCAGCCCGGCGAGTCGATGCCCGCGCCGTATCCGCTGGACCGGGACAGTCTCCGGTTGGTCCACGGCACCCACGTCATGTCGGTCCTGACCTTGGGCAGGCCCTTCAGCAGTGCGCGGTCGGCGGCGACGGTGGTCCTCCGCCGCAGCGCGGGCACGTGCCACGCCCCGCACACCACGGCCACCGCGGCACCGAACTCCCGCTGCGCCGCACGGACCTGGAGCCGCATGTGCGCCTCCCGCACGGCGTCCCGCCCGTGGCCGCCGTCCCCGTACGTCTCCCGCAGCGCGCCCATCGCCTCCTCGAGCGCGGTGAACGGCGCGAGCGGGTTCGCGTCCGCGGTGCCGCGGTGTTCGATCACGTCCTCCCACCAGCGTTCGGGGTCGTCGTAGCCGGCGGTTTCGGCGAGGACGGCGAGGGGGTCGATGCGGAGGGCTTCCCGGCGGTTGTCGTGGCTTGCGTCCCGCTGGGGGTGGCCGTGTGCGTCCCGGGCGTCTCGCCGGGGGTTACCGTGTGCGTCCCGGGCGTCCCGCCAGGGGTGGCCCTGTGCGTCCCCGGCTGCGGGCAGTGGGTGGCTGGTCGCGCAGTTCCCCGCGCCCCTTGCGGGGATGCCGCCACCGGGCGTGGAGTTGCTCGCCCATGCCGACGGGTCGTCGTTCCGCCGTGGGTGGCTGGTCGCGGCGTTCCCCGCGGCCTTTTCGGGGTCGTGGTCGTCCGGAGTCGAATCGTTCTCCTTGCTCTGCCATGCCAGCGTGTGTGTGGCGGGCAGGTCGATGAAGCGGGCCGGGATGTCGTGGGACAGGGCCCAGTGGATCGCCACCCACTCGGGGGAGAACTCGGCCAGTGGCCAGAACGCCGAGCGGCCCGGCTCGTCCACGGCGTGGGCGAGCAGCGCGACCGGCGGGCGCATGGCCTCGTCCCCGGCCAGCGGGATCAAGCTGTCGGCCTCGGGTGGGCCCTCGATCAGCAGGACCCGGGGCCGGGCGGCGTCCAGCGCCGCCCGGACCGCCCGCGCCGAGCCCGGACCGTGGTGCCGCACCCCGAGCAACAGCGGTCCCCCGCCGGTCCCTTCAGCACCGGTCATGCCGTCCCCCTCCCCTGCGGGGCCACCGGGAGTCGTCGTCCGCCACGGAACGCCGCGGCCACGACGAGTCGCCGTCACCGGACCCGCCCGGCAAGCCCATGGCCGGCGCCGACCACACCGCACTCAGGTCACGGATCACGCGCTCACCTCCCGGCAGGCGCGGTAGAAGTCCGTCCAGCCGTCCCGCTCCCGGACGACCGTCTCCAGGTACTCCTGCCAGATGACCCGGTCGGCCGCCGGGTCGCGGACGACGGCGCCGAGGAGGCCCGCGGCGACGTCACCCGGCCGCAGCACGCCGTCACCGAAGTGCGCCGCCAGGGCGAGCCCGCTGGTGACGACGGAGATCGCCTCGGCCGTCGACAGGGTGCCGCTGGGCGACTTCAGCTTCGTACGCCCGTCGGTCGTGACCCCGTCGCGCAGCTCGCGGAAGACGGTCACGACGCGCCGGATCTCGTCGGCGCCGTCGGGCACGGCGGGCAGGTCGAGGGAGCGGCCGATCTGGTCGACGCGGCGCGAGACGATGTCGACCTCCGCCTCGGGGCTCTCGGGCAGCGGCAGCACGACCGTGTTGAAGCGGCGGCGCAGGGCGCTGGACAGGTCGTTGACCCCGCGGTCGCGGTCGTTGGCCGTGGCGATGAGGTTGAAGCCGCGTACGGCCTGCACCTCCGAGCCCAGTTCCGGTATCGGCAGCGTCTTCTCCGACAGGATCGTGATGAGCGTGTCCTGCACGTCGGCCGGGATGCGGGTCAGCTCCTCGACGCGGGCCGTCATGCCCTCCGCCATGGCCCGCATGACCGGGCTGGGGACGAGCGCGTCGCGGCTGGGGCCGTGGGCGAGCAGCTGCGCGTAGTTCCAGCCGTACCGGATCGCCTCCTCCGGGGTGCCGGCCGTGCCTTGGACCAGCAGTGTGGAGTCGCCGCTGACCGCCGCGGCGAGGTGCTCGGAGACCCAGGTCTTGGCGGTGCCGGGGACGCCGAGCAGGAGCAGGGCGCGGTCGGTGGCGAGCGTGGTGACGGCGACCTCGACGATGCGGCGCGGCCCCACGTACTTGGGTGTGATCACGGTGCCGTCCGGCAAGGTGCCGCCCAGCAGGTACGTCGCCACGGCCCACGGCGACAGCTTCCAGCGGGCGGGGCGCGGCCGGTCGTCGTGCGCGGCGAGCGCGGTCAGTTCGTCGGCGAAGGCGTCCTCGGCGTGCGGCCGCAGCACCTGCGGTCCGGGCGCGGGCGTGTCTCCTCCCGGGCCCGTGACGGTGGGCGCGGGGTCGTTCCGACTGGGATCTGCGGGTGCGGTCTCTACGGAAGCAGGCATGGCTGAGTCCCCCTCCAGCTCGGCCGGTTCGGATCTGGTCCCACCGTGCACCACGGCACTGACAACGCGTTCTGACCTGCGAAAACGCGTTCGTCGGGGCGATTGTCAGTGGGTGGATCTACCTTCGGTGTCATGACTCAGCAGGGGGTGCGCTGGACCGCGGACCAGGTGCTGTCACTGGCGCCTGACGACGCGTCACGCAAGGCGGGGAGCAAGCTCGGCGCGGCCGGACCGTGGTCGGGGACCGGTCAGGACGGGGGGACGGTGTGGGGGCTGTGCCGGGGCAGTGGCAGCAGGCCGTATCAGACGGTCGTGGATCTGGCGGGCGCGTCCGGCCCGGCGTACAGGTGCAGTTGTCCGAGCCGGAAGTTCCCGTGCAAGCACGCCCTGGGGCTTCTCCTGCTGTGGGCGAGCGCGGCCGACGCGGTGCCGCCGGGGGAGCCGCCGGACTGGGCGGCGCAGTGGCTGTCGGACAGAAGGGAGCGGTCGGCGGGGAAGCGTCCGGTGGACGAGGCCGGTTCCGCGTCCGGTGCGGCGGACCCGGAGGCGGCGCGGCGCAGGGCGGAGCGCCGGGCCGAGCGGATCACCGCGGGCGTGACCGAGCTGGAGCAGCGGCTGGCGGACCTGCTGCGCGGCGGCCTGGCCGGCGCCGAGCGGGCGGGGTACGGGCTGTGGGAGGAGACGGCGGCCCGCATGGTCGACGCCCAGGCGTCCGGGCTGGCCTCGCGCGTGCGGGAGCTGGGGGCGGTTCCGTCGTCCGGGTCGGGCTGGCCGGTGCGGTTGCTGGAGGAGGCCGCGCTGCTCCACCTGCTCAACCGCGCCTGGCTGCGCCGCGAGCTGCTGCCGGACGACCTCGCGGCCACGGTCCGCTCCCGGGTCGGCCTGCCCGCCTCGCCGTCGGGCCCGGCGATACGGGACCGGTGGCTGGTCCTCGCCCAGTACGACACGGCGGACAGCCGCCTGACGACCCGCCGCATCTGGCTGTACGGCGCGGATTCGCACCGCACCCCGCTCCTCCTCTCGTACGGCGCCGCGGGCCGGGCCCCCGAGCTGGCGCTGCCGGTGGGGCTGACGCTGGAGGCGGAGGTGTCGCCGTATCCGGGCGGGGGACGGCAGCGGGCGGCGCTGGGCGAGCGGTTCGCGGCGCCGGAGGCGACGGAGATACGCCCGCCGGGCATCTCCACGACGCAGGCCGCCGTCCGGTACGGCACGGCGCTGCGGGACGATCCGTGGCTGGACTCGGTGCCGGTGACGCTGGACCGGGTCGTGCCGGCCCGGGACGGCGACGCGTGGCAGCTGGCCGACGCCGACGAGGACACGGCGCTGCCCCTGACCCCGGCCGCCCGTTCCCGCCCGGGCCTGTGGCGCCTCGTGGCGCTCTCGGGCGGCGCCCCCGTCAAGGTCTTCGGCGAGTGCGGCCACCAGGGCTTCACCCCGCTGACGGCGTGGCCGGAGAGGGGCGGCCCCGCGGTCTCCCTGTGCTGACCGACGTCCTTGGAATGCCCGGCCACTCCCCCGAAGGGAAAGCCCCGTGAAGACGCCCCTGAACAGCACTCCGACCACCGGGTCGGCCACCCTCTGGGAAGAGCTGGTCACCACGGCGCTCCTCGGAACCGCTCGGCGTACGCCCCCGGGGTGCGCGCCGGGCCCGGACGCCCCGCTCGCGCTGCTGGACGCGGCGGCCGAGGGGACCGTGCGGCGCCGGGCCGGGCTGCGTCCCGCGCGCGCCGCGCACCGGCCGGAACCAGCACCCGAGGACGCGCGCCCGCCGCTGCCGCCCGCCGCCGCCCGACGGCTGGCGATGCTGCTCGCCGACCGTCCGGGCGCCTCGGGCGGAGGCCGCAGAGGGACGGCGCCGGACCTCATGGAGCTGTTGCCGCAGTGGCTGTCGGCTGCCCACGCGCACGGGTACGCGGCCCCGCCCGAGTCGCTGCCCGCGCTGCTGGACGCGGCCCGGGGCCGGACCGACCTGCGTCCGGCGGCACTGGCCTTCGCGGGACCGCGCGCCCTGTGGCTGGCCCGCCTGAACCCGGACTGGCGCTTCGCGCTGCGCGCCACCCCGGGCGGCGGCAACGCCCTGCCGCGTCCGGAGGAGACGGACCGCGTCCATCAGCTGTGGCGGGAGGGCCTGTTCGCCGAGCGCGTCGCCCTGCTCTGCGCGCTGCGCGCCCGCGACCCGGCCGCCGCGCGCGAGCTGCTGGAGACGACGTGGGCGACGGAACGGGCCGAGGACCGGCTGATGTTCCTCGACTCCCTGCGTACGGGGCTGACCTCGCGGGACGAGCCGTTCCTGGAGCAGGCGCTGGCCGACCGCAGCCGCAACGTCAGGGCGACGGCGGCGGAGCTGCTGTCGGCCCTGCCGGAGTCGGCGCTCGCCGCGCGGATGGCGGCCAGGGCCGAGGCGTGCGTGGCCCTCGACCACACGCACAGCACCCCGACCATAGGCGTCGAGGCACCCCACGAGTGCGATGCCGCGATGGAGCGGGACGGCGTGATGTCCAAGCCGCCGGCCGGGCGGGGGGAACGTTCGTGGTGGTTCGGCCAGTTGGTGGAGGCGGCGCCACTCGGGGTGTGGCCCCGCAGGCTGGGCGGCCGTACGCCGCGGGAGATCGTCGCGCTCCCGGTGGCGGACGGCTGGCAGGGCGAGCTGCACGCGGCGTGGTGCCGGGCGGCGGTACGGCAGCGGGACGCGGCGTGGGCGCGGGCGCTGCTCGGGGAACCGACGGCACCGGAGGCGGGCGGCCCGGGCGCGGTGTCCCTCGCCGAGCGCGCCAAGCTGCTCGGCACGCTGGCGGCCGGGGAGCGCGCCGAGTGGGTGGCGGGGTTCATCGCGACGCACGGGCTGTCCGAGGCGTTCCAGCTGCTCGGGGTGTGCGCGGTGCCGTGGGCCCCGCCGCTCGGCCGGGCCGTGGTCGACGCCCTCAACATCGCGCGGGACGCCGGGAGTTACCCGTGGAGCTTCAGCGGGGTCATGGGCCTGGCCGAGCGCTGCCTCGACCCGTCCGAGGCGAGCCGCCTGGACGGCCTCCTGGCCGTCCCGGACGAACCGGAGGACGCCTCCCCGGGCGCCGGCGGCTACTGGGCGGAAGCCTTCCAGCGCCTGGTCACGACCCTGCGCCTGCGCGCCGCGATGACGGAGGAGCTGCGGCCACCGACCGGCTGACGCCGCAGCCGGGCAACAGCACACCGCGAGTACCGATCGCACGACCGCCGATCACACCGCCGCGCCACCGCTCACACGGCCGCACCCGTACTCACCGCAACCCACCGCTCGCCATGCGCCGCTCACCCGCGCCCCACCGCTCACGCCCCCGCGGGCTGCCGTACGTTCGACCGGACCCACTCCACGATCGACGCCGTCGTCGCCCCGGGCGTGAAGATCTCCGCGACGCCCTTCTCCTTCAGCGGGGCGATGTCCGCCTCGGGGATGATCCCGCCGCCGAAGACGAGGATGTCCGCCGCGTCCCGTTCCTTCAGCAGCTCGATCACGGCCGCGAAGAGCGTGTTGTGCGCGCCGGAGAGGATGGAGAGCCCGATCGCGTCGGCGTCCTCCTGGATCGCGGTGTCCACGATCTGCTCGGGGGTCTGGTGGAGCCCGGTGTAGATGACCTCCATACCGGCGTCGCGCAGCGCCCGCGCGATCACCTTGGCCCCGCGATCGTGGCCGTCGAGCCCCGGCTTGGCCACCACCACGCGGATCGGACCGGCTGCCACACCCATCACTGCCTCCATGAACGACTACACCATCCGGTACGGAACCGTACGGTCCCGGTCCCACACCGGCCCGGGAAGTGAACGAACGTTATCTCCAGCATCCCGCAACCGGTCGTTTCGCGGTGCGGAGGGAGGGGGAAATCACACAGTGGGACACGTTCATCGCACATCGTTCCCGGCTCCGACGACCCCGCACCGCACGCGCTGCACCCGCCGCACAGGGCACGCCGCCCGCGGCACGCACGCACGCTCGCGGCGCGGGGCCCCGCCACCGGGACGAAGCTCTCACGGGAGCCGCACGAGGTCGCCGTACCGCCACGCCGAGACCGCGCGTCGTGGCGGTACGGCGCATTCGGCGGGGGCACCGCGCCGGTCGGCCTGCGAGCGGCTCTCCACCAGGGCACAGGGGGGACAGAGCCGTCCTCCGCGTGCCGACAGGAGGTCGGCCATGAAGGCCACCGGGTCAGCCCTGCCCCTTCTCCCGCTCTGCCGCCGCCTGCTGCCGGCCACTCTGCTCGAACTGCCGGGCATGCCGAACCTCCCGGGCCTGCCGAGCCGGCCGGTTCTTCCGGGCCTGCCGGTGGCCCTGCTCAAGGCGACGGCCCTGGAGATCGCCATCCTGGCCGCGCACCTCGTGCTCTACCCCTCCGGCATCACCCAGGAGCGCCGTGCCCCCGCCCGGTCCCCGCTCCCGGAGCAGCGCGACGGCACGGCCCGGCTGCCGTCGGACACCAGGCCCCCGGTCGTGCTGCTGCACGGCTTCATCGACAACCGGTCGGTCTTCGTCCTGCTGCGCCGCAGCCTCGCCCGGCACGGCGGGCAGCGGGTCGAGTCGCTCAACCACTCGCCGCTGACGTGCGACATACGCACCGCCGCGGAACTGCTGGGCCGGCACATCGAGGAGATCTGCGAGCGCACGGGCAGCCCGCGGGTCGACATCGTGGGGCACAGCCTCGGCGGCCTCATCGCGCGCCACTACGTGCAGCGGCTCGGCGGTGACGCGCGGGTCCGCACGCTGGTGACCCTGGGCACGCCGCACTCCGGCACCCGGGCCGTGCCGCTGGCGAACGCGCACCCGATCGTGCGCCAGATGCGTCCCGGTTCCCCGGTGATCGAGGAGCTGGCCCGCCCGGCGCCCGGCTGCCGGACGCGCTTCGTCAGCTTCTGGGGCGACCTGGACCACATGATGGACCCGCCGGAGGCGGCCCGCCTCGACCATGCCGACCTGACCGTGGAGAACGTCCGGGTGAGCGGCATCGGTCACCTCGCCCTGCCGGTCCACCCGGCGGTCGCCACCGGGATCCGCCGGGCCCTCGACGGGGACCGGCCGGACACGGACGTCGACCACCCCGTGCGGACGGCCTGACAGTGGCGTGACGGTGGTCTGACGCCGGGAGAAGTCCCCCGCAACACGCCCGAACCCCCACACAACCTCACCCGCCGTCGACACCCGCCCGCATCCGAACTGCGTTCCGAACAAAGGTGATCCACTCCCGACGGGAAGCCGGTCACTATCGAACGCCCGTCGAACACAACACCAAAGTCGTGTCCACCGACCGCCGAAACACGGCCGAATGCCCGTTTCCTGCGATCGCGAAACCTGCCGAAGATTGTCGTGCCCGCGTACCGCCGGGTACAGTCGCCGCACTGCTCTGGCAGCCCCTGTTGTCGAGGCGAAAGAGAAGTTGGTGAACGATCGTCACCCGTCGGGGACCATGACCACCCCGGCTCCGGCTTCCGACGCCGCCTCCGCGCATTACGCGTCCTACGGCACACCGGAAGTCCCGTACGACGACTTCACCACGTACGGCGCCTGCGACGCCACCGCTTTTGGCACCGCCCCCGCCTTCGACCCGGGCGCGCATGCCACGACCAGTTTCGCGGCCGACCCCCTCTTCGGGGACCTCCCCGGCGCCGACCACACGGCGGGCGGCAACACCGGCTCCTACGACGCCACCCGGTGGACGGCCGGCGGCCACGACGCAGCGCACTACGACGCCTACGCGGGAGCGCAGCAGCAGGCCGCCCAGCACGCCGGTTACGACACCGGCACGTACGACACCGGCGCCTACGACGCGACCGCCTGGGCCTCCGGCCACCAGCAGGTGCCCGTCGTCCCGCAGCAGGCCACCGGCCCCGAGGCCACCGGCCAGTGGGAGGCGGACTCCTGGCTCCGGCCCGACCAGTCCGGCAACCCGGCCGACCAGACCCAGCACTGGGAATGGGGCACGCAGGCCTTCGACACCGGCGCGTACGACGCGACGCAGTGGAACACGGACGGCACACCGCAGCAGTCGGCCGACACCTACGACCCGCACGGCGAGTCCTACGACGATCAGGCCGACGCGGCCTTCGACCAGTCGCCGTACACCGAAGGCCCGTACGAGGAGGCCCCGTACGGCGAGCCGGCCGCCGACCACCGCGAGCCCTCGGAGTTCTCGGAACCCTCGGACGGCGCCGATCAGTCGACCGCCACCGGCGAGCTGCCCGCGGTCGCCCCGCTCCTGGACGACCAGGAAGAGGTCGTCCCCGGCCGCCGGGCCGCGAATCGCTCCGGTTCCCGTTCCCGCCGCCGCTCCCCCGCCAAGCGCTCGGCGCTGATGACGGTCGCGGTACCCTCGGCCTGCGTGATGGGTGTCGCCGGGATCGCCGCCGCCTCGGTGAGCGGCCTGTCCGAGGACGGCCAGGAGACCAGCACGTCCGCGGCCGACGCGAAGCCCGTGCAGCCGGCCACCGCGAACAACCTGCTGGACACCCAGCTCGAGAGCCTCACCGCGGGCGCCGACGACTTCGCCGACCGGGCCAGCCGTACGCAGGAGCGCATCGACCTCAAGGCGCAGCAGGAGGCCGAGAAGCGAAGAGCGGCTGCGGAGGCGGCCCGCAAGGAGCGGCTGCGCCCGAAGTTCGCGCTGCCGGTCGCGCAGCACGGCCTCAGCGCCTACTACGGCCAGTCCGGCATCAACTGGATGTCCGTGCACAGCGGCATCGACTTCCCCGTCTCGTACGGCACGACCGTGATGGCCGCGACCGACGGCACGGTCCGCACGCAGTGGAACAGCGCGTACGGCAACATGATGATCGTGACCGCGAAGGACGGCACGGAGACGTGGTACTGCCACCTCTCCACCTACCGGGTCTCCACCGGTACGACCGTGAAGGCCGGCGACCCGATCGCGTACTCCGGGAACTCCGGCAACTCGACCGGCCCGCACCTGCACTTCGAGGTCCGTCCGGCAGGCGGTTCGGCGATCGACCCGCTGTCCTGGTTCCGCAGCCACGGCCTCGACCCGCAGTAGCGGCCGGGGCGGCCGCCCCGGCAGGCGGCGCCCCTCCTCAGTGAGCGTCTACAGCTTCTCCACGGGCGCGTACCGCAGCAGCAGCCGCTTCGGCTTGGCGTCGCCGAAGTCGATCGTCGCTTCCGCGTTCGCCCCGGTGCCCTTCACCGCGACCACCGTGCCGAGCCCGAACTGGTCGTGCGTCACCCGGTCCCCGACCGCGAGCCCCACGACCGGCTTCTCCGCCGTACGCCGCGTGGCGAAGCCGGAGGCGCCCGACGCGGACGAGCGGGAGCGGGACGACGACAGCGACGCGGCGACCCCGGAAGCGGGCCCGGACGGCATGGGCGCGCTCGCTCCGGTGCGCTTCCACTCCACGTACGCGGCCGGGATCTCCTCCAGGAAGCGGGAGGGCGGGTTGTACGACGGCTGCCCCCAGGCGCTGCGCAGCGTGGACCGCGTCAGGTACAGCCGCTCACGCGCACGCGTGATGCCGACGTAGGCCAGGCGGCGCTCCTCCTCCAGCTCCTTGGTCTGGCCGAGGGCGCGCATGTGCGGGAAGACGCCGTCCTCCATGCCGGTGAGGAAGACGACCGGGAATTCGAGGCCCTTGGCGGTGTGCAGCGTCATCAGCGTGATGACGCCGTCGCCGTCCTCCTCGTCGGGGATCTGGTCGGAGTCGGCGACCAGCGCGACCTGCTCCAGGAAGTCGGCCAGGGTGCCCTGCTCGCCCTCGCCGCGCTCCTGCTCGAACTCCATGGCGACGGCGGCGAGTTCCTGGAGGTTCTCGATGCGGGTCTCGTCCTGCGGGTCGGTGGAGGCCTGCAGTTCGGCCAGGTAGCCGGTCCGTTCGAGGACGGCCTCCAGGACCGTCGCCGGTCCGGCGCCGGACTCCACGATCGTCCGGAGGTCCTCCATCAGCGTGTTGAACCGCTTGACGGCGTTCGTGGAGCGCGCGGCCATGCCGTACGCCTCGTCCACGCGCTTCAGCGCCTGCGGGAAGCTGATCTTCTCGCGCTGGGAGAGGGCGTCGATCATCGCCTCGGCGCGCTCGCCGATGCCGCGCTTGGGGACGTTGAGGATGCGGCGCAGCGGCACCGAGTCCTCCGGGTTGGCCAGCACCCGCAGGTAGGCCAGGACGTCCCGGACCTCCTTGCGCTCGTAGAAGCGGACGCCGCCGACGACCTTGTAGGGCAGGCCGACGCGGATGAAGACCTCTTCGAAGACACGGGACTGGGCGTTGGTGCGGTAGAAGACGGCGACGTCCCCGGCCTTGGCCTCGCCCGCGTCGGTGAGGCGGTCTATCTCGTCGGCGACGAACTGGGCCTCGTCGTGCTCGGTGTCGGCGACGTATCCCGTGATGGCGGCGCCCTGGCCGGCGTTGGTCCACAGGTTCTTGGGGCGGCGGGACTCGTTGCGCTCGATGACCGCGTTGGCGGCGCTGAGGATGGTCTGCGTGGAGCGGTAGTTCTGCTCCAGCAGGATCGTCGTCGCGTTCGGGTAGTCCTCCTCGAACTGGAGGATGTTGCGGATGGTCGCGCCGCGGAAGGCGTAGATCGACTGGTCCGCGTCACCGACGACGCACAGCTCGGCCGGGGCCGGGTCGTCCGGCGAGGGGGGTGCGTCCTCGTCGTGGGAGCCGGTGCCGACGAGTTCGCGGACGAGCGCGTACTGGGCGTGGTTGGTGTCCTGGTACTCGTCGACCAGGACGTGCCGGAAGCGGCGGCGGTAGTGCTCGGCGACGTCCGGGAAGGCGCGCAGCAGGTTGACCGTCGTCATGATCAGGTCGTCGAAGTCGAGCGCGTTCGCCTCGCGCAGCCGCGACTGGTAGAGCGCGTAGGCCTGGGCGAGGGTCTTCTCGAAGCCGTCGGAGGCCTGGGCGGCGAAGTCCTCCTCGTCGATCAGCTCGTTCTTCAGATTGCTGATCTTGGCGCTGAAGGACTTGGGCGGGTAGCGCTTGGGGTCGAGGTCCAGGTCGCGGCAGACCAGGGCCATCAGGCGCTTGGAGTCGGCGGCGTCGTAGATCGAGAACGACGACGTGAAGCCGAGCTTCTTGCTCTCGCGGCGCAGGATGCGCACGCACGCGCTGTGGAACGTCATCACCCACATCGCGTTCGCGCGCGGGCCGACGAGGTGCTCGACGCGCTCCTTCATCTCCCCGGCGGCCTTGTTGGTGAAGGTGATGGCGAGGACCTGGCCGGGATGGACGCCCCGCTCGGCGAGCAGGTACGCGATGCGGTGCGTGAGCACGCGCGTCTTGCCGGAACCGGCGCCGGCCACGATGAGCAGCGGGGAGCCGGAGTGCTCGACGGCGGCGCGCTGGTTGTCGTTCAGCCCTTCGAGCAGCGCGGCCGCGTCGATCACCGGACGCGGGGCGCCGTCCCGGTAGTGGGTGTCCCGGTCCGGGGGCAGGTCGAACTTCCCGCCGAACAGGTCGTCCGGAACCGGTTCCGGTACGTGCTCGTCCTCGGGGGGCGGCGGGGGCTCGTCCTCGGGGGCCCGCGGGGCCTGGAGGCTCGCCAGGAAGCTGTCGTCAAAGAGGCTGCTCATCGCTCTACGAGTCTAGGGCGCCCCACTGACAGCCCGCCGCCACCTCGAGAACATCACACGGAGGACCGGCGGCCCGGCGGTCAGAAGCCGAGGATCTTCCAGAGCTGCCCGCCCGGCGTCTTCTCGCCCTTCACGACCGTGCCGTCACGGTCCGCGACCGACCAGGCCGAGACGTAGAGCTTGCCCTGCCCGTCGAGGGCGAGGCCCGCGGGGTACGGCACCTTCACGTGCGTGCGCTCGTCGTCGTGCGAGACCTTCGTCACGACGCCGCCGAACAGCTGGCTGACGTAGAGGTCGCCCTTGCGGTTGACGGCGACGCCGGTGACCGGGCCGAAGCCGGACTTCCAGTCGAGGATCTTGCCGGTGCGCACGTCGACGCGCCACACGCGCGCGGTGGGCTCGTCGGTGAGGCCGTTCAGCTCGCCGACGTAGAGCTTGCCGTCGCCGCCGAGAGCGAGGGAGGTGGGGACGGTCTCGTGCCCGTCGTGGTCGGGGAAGACCGTGAAGGGGCGGGCCCGGCCGGACCGGGAGACCTCGATGAGGTCGTTTCCGGCCGCGTCCGCGACGATCCTGCGGCCGTCGGGCAGGGCGAGGACGGCGTACGGGTTGGAGTCGAGGGCCGTCGTGTGCGGGTTGTGCCTGAACTCGACGGCGGAGACGTCGGCGGCGATCTTCGCCTTGCCGTGCTGGATCCGCAGCAGCTTGCCGAGCGTGTTCCAGGGCCGGGCGGTGGGCACGCCGGAGCCCGCCGGGGCGTAGGTCTCGACGGCCCACAGGCGGCCGTGGCGTGCGGAGACGCCGTCGACGCCGGTGGCGAAGCCGCCGTCCGGCTGCGCCAAGGACGGGAGCCCCTCAACCACCCGGTGGTGCTTCCACGCGCCCTTGTGCCGGTGGACCTTGGTGACGGCGGAGGACAGGCCGACGCACCTCTCGCCCTCGGGGCCCGCGCCGATGCACTTCTTGCCGCCCCGTCCGGCCTCGGCGACGTACAGGTCGCCGTGGTCGTACGAGAGCTGCCGGGGGTTGTCGAGGCCGGTCGCGACGACCTTGACGACCGGCTTGCCGCCCTGCCGGCCCGCGTCGGCGCCCGCGGGTGCGACGCCCGCACAGACGGCGAGTGCGGCGCCCGTGGCGACGACGAGCGCCAGGCGCATTCTGGGATTTCTCATGCCCTACCTCTCTCAGCGGCCACGGAACCGGACCGTGACTGGCTGGAAAGTAGCGGCCCCGGACAGATAAACCCGCTTATAGCGCTTGACTCACCTCAAATCCCGCCATATGGATCACTGCGTGCGAGGCCCTGACCGAAGGTCACGAAAATGTATCGGGCATATCACCCACCAACCTTCACAGGCGCCACACGAGTTGGCTACCGTGCCGGGCAGGCCGCACGACCCCCACCGGCGAAAGATCGCCGGGCCGCGCGGCCTCCGCCGAGTCCGGTGCGCCCGACGGCAGCCGGAGCCGGGGACCCACCGACTTCTGGGGTGAATCGGCCGAGCTCCCTCGTGGGCGCGGCCGTAGGGCACACCTTCCGATCCACCCGCCCGAACCCGACAGCTAACCCGGTAGGCGGAGCACGGAAGGAGTCGCCTCCCTTGGCGTCGCACCGCAAGACGAACCCCGCCCGGCAACGCGTCGCAGGCATACGGACGCCCGCCCTCGCCACGGCCGCCCTCACCTCCGTGGCCCTGCTGACCCAGACGGCCAACGCCGCGCCCGCCGACGACAGGCCGAGCATCGAAGAGGTCGAGAAGAAGGTCGACGACCTCTACCGCCAGGCGGAGTCGGCGACCGAGAAGTACAACTCGGCCAGGGAGAGGACCGTCAAGCGGCGCAAGCAGGTCGACACCCTCCTGGACGACATCGCCCGGCGCACCCAGCAGCTCAACGAAGCGCGCGAGGAGCTGGGTTCCTACGCCGCCGCCCAGTACCGCACCGGCATCGGCGTCCCCGACACCGCGACCTTCCTGCTCGCGGACACACCGCAGGACTTCTTCGACCGCTCGCAGCTGATGGACCGGCTCACCGGCCGGCAGAAGGTCGCGGTCGACGACTACTTCACGCAGCAGTCCGCGACGATGAAGAAGCGCCAGGAGGCCACCAGGAGCCTGGAGACGCTCAGCGACGCGCAGGCCGACCTGAAGACGGCGAAGGCGACCGTCCAGAAGAAGCTCTCCGAGGCGCGTGAGCTGCTGTCGCGGCTGACCGCCGAGGAGAAGGCGCGGCTCGCGGCGATCGAGACGCGCAAGCAGCGGGAGGCCGCCCGCAAGGCCGCCGAGCTGGCCCGCCAGCAGGAGGAGGAGCGGCAGGCCCGCGAGGAGGCCGCGGCGGCCGAACGGCAGGAGGACGGTTCCGACGGCGGCTCGGCGGGCGGCTCGACGGGTGGCTCAGCGGAGACCGGCGGCGGTGCCCCGGGCTCCCCGGTCACCGACCCGGCGTACGCCACCAAGGCCGAGAAGGCGGTCGCCTTCGCCCGCGCCCAGATCGGCAAACCGTACGTCTGGGGCGCCACCGGCCCCGACTCCTACGACTGCTCGGGCCTGACCGGGGCCGCCTGGCGGGCCGCGGGCGTCTCCCTCCCGCGCACCACCTACGACCAGGTCAACGCCGGCACGACGGTCCCCCTGTCCCAGGCCCGGCCCGGCGACCTCGTCTTCTTCTACGACGACGTCACCCACGTGGGCCTCTACATCGGCGACGGCATGATGATCCACGCGCCGAAACCGGGGACGGACGTCCGCGAGGAGTCCGTCTACTACGACGGCGAGGGGTCGATCCACAGCGTCGTGCGGCCGGCCTGAGCGACCCCGTCGCGTTCGTCGTGGCGGGTTACGTCCACAGCACGGCGATGAAGATGTTCGCCGTGGTCAGCAGGCCGACGAGACCGAACAGACCCTTCTCGGCCCTCTCCTCGTCGCGCTTCACATAGACGAGGCCGAGGATCACGATCAGCAGGGCCAGCTTCACGCCGATCTTGATGTTGTTGACGGTCTGGTCGTCGGCCTGGTTGAGGCCGACCAGTGCCACGCCGGTGACCAGCATGGTGAGGGCGCCGTGCAGCATCGCGGGGGTGAAGCGGGCGGTGCCCTCCCCCATGGCCTTCATCTGGGTGAGGAAACCGCCGAGCAGCGCGGCGATGCCGATGATGTGCAGACCGACGAAGAGATGGATGAGTACGTCCATGAGCCCGGAGCCTAGTGAGGGGCGCGGGCGCCGTGGTACGCGGGTGGGGTGAGGCCGGCACGCGCGAGGGTCATGGCATGCCGCTGGACCATGGCGCCGAGCCCCGCCCGTGCGGCATCGGCAGGACGGACTGGTCCGAACTTCCGCACCGGCTCGACGCGCAACCGCCCCTCACACCAGCCGACGTGCCGTAGCCCACCGCGTCAGCTCGTGCCGGTTGGACAGCTGGAGCTTTCTGAGGACCGCCGAGACGTGGGACTCGACCGTCTTGACGGAGATGAACAGCTGCTTGGCGATCTCCTTGTAGGCGTAGCCGCGGGCGATGAGCCGGAGCACTTCCCGTTCCCTCTGGGTGAGGCGGTCGAGGTCCTCGTCCACCGGCGGGGCGTCCGTGGAGGCGAACGCGTCGAGGACGAAGCCGGCCAGACGCGGGGAGAACACCGCGTCGCCCTCCTGGACACGGAAGATCGAGTCGATCAGGTCGGAGCCGGTGATCGTCTTCGTCACGTAGCCGCGCGCGCCGCCCCGGATGACGCCGATCACGTCCTCCGCGGCGTCCGACACGGACAGGGCGAGGAAGCGGACGGGCTGCTGGGCGTCGGCCATCAACGGGGCGCAGCGGCGCAGTACTTCCACGCCACCGCCGCCCGGCAGGTGCACGTCCAGGAGGACGACCTCCGGCCGGGTCGCGGTGATGACCGTGACGGCCTGGTCGACGTCGGCGGCCTCGCCGACCACCTCGACGCCGGTCTGCGCGGTCTGGCCGATCTCGGCCTGGACGCCCGTACGGAACATGCGGTGGTCGTCGACGAGGACCACGCGGACGTGACGCCCGGCCGTGCCGTCGCCGGAAACCTCCCCGGCGTCCGCCCCTTCGGCCGTCCCGGTCGGTCCGTTCGTGTCGGTCGGGTCGCTCATGACGTCTTCTCCGCCCTCTCCATCTCCAGCTCGACCTCCGTGCCGCCGTCCGGCACCGCCCGCAACCGGGCCGTGCCGCCGTTTCGCTCCATGCGGCCGATGATCGATTCTCTGACGCCCATGCGGTCGGCGGGTATCGAGTCGAGGTCGAAGCCGGGGCCGCGGTCCCGGACGGACACGAAGACCGTCCTGCCCTCGACTTCGGCATAGACCTGTACGGCGCCGCCCTCGCCACCGTACTTGGCGGCGTTCACCATTGCTTCCCGCGCGGCCTGCATCTGTGCGGCGGTCTTCTCGTCGAGCGGGCAGTCGCCCACCACGACGACCTCTATGGGGACGCCGTGCTTGTCCTCCACCTCCGCCGCGTTGCGCCGTACCGCGTCGGCGAGGGTCGTGGGCTCGTCCTCCTCGTCCTTGCCGGTGCCCTCCGGTTTGTAGAGCCAGGTGCGCAGGTCGCGTTCCTGGGCGCGGGCGAGGCGGCGCACCTCGCTCGCGTTCTCCGCGTTGCGCTGGATCAGGGTCAGGGTGTGCAGCACCGAGTCGTGGACGTGGGCGGCGACTTCGGCGCGCTCCTGGGCGCGGATGCGCATCAGGCGCTCCTCGGAGAGGTCCTGCGTCATGCGCACCAGGTAGGGGCCGGCCAGCAGCGTTATACCGACGAGGACGGCGAGGGCGGCCTGGAGGATGGAGCCGAGGTGGGCGGCGGAGCCCTGGAGGACGAAGATGCCGGAGACACCGGCCGTCACCAGCAGCACGCCGGCCACGGCCCGCAGCAAGGTGACCGTGCGCCGGTGGCGGCCGACCTCGGCCCAGCGGGCCCTGCGGGCGTTGTCCGCCTGGCGCCACACGAGGGCGACGCCCGCGCCCACGAGGACCATGGGCCACAGGTAGGCCCGCGCCCCGCCGCTCAGATTGACGTTGCCCACGAAGACCATGGCCACCACGACCATGAGGAGCAGGGCGACGATCTGGCCCCGGTCCGGTTTGCGGGCGACGAGTCTGCGGCGGCCGTCCGGCGAGGTCTCCGAGCCGACGAGGGAGGGCGGCTTCTGCGCCTCGACGCCGCCGACCCCGAGCGGCACGAAGAACCAGAAGGCCGCGTACAGCAGCGCACCGAGGCCGTCCGCCATGAACAGCCCGACGAAGACCAGCCGCACCCAGATCACGGGCAGCCCGAGATGCCCGGCGAGCCCCCGCGCCACACCACCCAGCCAGCGTCCGTCGCTGCTGCGGTAGAGCTTGCGCGGCGGCCGCGGTTCGCTGAGTGGCGCTGCTACGGCTTCCGGCATGCCACTGATGGTCACACGACCGGCAGAGCCGGGCATCAGGGTCCGTCCCCGAGACGCCCCTGATCTTCGGCCCGGGGCCCCGTCGAACGCTTCCCGGGCGCCGGCTCGGGGGCGATATCAGGGTCCGGCCAGGGTCGTTCCGACTCCCGTCGCGGCGGCGCGGCCGTCACCATGGACTCATGACAGAACACGAGCACGCCGCGACGGGTCCGGGACCCGGCTCCGGCCCGCGCCCTCCGCTGGGCGCCGGGCCGCAGGATGCCGCGCCCGCCGCGGCTGCCTCCCCCGGCCCGCCCGGCTCGGGCGGGTTCGCGCCGGCAGGCGCGGACGAGGGCTCGCGCGCGCACGGGCATGCGGGCGCGCGGAGAAAGGGGAGCACAAGGGCGCCGGGCCCGGACACGGACCCGGCCGGCGGGGCGGACGGCCCCGAGCCTCCCCACCGCTTCCGGCGCGACCGGCCGCACAAGCTGATCGGCGGCGTGTGCGCGGGCCTCGGCCGGCAGTGCGACATGGACCCGGTCATCTTCCGCATCACCCTCGCCGTGCTCTCCGCGACCGGCGGTATCGGCCTCATCTTCTACGGCTTCGCCTGGCTCTTCGTCCCGTACGACGACGAGGAGGAGAACGAGCTGCGCAAGCTCCTCACCGGCCGGGTCGACGGCCAGGCACTGGCGGCCGTGCTGTTCGCGCTGGTCGGCTGCGGCGTGTTCCTGACCATGCTGAAGAACGGCGGCGTGCTGACGTTCGCCGTGATCCTCTCCCTGCTGCTCGCGGGCGCCGGGTACTGGTCGCGGCAGCGCGGCGCCCCCGGCCCCGACCCGCTGGCCTCGCAGGCCGTCGCCGACGCCCCTCCGGAGCCGCAGGCCCCGCCGGTGATCACGACATGGCCGTCCTGGTGGCGTGACCCGATAGTCAAGGACGGCACGCACGTCGGCGGCACGGGATATCTGTGGGGCCCGCGCGACGCCCTCCACCCGGACGTCGCGGCGGCCGTCAACATCAGCCGCGGCATCCCCCCGGACGACCGCGAGGACGTCCCCGGGGCGCAGCCCCGGCCGCCGAAACCGCGCGGCCCCCGCTGGGTGGGCGGCCGGGTGTTCCTGCTCGCCCTTCTCGCGGGCGGCCTCGGCACCGGCCTCACCTGGGAGGACCACCCGCTCGGCACGAGCCTTCAGACCGGCCTGTCCTGGGCGCTCGTGGTCTTCGGCCTGGGCATCGCGGTCAGCGCCTTCCTCGGGCGCACGGGAGCGGGGTCGATCCTCCTGGCGGTCGTCACGGCGGGTCTGCTGGCCGGTTCCGCGGCGGTGCCCAAGGACATCGGCACACAGTGGACACGGACGACCTGGCAGCCCACCGCGGTGACGCAGGTGCGGGACCACTACGACCTCGGCACCGGCGTGGGCACGCTGGATCTGTCCCGGCTGCGCGTGCCCGACGGTCAGTCCGTCGCCACGCGCGCCGAGGTGAGCCTGGGCCGGATAAAGGTGATCGTGCCCCGGGACGTGACGGTACGGCTCAGCATCGACGTGGGCGTGGGCGACATCCAGTTGCCGGGTGACCGGCAGAAGGACGTGGACGTGGAACCGGGCAAGCGCCAGAAGACCACCCTGCCCCCGGTCACGGGCGGTGCGAACGCCGGGACACTCGATCTGGAACTCCACGTCGGCGCCGGACAGGTGGAGGTGACCCGTGCTGCGGCATGAGTTCCAGCCGGGCAGGCTGGTCGCCGGTCTCTTCCTCACCCTCGGCGGCGTGCTCTACGCCGGAGACGCGGCCGGGGCGTGGGACACGCCGTGGTTCGTGCTGATCCCGCTCGTCACGGGCGGCCTGTGCCTGGCGGGCGCGACGGCGGTCGTCGCGGGCGGCATACGCAGACGCCGCCGCGGAGCGCCCCGGGGCACTCGGGAGGGGGCAGGCACCCCGCACTGACCGCCGACGGCGGGCGGATCACGCGGGGGAGCCGCTGATCGCTCCCGTCACCGGCCACTCCGCCGCCGTCGCCGCGCCCGCAGGGCCGCGTCGATCGACAGACAGGGCGCACCGGCCAGGACGAGAGGGATCCAGGCCATCAGGTAGGCGAGGTCGTTGCCGTAGTAGTAGGGGTCGGAGGCCCAGCTCACGGTCAGCCACAGGCTCAGCGAGATCAGCGCACCGCCGAGGGCGGCGAGGCGGGCGAGGAGACCGAGCAGGATGCCGATGCCGACGGCCAGTTCACCGAAGGCGATGGCGTAGCCGAAGCCGGGCGGGTTCTCCAGGGCCAGGTCGACCAGGGCGGGGACGGCCGAGGAGTCCCGGACGCTGCGCATCAGGTCGCCGACCGACCCGGCACCGGAGGCCTGCATGAAGGCGCTGTCGGTGAGCTTGTCGAGCCCGGCGTAGACGAACGTGACACCGAGGAACACCCGGAGGGGAAGGAGGGCGTAATGGGAGGCCGTGTCCCGCCGGCCGCGACGGCTGCCGCCGTCGAGGCGGGGATCGCGGGTATCCGTCCGCATACCGTGAGTCATCTTTGCCAGCCGCCTCTCACCCACCCTGCCGTACCTCATCAGACGATACGTACGCCGGGCCGGCCACGCTCAGTCCCGTACCGCGGGTTTTTCCCCACGCCGGGCCCGGCGGGACCGCCGGCTCAGTCGTCGTGGACACAGGATGTGCGGGGGGCCCGTTCCACGGGGTCCGGCACGCCCCCGAGCCGCTCAGTCCGTCACGTCGATCTCGTAGCGGTTGGTCTCCACGCCCGCCGCCGTCACCACCTGGACCGCCAGGCGGCCCGGTTCGACGTCGGCCGGGACCGGGACGGTCAGGAGGGTGTCCGTCGGGTTGCTGAAGCCGCCGGTGACCGGCACGAGCGGGACGTGGACGTGGACGGTGCCGATGCGGACGACCATGCGGGAGAGGCGGTCGGCGCTCTGGGCGCCGGGCGGCACGAATCCGGCGCCGCGGATCTCGATGTCGTCGCCGGTGCGGATCGGCGCGTCCAGGTCGCCGGCCTCGCGGGAGCGCACGACGGACAGGATCACGGGCCGGCCGCCCTCGGCGTACTTCCCGGCGACGTAGGTGGCCGCGGACACCAGCACCAGTACGGCCAGGCCCCACGGCAGGTCGGGCAGCTGGTCCGGACGGCGGGCGAGGCGTACGGCAGCGAAGGCGAGGGCGACGACGCCGATCACGACGTACTGGATATCGGTGAAGGTGCCGCGCCCGGAGTCGTCGGTGAGCAGGTCGGCGGCGCGCGGCCGGTTCGCCGGGACCTTCTGCAGCCGCTGGCCGAGGACCCGCAGGCCGACCACGCGGCGCACCAGGACGGCGATGCCGCACACCACGGCGAGGACGGTCACCACCCCGGCGCCGCGGGCGAGTTCGAGCCCGGCGAGCAGCGCGTCGCGTTCGCGGGGCCCGGAGGCGGCGGCCAGCCGGCCGACCAGGACGAGCACCGCGTACGCCACGAACAGCACCCACGCGGCGGCCACGGCACGGGAGGTCGACAGCCGGTTGTCCTCGCCGATGACCGGCGCGAGCGCGCCGCCGCGCGCCCGGTGGAACCAGGAGGCGGCGGTCAGCGCGGCGGCGACCACCAGCGCGGCCAGCAGTCCGGCGGTGCGGGCCGCCGTCCAGCCCGCACCGATCGCGGTGAGCGCCTGCACAAGGAGCAGCACGACGACCGCCGCCCAGACGACGTACGCGGTGCGGCGCCACAGGCTCGCCAGCCAGGCGACGCCCTCGGCGCGACCGCGTTCGGCGACCAGTTCCGCGGACTGGGTGAGTTCCTCCGAAACCCACTGGCGGGAGGCCGACGCCGAGTGGGCGACCGCGGCCGGCAGGCCGTGGCCGGCGGCGAACTCGTCGCGTCGGGCCAGGAATGCGGCGACCGCCCGCCGGTGCCCGGCACGCGCTCCGTGCGGGCAGTCTCCGCAGGTGCAGCCGCCTCTGTGCACGTCGGCGCCCGCGCCGCCCCGCCCCGCCCCGCCCCCTGCACCGCCACGCCCGATGCCCGCCTTCCCGTCACCGTCACCTGCGACCGCCCGCGGTCCGGGCGTCCGCCGCCGCGCAACTCCCCCACGACGAGGACGAATTGTGCCCTACGCCACCCCGCCCGCGTCCGGCAGGTGTGGTCGGAGAGGGTGAACGGCACGGCGCCGGGTTGACCCGGCGTCGGCCGATCACCACGACGTGCTGCTGCGCAGGCTGCGCGAGCTGCACCGGGACGGCGTGCTCACGGACGAGGAGTTCGCCCGGACCAAGGCGGCCGTCCTGCGCGACTTCTGACCCGCGCCCGCGCGAGCCCCCACGGCGGAAGCCGGGCGGGTCCCCGCCCGGGAGACGCACCGATACACGACAGAAGATGTCGGGTATCGGCGGCACACTCGCCGCATGAATCCTGAAGCACCGAACTGGGCGGCCTTCACCGCCGCCGAACCGGACCTCGCCCGCACCGTCGAGGAGCGGTTCGCCGCCCACACCCATCACGTCCTGGCGACCCTGCGCAAGGACGGGTCGCCGCGCACCACCGGGCTGGAGACGCGGTTCCTGAACGGCGAGCTGTGGCTCGGCATGATGCCGGGCTCGCTGAAGGCGCTCGACCTGCGCCACGACCCGCGCTTCGCGCTCCAGGCGAATCCGGGCGAGGGCACGTCGATGGGCGGCGGCGACGTGCGGATCAGCGGGCGCGCGGTCGAGGTCGGAGAGGGCGCGGCGAAGTCGGCGTACGTGAAAGAGGTGGAACCGCCGCAGCCGTTCCACCTCTTCCGCACCGAGCTGACGGAGGTCGTGCGGACCTGCGTCGAGGACGACATGTACCTCGTCCTGCACATCTGGAAGCCCGGCGAGCCGTTGCGCACGATCAAGCGCAGGTAGGCCCCGTCACTCCCACTCGATGGTGCCCGGCGGCTTGCTCGTCACGTCGAGGACGACGCGGTTGACGTCCTTGACCTCGTTGGTGATCCGCGTGGAGATCTTCGCCAGGACGTCGTACGGCAGACGCGACCAGTCGGCCGTCATGGCGTCCTCGGAGGAGACCGGGCGCAGCACGATCGGGTGGCCGTAGGTGCGGCCGTCGCCCTGGACGCCGACGCTGCGGACGTCCGCGAGGAGGACCACCGGGCACTGCCAGATGTCGCGGTCGAGGCCGGCCGCCGTCAGCTCCTCGCGGGCGATGGCGTCGGCCTCGCGCAGCAGGTCCAGGCGCTCCTTGGTGACCTCGCCGACGATGCGGATGCCGAGGCCGGGGCCGGGGAAGGGCTGGCGCTGGACGATCTCCTCGGGCAGGCCGAGCTCCTGCCCGACCATGCGGACCTCGTCCTTGAACAGCTTGCGCAGCGGCTCGATCAGCTTGAACTCGAGGTCCTCGGGGAGCCCGCCGACGTTGTGGTGGGACTTGATGTTGGCCGTGCCGGTGCCGCCGCCGGACTCGACGACGTCCGGGTAGAGGGTGCCCTGGACGAGGAACTCGACGGCGGGACCCTCATCCGCGATGATCTCGGCCTGCGCCTGCTCGAAGACCCGGATGAACTCCCGGCCGATGATCTTCCGCTTCTCCTCGGGGTCGCTGACCCCGGCGAGCGCCTTGAGGAACCGCTCCTCGGCGTCCACGACCTTCAGCTGCACGCCGGTCGCGGCGACGAAGTCCTTCTCGACCTGCTCGGTCTCGCCCTTGCGCATCAGGCCGTGGTCGACGTACACGCAGGTCAGCTGGGAGCCGATGGCCTTCTGGACGAGGGCGGCGGCGACCGCGGAGTCCACGCCGCCGGACAGGCCGCAGATCGCGCGCCGGTCGCCGACCAGCTCGCGGATCGCGGCGACCTGCTCCTCGATCACGTTGCCCGTGGTCCAG
Organism: Streptomyces sp. NPDC051207; assembly: GCF_040682395.1. Classification (NCBI taxonomy): domain Bacteria; kingdom Bacillati; phylum Actinomycetota; class Actinomycetes; order Kitasatosporales; family Streptomycetaceae; genus Streptomyces; species Streptomyces sp. NPDC051207. The sequence goes on along the minus strand of NZ_JBFBAX010000005.1, from coordinate 264,196 downwards.
GAGGGCTTGAGGCCGGCGCCGCGGTACAGGAAGTGCTCCAGCACCTGCTGGCCGTGCGTGGAGTGCATCACCTCGGGGTGGTACTGCACGCCGTACAGCTTCTTCTCGTCGTTCTCGAAGGCGGCGACCGGGACGACGTCGGTGGACCCGGTGACCGTGAAGCCCTCCGGGGCGGCGGAGCAGGCGTCGCCGTGCGACATCCACACGGTCTGCTCGGCGGGCGTGCCCTCGAAGAGGGTGGACGACGGCCGGGCGACCCGCAGTTCCGTACGGCCGTACTCGCGGGCGCCGGTGTTGTCGACGGTGCCGCCGAGGGTCTGCGCCATCAGCTGGAAGCCGTAGCACATGCCGAAGACGGGGACGCCGGCCTCGAAGAGCTCACGGTCGAGGCGGGGGGCGCCCTCCTCGTACACGGACGAAGGACCGCCGGACAGGATGATGGCCGCCGGGTTCTTGGCGAGGATCTCCGCGACCGGCATGGTGCTGGGCACGATCTCGCTGTAGACCCGGGCCTCACGGACGCGACGGGCGATGAGCTGGGCGTACTGCGCGCCGAAGTCGACGACCAGGACGGTGTCGGGGGCGGCGGCAGCGGGAGTCGCTGATGACACGGGGTGCCTTCCGGCGGTGGGGCGGGGGCTTGTGCTGCCGATTCTACCGAGATGAGGTGAGTGACGTTTCCGCGCCGGGTGCGGGCACCGGGTACACTCGCCGCCATGCTCACGCACCCGACCTTCGTCTTTACCTATGGCAACCGGCCCGCCGGCTGCCACGGTCGTGCTGCTTGAGCAACTGACAAGCGACTTCCCAGGCGCCCCGGGCTTCACGGCCCGGGGCGCCTGGCGTTTTCCGGGACCTGTCACCCCGGGGCACCGCATCCCGCCCGATGAGGAGCCTCACATGACCGTCACCGCCGAGCAGACCGGCACCGCCGAGCAGACCGTCACCGCCCGGAAGACGAGCGTCACCGCCGGGATGACGAGCGTCACCGAGAGGACCGGCGCCCGCACCGACGAGGCCGCCGACCTGATCGCCGGGGCCCGTGAGCGCATCGACGCGCTGGACGACCGGATCATCGGGCTGGTCCAGGAACGCATGGCCGTCTCCGCCGTCATCCAGGAGGCGCGGATCTCCTCGGGCGGGCGGCGCGTGAACCTGTCCCGCGAGACGGAGGTCCTCGGCCACTTCCGCGACGCCCTGGGCAGGCCGGGCACGGCCCTCGCGATGACCCTGCTGGAACTGTGCCGGGGCAGGATCTGAACCCGGCGCCGACGGTCCGCCCCCGTCGCGGGCCCGGGCACAGACGTACGCATCGCCCCTCACCCGTACGGCGCGTGACGCCTCGCGGGCCGCTTCGTTGGTCCCGGTGTGTCCGTGCCAGCCAGGGGCGGGCCCGAGAAAACCACGCGTGGCTCGCTGGAGCGATGAGACGTACGGATCGTGCCGTGTGTCGTGGGACCTCGCTCCAGGGAAGTGACCGGACGGCAGGGGACAGCAGCCCGGTCACCCAGGAAACGGCCGGCTCCGGGGACGCCCGGGGCCGGCCGGCGGACCGTCCCACACCGCCCCGAACCAGCACCACGGACCAGCACCACAGACCAGCGGCGCACCCCCCGGCGCCGCTCCCCCGAGGCACCGGCGCTGCCCTAACGCCGGTGCTGACGAGGAAGGGCCCCGCGGCCGACGCCCCGCGGGGCCCTTCGTGCGCGCCGCTCACCTCAGCCCCACGTGGTGACGCCGCCCGCACAAGCCACTCGTGACCCAGCTCACATAAAGATGATGTGAGGAGTAGGACAACCATTCCCGGGCTTCGTTGATCAGACCTCTCGACACCACGGGCCACGCGCCGACGCGGCTGGCCTCCACCCAACACTCGTACTGCCTTGCCGCAGTACGCCGGAATCCTGAGGTCCTCATGAAGCTTCGCCGCGCCATGGCAGCAGCGGCTGCGACTGCGGTGATCGCCCCGGTGGCGCTCCTCGTGGCGCCCGCCGCGTACGCGACCGACGAGCCCGACACCACGGCCAGCACCTCCGCCTCCGCCACGGCCGACGACACCACCTCGGCCAGCCCCACGCCGTCCTCGACGGAGTCGGCCGGCACGGGTACCGACGAGGGCAAGGAGCCGGAGGCCGGCACCTCCACGACCCCGCCCGCCACCGGGTCCTCGTCGCCGAGCGCGAGCCCGTCCGCCAGCGCCTCCGCCACCTCGCCGGCCCCGTCGGCGTCCGCGAGCGAGTCGGAGACCCCGGACCCGGAGCCGTCGATCTGCGAGGACTCCCAGGTCGACGTCAGCATCACGGGCCTGCCGGGCAAGGTCGCCGCGGGCAGCGGCTGGCACAAGTTCTCGCTGAACGTCCTCAACTCCTCGGACTCCACCCTGGAGGACCTGGACTTCTTCGCCGGCGCCTCCGCCGACCGGGACGGCGCCGACCTGTTCCGCAGCAAGCAGGTCCAGCTCCAGGCCTGGGACCCGGACAACGAGACCTGGGTCGACCTGGACGAGGAGGGCTACGCGGTCGGTTACGTCGGTTACACCGACGTCCTGGAGCCCGACTACGTCGTCAACATCCCGATGCGCCTGAACGTCAAGGCGAGCGCCCCGGTCGGCGCGGGCTTCACGCTCGGCGCGACGATCTACGGCGACGCCGACAACGAGTGCGTCGGCTTCGGCGACGTGGCGTACCGCTTCCAGATCGTGGCCGCCGGCACGGACACCGACGGCACCGAGCCGCAGGAAGGCGGCAAGGCGCCCGTCACCGACAAGAAGCCCGGCGGCAACACGCCCGAGGTCACCGGCAGCCTCGCCGAGACCGGCTCCAGCTCCGCGCTTCCCGTGATCGGCCTCGTCGGCGGCGTCGCGGTCGTCGCCGGTGCCGGCGCGGTCTTCGTCGTGCGGCGCCGCAACGCCGGGACCGTCGCGTAACACGCGACGGACGTACCCAGAAGTACGGAAGGGACCTGCGCTCGGAGGGGGGCGCAGGTCCCTTCCGCTTCCCGGAGATCCCGGGGGCGCTACTGCTGCCGCGGTGCCGCCGGTTCCTTCTTCGGCGGCACCGCGGGTATCCCCACGAACGGCAGGCGCAGCGCGGCGAACGCCGTGGCCGGGACCACCGGCGACTTCGGCTCCACCGGCGTCAGACGCTCGTACGCCGCTCCCTGCGCGGGGCGCGGGTCCGCCTCGCCCTTGTTCGGCCAGAACGACATGGCCCGCTCGGCCTGGGCCGTGATCGTCAGGGACGGGTTCACGCCGAGGTTCGCCGAGACGGCCGAGCCGTCGACGACGGAGATGCCCGGGTGGCCCCACAGCCGGTGGTAGGGGTCGATGACACCGCTCTCGCGGGACGCGCCGATGGGGCAGCCGCCCAGGAAGTGGGCGGTCAGCGGGGTGCCCATCAGTTCGCCGACGTTGGAGCCCGCGAAGCCGTTGATCTCGGCCGCCAGCGCGGAGGCGCCCTCCGTGGCCGCCCTGATCTGCTTCGGGTTGGGCGAGCCGTGCCCCTGCCGGGACGTGAGCAGGCCCTTGCCGACGCCCTTCGGCTTCAGGTACGTCGTCACCGAGTTGTCCAGCGACTGCATCACCAGGCCGATGATGGTCCGCTCCGACCAGCGGCGGTTGGACAGCGAGCGCAGGACCAGCATCGGGTGCCGGGCCGCGTGGGCCAGCCAGCCCAGGACCCGCGCGGAGCCCCTGCCGCTGGGCGCGTAGGGCACCTGGAGGATCGACAGGCTGCCCATCGAGTTGGAGCCCTTGCCGTAGCGGACCGGCTCGATGTGGGTGTTCGCGTCGGGGTGGATCGAGGAGGTGATGGCGACGCCCTTGGTGAAGTCGACCTTCGGCTCGCCCGTCACCTTCCGGTAGCGCCGGTCGTCGGTCTGGGCGCCCACCAGCGCCTCGGAGTTGGTGCGGGTCAGTTCGCCCAGCCGGTCGGACACGCGCGGCAGCAGGCCGCTGGACTTCATGCGGTGCAGCAGGGTCTGCGTGCCGTAGGTGCCGGCGGCCAGCACGACCTGCCGGGCCGTGAAGACGCGGCCCCCGTCCTTGTCCCTGCCCTTGCGCCGCCGACTGGTGGGGAGCGTGGCGACGGCGTATCCGCCGCGCGCGTCCTCCGTGACCGACACCACCGTCGTCATGGGGTGGACGACCGCGCCGGCCTTCTCGGCGAGGTACAGGTAGTTCTCGTTGAGGGTGTTCTTCGCGCCGCGCCGGCAGCCGGTCATGCACTCGCCGCACTCGTTGCAGGCGCGGCGGGAGGGTCCCGCGCCGCCGAAGTACGGGTCGGGCACCTCCTCGCCGGGCTTGGCGCGCACGGCCCTCCCGGCGTCCTCGCCGTCGCCGAAGAACACGCCGACCGGCGCCATGTGGAAGGTGTCGCCGCAGCCCATCCGCTCGGCCGCCGCCTTCAGATGCACGTCGGACGGCGTCATGGTCGGGTTGAGCCGCACGCCGAGCATGCGCCGCGCCTGGTCGTAGTACGGCCGCAGCTCCTCCTCCCAGTCGGTGATGTCCCGCCACTGCGCATCCTCGAAGAAGGGCTTCGGCGGTACGTAGAGGGTGTTGGCGTAGTTGAGCGAGCCGCCGCCGACGCCCGCGCCCGCCAGGACCATGACGTTGCCCAGCAGGTGGATGCGCTGGATGCCGTACATGCCGAGCTTGGGGGCCCACAGGTAGTTCTTCAGGTCCCAGGAGTTCTTCGGGAGCGTCTCGCGGGTGAAGCGGCGGCCCGCCTCCAGCACCCCCACCCGGTAGCCCTTCTCCGTCAGGCGCAGGGCGGTGACGGAACCGCCGAAGCCGGAGCCCACGACGACGACGTCGTAGTCATACATCTCCTGTGACACGTGCTCTCCTCGTTGAGAACCGCCCGGGGTGGCTCGACGGGCCGGGACCTAGCGGAAACGGAACGCCTTCATCAGGCGCAGGCCGGCGCTCATGAACGCCGCGTACTTCTCGTCGTCCATGCCGAGCGACGGGGCCATCGGCAGCAGCCGCTGGTGGGCGACGGTCTGGGCCTCCGTGAACTTGAGGATGCCCTCGGAGCCGTGCCGGCGGCCGAGGCCGGAGTCCTTCATGCCGCCCATCGGCGACTGGACGCTGCCGTAGGCGGGCGCGTAGCCCTCGTTGATGTTGACGGTGCCGGTGCGCAGCCGGGCGGCGATCTCGTGGCCGCGCCGGGCGTCCTTGGTCCACACCGAGGAGTTCAGGCCGTACGGCGTGGAGTTGGCGCGCTCGACCGCCTCGTCCTCGGTGCGGAAGCGGTAGACGGACACCACGGGGCCGAAGGTCTCCTCCGCGCACACGGCCATGGGCTCCTCGACGCCGTCGAGGATGGTCGGCTCGAAGAAGTACGGGCCGATGTCCGGGCGGGCGACGCCCCCGGCGACGATCCTCGCACCCCGGGCGACGGCGTCCTCGACGTGCCGCGTGACGGTCTCCAGCTGGCGTTCGCCGACGAGGGAGCCCATGTCGGCGCCGTAGGTCAGGGAGGTGCCGAGCCGCATGGCCCTGGTGCGGGCGGCGAAGCGCTCCAGGAAGGCGTCGGCGACGGACTCGTGGACCAGCAGCCGCTCGATGGAGATGCACAGCTGCCCGGCGGAGGAGAAGCAGGCGCGCACGGCACCGGCCGCGGCCTTGTCGATGTCGGCGTCCTCCAGCACCAGCATGGCGTTCTTGCCGCCGAGTTCGAGGCAGACGCCGACCAGGCGGGCGGCGGCGCGCCGGGCGACCTCGCGGCCGGTGCGGGTGGAGCCGGTGAAGGACACGTAGTCGGCGTGCGCGACGACCTCGGGGCCGACGACCGGACCGTCGCCGATGACGACCTGGAACACCTCGGCGGGCAGCCCCGCCTCGACGAGCAGGTCACGGGCCCACAGGGCGGTCAGGCAGGTCTCGGTGTCGGGCTTCATGACGACCGCGTTGCCCGCGACGAACGCCGGGAGCGCGTCGCCCACGGACAGCTCCAGCGGGTAGTTCCAGGGCGCGATCTGGCCGACGACGCCGCGCGGGTGGCGCAGCTCGGTGACCTTGGTGAGGGCCGGCAGGGCACCGGCGTGCCGCTTGGGCCGCAGGTAGGCGGGGGCCCTGCGGCCGTAGTGCCGGGCGGCGACCGCGACGGCCTGGACCTCCTCGTGGGCGTGCAGGCGGGCCTTGCCGGTCTCCAGCTGGATGAGGTCGAGCACCTCGGCCTGGCGCTCCAGCAGCAGGTCGTGGAAGCGCAGCAGGACGGCGGCGCGCTGCCGCACCGGGACCCGCGCCCAGACGGCCTGCGCGGCACGGGCCGCGTCGAAGGCCCGCGCCACGTCCTCGGGGGACGACTCGGGCAGGTCGGCCAGCTTCTCCCCGGTGAACGGCGTGTGGTTGGCGGTGGTGCCCGATCCGGCCACGCCCTTGACGAGCTGGGCGACCAGCTCGGGCGTCACCACGTCGGCGGCGGTGCGGGCGCCCGCCGGGGCGGGGGCGAGGGGGTTCGTCGTGCCGGTCTTCTCGAGGGCCTGCGCGTCCGTCATGGGCGGCAGAGTATGCGGGACCGCCCGCTTTGTGTACCCGTCGGTAACAGGGATTCACGGTCCGCTCACATGACGCCAGTGTTCGCTGGCAACAAACGCGCTGATCAGGGCGTTGTTCGGTCGGAAATCAGTCGCTTGCGAACTCGACCCGGTCACGGGCGCCGTGGAACACCGCCGTGCCCTCCTTCTCCGCCTCGGTGCCCCGGGGCATGTCGACGCGCAGCTCGTACAGGCGGCCGTCGCCGGTGCGGATCATCGCCTGCATGATGCGCCGGGGGCGGGTGTCCGGGCCGCAGGCCGTGTCGGCGATGACCGCCTCGTGGCCCCGGACGCGGGTGCGGGTGTACCGGGTCCGCGCCTCGCCGTCACGGCGGTCCCAGGTGCGGTGCGCCTCGCGGGCCTGCTCCAGCGGGGTGCGGGGCGCGCGGTCCCACAGGGAGAGGCGGACCCGTACGGCGCCGCCGCGCTCGTCGTCGTAGAGCGCGACCCGGGGCTGGTCGGTGGTGCTGCCCTCGGTGCCGGACGCGCGGTAGGGGCTCGGCAGCAAGAGCGTGGCGTGCAGGCCCTCGGCCCGGTGCGCGGTCCACGCGCCCCTGCCGGGGGCGGGTCCGGCCGGCGTCCGCTCGGCGGCGGTTCCGCTGCCGGGGCCGGGTCCGGCCGGCGTGCGCTCGGCGGCGGTTCCGCTGCCGGGACCGGCGAAGAGGGCGGCGGACCACAGGCCGGCCAGGAGCAGCAGACCGCCGAGGAAGGCGAAGGGCGCGGTACGCAGCAGGCGACGGCGGCGGGACACGGGGACGGGCGCGCCGACGGTCCCGGCCTGCCCGCCGTCCTCCCATGCCTCCCGCGGGGCAGGCTCCTGGGGTTCCGTCACCGGGGCATCGTTGCCCGCCCCCGGCCCGGCGACCGCCTGCAGGGTCTCGCCGACCTCCTCCGGGTCCGGCCGCTCACCGGGGTCTCGCGCCAAGAGGCGCCCTATCAGCGGCCCGAGCGGTCCCGCGCCCTTCGGCTCGGGCGGGTCGCAGGCGAGGATCGCGGCGAGCGTGGCCTCGGGGGACGCGCGCAGGAACGGGGACGCGCCCTCGACGGCGGCGTACAGCAGGGCGCCCAGGGACCACAGGTCGGAGGCCGGGCCCGCGATCCGGCCGGACACGCGCTCGGGCGCCACGTACTCCAGCGCCCCCGCGAACTCCCCGGCCGCCGTGGGGGATTCCTCGCCGTGCGCGTGGGCGATGCCGAAGTCGGTCAGGACGACCCGGCGGTCGGGTCCGAGCAGCACATTGGCCGGTTTCACGTCCCGGTGGACGATGCCGACGGCGTGCGCCGCGCGCAGGGCACCGAGGACGGCGAGGCCGATGCGGGCGGCCTCCCGGGCGCCGACCGGGCCGCCGCGCAGCACCTCGTGCAGGGACTCGCCGGGCACCAGCTCCATGACGATCCACGGCAGCCCGTCCGGCCCGTCCCCGTCCTCCACGACCACGTCGTCGATGATGACGGCCGCCGGGTGGTCGACCCGGGCGGCGGCGCGGGCCTCGCGGTACAGCCGGTGCGCGGCGCGCCGGTGGGCCTCGTCCTCCGGATCGCCGGGCAACCGGGGCTCCTTGACGGCGACTTCACGTCCGGCGAGTTCGTCGCGGGCCCGCCACACGGTGCCCAGGACGCCGGAGCCGATCCGCTCGGCCAGCCGGTAACGCCCGGCCACCAGCCGCCCCGGGACGCCCGCCCCCGCCAGCCGCCCCTGGACGCCCGCGCCGTCCCCGTCGTAGCTCATGCCCCATCAGTACCCCGCGGGCCGCCCGCTTGTCGACGCGCGCCCTCGCGCCCCGCCGGGCTCAGAGCCTGTCGATGTCCAGGTTCTCGATGGCCGTACTCGCCACCTCGCGGCCCCGCTTGGTGAAGTCGCCCCTGCCCGGGTAGCTGATGGTCAGCTTGTACATGTTCCCGCCGGAGTCCTTGTAGTAGAAGATCTCCAGCGTGCGGGGAAGCGGATTCTCGTTGTCGTCCGTCTCGTACTCGACCGTGCTTCGAGCGGCCTTCTTCCCCTTGTACGTGGTCTCCTGAGTGACCGTCCTGGGGTCCTCGGGCATGTCGAGCCGGTAGTCGCCCCGGTCCTTGAAGGCGGCCTCGTCCTCGTACATCTCCGCGGCGGCCGACTCCGCGATGCCGCCCGTGGTGTCCTCGGACTTCTTGTCCAGGGCCAGGCCGATCCAGAGGCTGCCGCTCGGGTCGGTGTACCTGACCCAGTGGCCGTCGTCCGGGTCCTCGGGCACCTGCCGCACATAGGGAGAGGGCACGGCCAGGGTCGCGCCGAGGGCCTTCTCCTGCTTGTACTTCCAGTCGTCCGGCAGGGGCCCCGCGAACGGGTCCCCGATCACCAGGTACGCCGCCACCGCCGCGGCGACGACCACGGCACCGAGGACGGCCGACGTCCTGCGGCCGACGCGAACGCCGGGTCCGGGCGCACCACCGGGGCCGGGGGCCGCCGCGCCACCGGGGCCGGGGGCCGTGACGAACCGGGTGGGCGCGGGGGCGGGCGGGTTCGCCGCGGCCTCCAGCAGGGCCCGGACCCGGGCCGCGCCGGGGCGGCGGGCCGGGTCCTTCTGCAGCAGGCCGGTGATGGCCTCGCCGAGCGGGCCCTGCGCGGCGGCGGGCGGCGCGGGCGTGGCGTTGAGTACCGACTGGAGCGTGGCCGGCGTGTTGCTGCGGCGGAACGGGGAGACGCCCTCCGTCGCCGCGTACAGCACGACGCCGAGGGACCACAGGTCCGAGGCGGGGCCCGGGCGCTGGCCGAGCACCCGCTCGGGCGCGATGTACTCGGGCGAGCCGACGAAGCCGCCGGTGTCCGTCAGGTTCGTCTCTCCCTCGATCTGGGCGATGCCGAAGTCGGTGAGGACGACCCGGTCGTGGCGGCCGAGCATCACGTTGTCCGGTTTCACGTCCCGGTGCAGGATGCCCGCCGCGTGCGCCGCCTCCAGCGCGCCGAGGACCTCCAGGCCGATCCGGGCCGCCTCGCGCGCGCTCAGCGTGCCCTCCTTGAGCACGTCGCCCAGGGAGCGGCCCTGCACCAGCTCCATCACGATCCACGGCCGGCCCTCCACCACGGCCACGTCGTGCACGTTGACCACGGCCGGGTGGTCGAGCCGCGCCGCGGCCCGTGCCTCGCGGCGCATCCGCTCGAAGGCGTTGGCGCGTTCGCGTTCCGGAAGGTGGTCCGGGACGCGCGGCTCCTTGACGGCGACCTCACGGTCCACGGTCTCGTCCTTGGCCCGCCACACGGTGCCCATGCCGCCGTGGCCGAGCTTCGCCAGCAGCCGGTAGCGACCGCCGATCAGCCGTCCGGCTCCGGGGTCGGGCGCGGGCTCCGGGCGGGGCGGGACGACGTGGGTGGGCGCCGCGTACGGGTTGTCCGGGAGCGGCACCGCCGCCTGCGGGTTCGGCGGTTGCAGCCCGAAACTCGTGGGCTCGTCGGGCCCGTGGTGGGCTCCCCCGTGGTGGTTCATGGCTCCATCCATATCGCGCCGGGTGCCGCCGCATCCACCTGCGGCGGCGTGCGGTCACGGAGTCGTGACGCGACCTGGGGCTTATCTCCCGTTTATGCGCGTACGCGGGGCAGGGAGGGCGTACGGGGCTCAGGTCGTCGCCGGCCACCGGGCACGGGCGCACACGGCTCCGGCCGTCACCGCGCACCGGCATACGGGGCTCAGGTCATCGCCCGCCGGGGCTGACCGGCGACGTGGTGCGCGTCACCGTCACCGTGGCCGTCGGCGTGGCCGTCGGCGTGGCGGTCCGGGTCGTGGTGCCCGGCGCCGGGCTGGTCGGCGTGGCACCCCCGGCGCCGTCGAGGTGTATCAGCAGCGCCGCCGCGGACAGGCCCGCCCCGGCCGTCGCCGCGATCAGCAGCGCGGCGATCAGCACGCCCCGCCGGGGACGCCGCCGCTCCCGCGTCCCGCGCGGCGTCCGGGAGCGGGTGCCGTCGGCCGGGAGCGCGGGCATGCGGCCCGTCTCCCGGAACACCCGCAGCATCCACTCGGCCTGCACCGCCTCCAGCCGCCGCTGCGGATCGCGCTCCAGCAGGCCCCGCACCACGGGCAGGAGCGGCCCGGCCTGCGCGGGCGGGCTGATCTCGCCCGACACCACGGCGTGCAGCACGCCGCCCAGCGAGTCGCGGTGGAACGGCGACTCCCCGCTCATGGCCGCGCACAGCAGCACCCCCAGCGACCACAGGTCGGACGCGGGCCCGGTGCTGACCCCGGCTATCCGCTCCGGCGGCGTGTACTCGGGCGAGCCGACGAAGGAGCCGCTCTCGGTGAGCGTCGTGGCGCCCGGCACCTGGGCGATGCCGAAGTCGGACAGGACGACCCGGTCGGTGCCGTCCTCCAGCAGGACGTTCGCCGGTTTGAGGTCGCGGTGCAGCACACCGGCCTCGTGCGCGGTGCGCAACGCGCTCAGCAGGGCGATGCCGATGCGCGCGGCCTCGGCGGCGTCGACCGGGCCGCGCTCGGCGACGCGGTCGGCGAGCGTGGAGCCGTCGATCAGCTCCATGACGATGTAGGGCCGTTCGTCGTCCTCCACGACGTCGTGCACGACGACGATGTGCGGATGGTGCAACTGGGCGACCGCCCGGGCCTCGCGCAGCGTACGGTCGCGCTGGCGCCGGGCCTCCTCCGCGGTGAGCGTGTCGTCGAACGGGAGCTCCTTGACGGCGACACGCCGGCCGAGCAACTCGTCGGTGGCCCGCCACACCACGCCCATGCCGCCGCGTCCGAGCTTCGCCTCAAGCCGGTACCGTCCCGCGACGATCCGGGCGCCGGCCCCCTCGGTCCCCATGAGCCCATCATGCCCCAACGGACGCACCCCCCTTCGGGCGCCGAAGCGCAGGTGGCCGACAACCGACGCCGCCCCGAACGCCGTTGCGGCACTGCTCAGGACGTTCCCGGCTGCCAGCCCTGGAGAACCGACGTGAACTGCCTGCGGGCCGTCGGCCAGTCCCCGGCGGGCGCGGACAGGTAGAGCGCGTACTCGGTTCCGTCCCGGGCGACGTACGTCTCCTCGATCGCGCGGCGCGGCCCCGGGAAGGGCGTGTCCTTGGCCTGCGCGGTCCAGGTGTACTCCCACAGGGAGCCGGGGCGGTCGCGGTAGACGTTCTTGTGGAGGGTCACGCGCCGGTAGTCGACGAGCCGCTGCACCTGCTGTTCCAGGTCGAGCTGGTGGGCGTACGGGTCGGCGAAGTCCGGCGAGGCGTCCACGGCGATGCGCAGGAAGTGCTCGCCTCCGTCCGGGGTGTAGTCGATCTGCCGGATGCCGCCCTGCGTGTCGAAGACCTCGCGCTTCCAGTCCTCGGGCAGGTAGAGGCTGAATCCCGCGGGGTCGTCGCGGCGGACCCAGGAGGCCGGTACGCCGCCTTCGGGGCGCGGCGACCTGGTGGCGCCGACGCTGGGGCTGGCACTGGGGCTGGGGCGGCTCGGGCTGAGGCTGGGAGTCGGCGACTGGGCCGCCTCGCTGCCCGTCCCGCGGCCCCCGTCCCACTGCCGCAGCACCACGGCGGTGCCGCCGCCGAACAGTGCGGCGAGGACGATCACCAGGGCCGCGGTACGCAGCCGACGGCGCCCCGGCGTGGCCCCGACGGTCCGCCCGTGCCCCGGCGCGCCCGGCGGCCCGACACGGGTGGGACCGGTCCCCGCCCCGTACGACGCGCCGACCGCCGTCCCGTGCCCCGTCCCCGCCACCGTCCCGTACGACGCGCCCGCTCCGGCCCCGTACGCGGCGCCGGTGCCCGGGCCGTACGCGGCACCTGTACCCGCCCCGTACGTGGCACCGGCGGCAGACCCGTACGAGGGCCCGTACGACGCCCCGGACACCCCGGCCGCCCCGGCCACCGGGGCCGCCGGGGCCGTGCGGGGGTCGCCGCCGTACTGCGTCGGCACATGCGCCTGAGCCGCGTCCGGGCGCCGCCCCTGCGCCGCCTCGGCGAGCATCCGCTCGGTGGCCGACGCGTCGGGACGGGTGGCCGGATCCTTGCGCAGCAGGGCCGTGATGACGGGCGCGAGCGGCCCGGCGCGGTGCGCCTCGGCCGGTTCGTCGTCCACGACCGCCTGCATGGTGCTCAGCGGTGAGGTGCGCCGGAACGGCGACCTGCCCTCCACCGCCGCGTAGAGCGTCGCGCCGAGCGCCCACAGGTCGGAGGCGGGCCCCGGGTCGTGGCCGCGCACCCGCTCGGGCGGCAGGAAGTCGACCGAGCCGACCACCTCGCCGGTCCGGGTGATCGTGGTGTCGCCGTCGATCTGGGCGATGCCGAAGTCGGTGAGCAGGACCCGTCCGTCGTGCCCGAGGAGGACGTTGCCGGGTTTCACGTCACGGTGCAGGACACCGGCGGTGTGCGCGGCGCGCAGGGCGCGCAGCACCCACAGGCCGATGCGGGCCGCCTCGCGCGGCTCCACGCCGCCCTCGTCCCGGACGGCGTCGGCCAGCGAACGGCCCTCGACCAGCTCCATCACGATCCACGGCCGGCCGTCGTGTTCGAGCACGTCGTGGACGGTGACGACGGCCGAGTGGTTGATGCGCGCGGCGGCCCGCGCCTCGGCCCGGGTGCGGGCCAACAGGATGCCCCGCTCGCTCTCGGAGACGTAGAGGGCGGCGGTCAGTTCCTTGACGGCGACGGACCGGTTCAGCACCTCGTCGTGGGCGCGCCACACCCGGCCCGTGCCACCGCTGCCGATGGCGCTGCCGAGCCGGTAGCGGCCCGCGAGGAGCAGGCCCTGCGTCTGATTCACGTTTCCCCGCAATGCTTTTGACAGGGCCAGCGTAGGGACCGGCCCGCACCCGGGGAACCGGGGCGACACCAAGGTGACCGCACTGTGACGGTTGTCGCTCCCCGTGACGAACGGCGGCGGCTCAGCCCGTGACCTGGTACGTCGCCGACGCCTGCTCGAACAGCCGCGTCACTTCGTCCCGTTCCGCCTCGGGGCCGCGCACCTGCACCACGTGGTAGCGCCCGTCGACCAGCATCGCCAGGTTGCGCACGTACAGTTCACGCCCGTCGTCCCCGGTCCAGGTGAACTGCCCCTCGGCCATGGACCGTCCGCCCACCTCGATGGTCTTCAGCCCGGTCGACGTGGCCCAGCTGGAGTCCCGGAACGGCTGCAACTCCCGCTCGTCCTCCCGCTGGTACGCCATCGGGTCGCTGCCGTACTCGTCCGCGCTGTCCCGGCCCGGCACGACGATGAGCTGGAACGCACCGTGCGCGTAGACGACTTGGCCGCGGCCGTTGACAGCGGTGCGCTCCCAGCCCTCGGCCACGGCGACGCGGAAGCCCTCCGGGTCCTTGCGCAGGGTGAAGCCGTCGGCGACGTCGGGGCCGTCGGTGGTCTGCGTCTCGGCCGCCCCGTCCGACGGGTCGTCGTCCGGTCCTGCCGGCGTCCGGTCGGAGCCCGGCTCACCGCCGGTGTCCGGGGACTGCTCGGGCGCCTGGCCGACCTGGCCCGCGGAACCGGCACGGTCGGTGCCGTCCCCGCCCGTGGCTCCCGACTTCGGCATGAACAGCACGGCGTACGCGATCGCCCCGGCGACCGCGAGCAGTATCAGCACCAGCAGCATGCGGCCCAGGTTGCGCGGCGATCCCTGCTCCTGCCTGGCCCGCTTGTGCCGCCCTTGATGCACCGGCAGCCCGGCGCGCCGCCTGCGCACCAGCTCGCCGCGCCGGCGTACGACCGGCAGCCGGCGGGTGTCGACGGGCGGCGCGGCGATGACGTGCAGACCGGCCTCCGGCTCGGGCGCCGAACGCACCAGCGACCGCAGCCAGCCGCCCAGTTCCTCGAAGTCGATCCGCTCGGTGGGGTCCTGCCGCAGCAGCGACTCCACGACCGGCCGCAGCGGACCGCACTCCTCCGCGTACGCGGGCGGCTCGGCGCACACCAACTGCACCAGCTCGGCCGTCGAGTCCTCCGGGTAGGGCGCATGCCCCTGAACGGCGCGGAAGAGCAGCGCGCCGAGCGCCCACAGGTCGGTCGCGGGGCCGATGGGCGCGGCCAGCTGCCAGTTCTCGTGCACGGGCCCGGCCTGCTCGGGCGCCCACCGCTCGGTCACCGGCCCGACCACGGCCATCCGCGCCTGCCGCGCCCGCTCGGCGGCCAACGCGGTGGCGGGCCCACGGCGGGGGGCGGGCGCCCCGGCGACCAGGTCGTCCCAGCGGGCCGACGCACCGCCCTCGGCCGCGGGCACCCCGGCCCGCGCGGAGAGGTCCGCGCCCGCCTGCCCCGACGGCAGGTACGGCGAGGAGGTACCGGGCAGCGGCGAGGAGGCGCCCGGGGGTACCGGGCCGTCGAGGGCCGGGCGGCCCGCGCCGGGAGTCGTGGTGTCGGAGGCCGGACGAGTGCCGGGCAGGGCCGTCCGGCCGTTCTGCGCCTCGTGGATGCGGGCCGCCGCCCGCGCCCCCGCGCGGTACGCCGCGATCGCCCCGGCCCGCGCCGCCCGGATCTCGGCGGTGGGATCGACGGGAGTGCGGGACAGCCCGGCCGGACCGGCACCGGCCGCCTCCACCCCGGCGGCCGGCAGCCCACGGGCCGAACGCGCCTCGATGGCGGCCCGCCGCGCGGCCTCGGGATCGACGGCCCCGGCGACCGTCCCCGCGGGTCTCGGCAGCTCGGCGGTGTCCGCCGCGCCGCCGCGGGTCTCCTCGTCCGGGTCGTGCGGCACCGGGTCGTAGCCGCACAGCGCTTCCTCGGCCGCCCCGGCCGCCAGGCCGGTCAGCATCACGCGGCCGTCGTCGCAGACCAGCACCGTGCGCGCGGTGAGGTTCCGGTGCACCCAGCCGTGGCCGTGCAGCACCCGCAGCGCCATCAGGATGTCGGAGGCGATCTCGGCCGCCCGGTACGGGGTCAGCGGCTTCTCGGCGAGCAGCGCCGCCAAGGGCCGCGCGGCCACCAGCTCACTGACGATCCACAGCGAACCGCCCTCGGCGAACACGTCGAAGACCTGGTCGAGCCGCGGATGGTCGGGTATGCGGGCCGCGGCCTGCGCCGCCTCCACGGCACGCCGCACGACCGGGTCGGCGGGCCGCCGCGGCCCGGGGCGCGCGCCGGGGCGCCGGGCCGCGCCGTCGCGCGCGGTGAAACCGTCGGGCAGGCCTTCCGCGTCGAGCACCTCGGCCTCGACGACCTCCGGCAACGGCACCTGTCTGACGAGGACTTCCTGCCCGCTGTAGGTGTCGAAGGCCCGGGACTCGGTCAGTTCGTACTCGTCGGACGGCGGCAGCGGCAGGCGGTAGCGGTCGGCGAGCACCCGACCCGCGTAGTCGTCCACGTTGCCTCCCCCGGCTGGCCGGTCGGTCCGGTCCGGTCGGTCGAATTCGTTCGCCCCGCGTCCCGTTCTGGATGCGTACGGTCCGCAGCCATTCACGATACGTGCCGGAGGCAACCCGCAAAGAGCGGATGCCACATCTCACGCTTCCAAACCGGGACCGTTCACCTCACGATGCGGGTTCAAACGTCTTCGTCAGCGTCCGCCAGGTGCCCGCGCGCAGATCACCGTCCCAGTTCGCGGCCTTCGCCGTGTACATCAGCGCGTACCCGAGTTGCCCGTTGACGACGAAACCCCGGTCGATCGTCCGGTACTTGGTGCCGCCCTCCACATAGGTGAACTCCCAGTCGGCCGCGTTCCAGTCGCGGTAGTCCACCTTCGCTATGCGGATCCTCTGGTACTGCTCGCGGACCATGTACCGCTCCTGGTTCCGCCAGTCCGCGACCGGGTCGTCCTTCGGCGTGGACGTCCAGGCGACGAGCAGCCGCTGCCCGCGCGGCCCGGTGAACCGGTCCCCGGCCGCACTGCTGGACTGGAACCTCCAGCCCTCCGGCAGCCCGATCGCGTACCCCTGACGGCTCTCGTGCGTCGAGACCGCCGGCGCGGCACCGCCGGACGAGCCTCCCGCCCCGGCCGACCGGCTGGCCCCGGCACTGGGCGACCCCGAGCCCGTCGCACCGCCCTTCGACCCACTCGTCGAGCCTGGGCTCGCGGACTCCTTGGCGTCCCCGTCCTCCCGGGCACCGCCCTCCTTGTCCCTGCCCTCCTCGGTGTCACCGCTCTGCGCCGCGCTGGCGGCCGGCTTGCCACCGCCCTTCGCCCCGCCGGAGGCGTCACCGTCACCGAGGGTGAGCGTGAGTACGGTGCCCAGCACGGCGAGCACCACGACCACCGCGATGGCGATCAGCGTCCGCCGCGGCACCACGTCGGTGAGCGACGCCTTCGGCGCGGGCCTGGCCGGCAGATCCGGCGGCGACATCACGGGCCACCCCGAACTCCGCCCCTCGGAGGCGGCGTTGACCCCACCGGCGGACGCGCCGGCACCGGCCGGCGCACCGGACGCCCGCGTCTCGCCCATTCCGCCGACGGCCTCACCCGGGGCCTCGGACGGCGAACCGGCCGCGCCGCCCGAGGACTTGCCGTCCGCCGCGGCGGCCGCGGCGCCCGCGCCGGCGGCCCTGCGCACCGACCGCAGCGCACCGCGCAGCCGCTCGGCGGCGTCCTCACCGCGGCGGCTCCCGGACCCCGCCGGGTCCCCGCTCCCTCCGCGCCGGTCGGGCTGCTCGGGCAGCGGCACGACCTTGGTCGCGGCCAGCTCGGACCGGCTCACCGCGGGCCCGTTGATGACCGCGGTGAGCATCGCCCGCGCACCCGTGTCGTCGAGCCGCTTGGCCGGGTCCTTGGTGAGCAGACCGTAGATGACGTCCCTCAGCGGCCCCGCGTTCTTCGGCTCCTCCAGCGGCTCGGTCATCACGGCCGTGAGCGTCGCGATCGCGGACCCCTTGTCGTACGGCGGCGTGCCCTCCACCGCCGCGTACAGCAGCCCGCCGAGCGACCACAGGTCGGCCGCCGGCCCCGGATTGTGCCCGCGGGCGCGCTCCGGGGAGATGTAGGAGGGCGCGCCGACGAGCATGCCGGTCGAGGTGATGGACGGGTCGCCCTCGACCTGCGCGATGCCGAAGTCGGTGAGCACGACCCGGCCGTCCTCGGCGATCAGCACGTTCGACGGTTTCACGTCGCGGTGCAGGATGCCCTCACGGTGCGCGGACCGCAGGACGTCCAGGACGGCGAGGCCCACCTCGGCGGCGCGCTTCGGCTCCAGCACGCCGTCCTCCCGGATGACCTCGGCGAGCGACTTGCCCTCGACCAGCTCCATCACGATCCACGGCCGGTCGTCCTCCTGGACGACGTCGAAGACCGTGACGGCGCTGCTGTTGCGGATCCGCGCGATGGCCTTGGCCTCGCGCAGCGTCCGTGTGATCAGGCGCCGCTTCTCCTCCTCGTCGATGCTCGACGGGAACCGCAGCTCCTTGACGGCGACCGTCCGTCCCAGAGTCTCGTCCTCGGCACGCCACACCGTCCCCATGCCACCGCGGCCGAGCACATCTCCCAGCCGGTACCGCCCGGCGAGGAGACGTGCGCTCTTGTCCTGACGGGATGTCCCCGCCCGCTCCGCCTCCGACATGCGTCCCCTCATGCAACCCGCCCTGACAGAGACTTCATTGTCTCTCACCCGGCAAGTGCCGGGCGCTCAGGGTGCCTCTGACGGCCGGTTCACTCCCGTACGGCCGGGACCCGGACGGAACCCTCCCTTCCGCGATCTGCATCATGGGGCCGCGACAAGGGAGGACCGTGATGCAGACGCTTCGGACGCTACTGGCCCTCCCCGTGGCCGCACTGCTGCTCGCCCTGGCCCCGTCCGGCACGTCGGCGCTCACCGCCCCGTCCCCGAAGACGGTCCTTCCGCTGCTGGTGACGCGGGGCAAAGCGCCCGCCGCCGCCCTGCTCGCCGTGTCGGAAAGCGGCAGCCGCTACGCCCAGTCCGGGCCGGGTGTCTCCCGCGCCCACCACTTCCGCGCCGGCAGCATCACGAAGACCTTCATCGCGGTCGTGGTCCTCCAGCTGGCGGCCGAGCGGCGCCTGTCGCTGTCCGACACGGTGGAGCGGCACCTGCCGGGCCTGGTGCGCGGAGCGGGCAACGACGGCCGCGCGCTGACCCTGCGCGCCCTGCTCAACCACACCAGCGGCCTGTACGACTTCACCGCCGACTCCAGCGGCAGCGCCCCGGTCACGCCCCATCAGGCCATACGCATCGCACTCACCCACCCTCCGGCCTCCCCCGGCCGCTACGCGTACTCGAACACCAACTACGTCCTGCTCGGTCTCGTCATCGAGCGGGTCACCGGCCGCTCGTACGCCGCCGAGGCCGAACACCGCCTCATCGCTCCGCTGGGTCTGACCGGCACCTCCTTTCCCGGTTCCCGCACCTCACTGCCCGCCCCGCACGGCCGCGCCTACGCCGCGGACGGGACCGACGTCACCGATCTCGACCCGCGGGTGGCGGGTGCCGCGGGTGAGATCGTCACGACGCTCGCCGACCTGGGCCGCTTCTACTCGGCCCTGCTGCGCGGCGAACTGCTGCCCCCGCGCCGGCTGCGCGAGATGCTCGACACCCGTGCCGCACACGGCTCGTACGGCATGGGGCTGTTCCCCGTGAAGCTGCCGTGCGGGGTCACGGTGTGGGGGCACAACGGGCGCATCTCCGGCAGCTACGTGCGCACCGCGGCCACCGTCGACGGGCGTCATGTCCTCACCTTCCGGGTGAACACGACGGCGATCGCGGAACCCGGTCTCGAACTCCGCCTGCTCGCGGCCGAGTTCTGTCCTCGCCATCAGTGGAACGAACGGGCCTCGAACGCAGATCCCCATTCTCGCCGCTCGATCGGGTGACTTCGGACGGCGGTGCGCGGACCTCGTTGCCGTCCGGCGCCCCTCCGGACGTGCCACGTCGGGCGCCCCTCACCGAAATCCGCTGCCGGGACCGCACCCGTTACCAGGACCGGCACCGGACCCGTTACCGGGACCGGGACCGCCTCCGCTGCCGGGACCGCACCCGCTACCGGGACCGCACCCGCTACCGTGACCCCCTGCCGTGACAGGCCGCCGCCCGCGGCCCCGCTGCGGCCCGGCCCCGACCCGCCTCTCACAGCGGCACTATGTCCGGCGCCCCCAGCCGTGCCGCGTCCGCCGTCAGGTCGTCCGGCTGGCGCTGGGACTCCCGCTCGGCCTCCACCCGCTTCTCGTAGTGCCGGACCTCGCGCTCGATCTGGTCCTTGTCCCAGCCCAGCACCGGCGCCATCAGTTCCGCGGCCTCGCGGGCGGTGCGCGTGCCCCGGTCGAAGGTCTCGATCGAGATGCGGGTGCGCCGGGTCAGCACGTCGTCCAGGTGGCGGGCGCCCTCGTGCGAGGCGGCGTAGACGATCTCGGCGCGCAGATAGTCGTCGGCCGCCGGCAGCGGCTCGCCCAGGGAGGGGTCCTCGGCGATGAGGTCGAGGAGTTCCTCGATCAGCGATCCGTACCGGTTCAGCAGGTGTTCCACGCGCACCACGTGGAGTCCGGTGCGGGCCGCTGTCCGCGCTCGCGCGTTCCACAGCGCCGGGTATCCCTCGGCGCCGAGCAGCGGGACGTCCTCGGTGACGCATTCGGCGACGCGCATGTCCAGCCCGTGCACGGCCTCGTCCACCGCGTCCTTGGCCATCACCCGGTACGTCGTGTACTTGCCGCCCGCGACGACGACCAGGCCCGGCGCGGGGTGCGCCACGGTGTGCTCGCGGGACAGCTTGCTGGTGGCGTCGGACTCGCCGGCGAGCAGCGGCCGCAGGCCCGCGTACACCCCCTGGACGTCGTCCCGGGTGAGCGGCACCGCCAGGACCGAGTTCACGTGCTCCAGCAGGTAGTCGATGTCCGCGCTGGACGCGGCCGGGTGCGCCTTGTCGAGGTCCCAGTCGGTGTCGGTGGTGCCGATGATCCAGTGCCGGCCCCACGGGATGACGAACAGCACGGACTTCTCGGTGCGCAGGATCAGCCCGGTGGAGGAGCTGATGCGGTCCCGGGGGACGACCAGGTGGATGCCCTTGGAGGCGCGGACGTGGAACTGGCCCCGCTCCCCGACCATCGCCTGCGTGTCGTCGGTCCACACGCCCGTGGCGTTGACGATCTGCTTGGCGCGGATCTCGTACTCGCCGCCCGCCTCGACGTCCTGCACGCGCGCGCCGACGACCCGCCCGCCCTCGCGCAGGAATCCGGTCACGCGCGCGCGGTTGGCGACCTTCGCGCCGTACGCCGCGGCCGTGCGCACCAGTGTCGCCACGTAACGCGCGTCGTCCATCTGGGCGTCGTAGTACTGCAGGGCCCCGACCAGCGCGTCCTTCTTCAAGCAGGGGGCCACGCGCAGGGCGTGACGGCGGCTCAGGTGCCGGTGCACGGGCAGGCCCCGCCCGTGCCCGCGGGCCATCGACATGGCGTCGTAGAGCGCGACGCCCGACCCGGCGTACAGTCGCTCCCAGCCGCGGTGCTCCAGCGGGTAGAGGAACGGCACCGGTTTGACCAGGTGCGGGGCGAGCCGCTCCAGGAGCAGGCCGCGCTCCTTCAGCGCCTCCCGTACGAGCGCGAAGTCGAGCATCTCCAGATAGCGCAGGCCTCCGTGGATGAGCTTGCTGGACCGGCTGGAGGTGCCCGACGCCCAGTCGCGTGCCTCGACCAGTCCCGTGGACAGGCCGCGGGTCACGGCGTCGAGGGCGGTGCCCGCGCCCACCACACCTGCGCCCACGACCAGCACGTCCAGCTCGCGCTCGGCCATGGCCGCGAGTGACTCGGCGCGCTGCGCCGGTCCCAGTGTCGCTGTCCTCACCGCTGCCTCCCGCTCGTCAGTCGCGTAGGCCGCACCCGTCGGGCGAAGCCCGGTTCGAACCCCCCATGCCCAAATTCTGACCGCCTTGCCCAACTTCAGCCACCACTCGCCCCCGCCCTGTGGACAACGCTCACAGAAACATCCGACGAGACTCGACCGACCAATCCCGCATACCGGTCATATTTACCCCTAGTCTGACATTGCGCTCGCTCGACCAGTCCACAGGGCTTGCGCACCTGTCCCGCTTCGGTTACTGGGAAGGACGGCCCACGTCATGCCCGCAGATCTCGCCGTCATCGGACTCGGCCCGTACGGCCTGCCCCTGGCCCAGGCCGCCGTCGCCGCCGGCATCCCCACGCTCGGCTACCGGACCGGTCCCGAGTCCGGCTCGCTCAGCCCCGCCGAGCTGCGCAGGATGCTCGCGGGCGGCTTCCGCACCGCGGCGGGCCCGGCCGAGCTGGGCCGCGTCCGCACCGCCGTCATCTGCGCGCCCACGCCGCGTGGCGCGGACGGGGGGCTCGACCTCGGCCAGGTGGAGACCGCCGCCCGCACCCTCGCGGGCCGCCTGCGTCCGCACACCACGGTGATCCTGGAGTCCCCCGTGCCCCCCGGCACCACCGAGGACTTCCTGCGGGGTCTCCTGGAAGAGGGCTCCGGGCTGTGCGCCGGCCGCGACTTCCACCTCGCCTACTCCCCCAGCCGCGTCGACCCCGGCAACCGCGACTTCACGCCCGGCAACACGCCCAAGGTCATCGGGGGCCTCACGCCCGCGTGCACGGAGTCGGCCGCCGCGTTCTACGGCCGGCTCACCGACAAGGTGGTACGCGCGCGTGGACCACGCGAGGCCGAGACCGTGCAGCTCCTGGAAACCAACTTCCGGCATGTCAACATCGCCCTGGTCAACGAGATGGCCGTGCTCTGCCACGACCTCGGCGTCGACCTGTGGGACGTCATCCGCTGCGCCGAGACCAAGCCGTTCGGCTTCCAGGCGTTCCGCCCCGGACCCGGCGTCGGCGGCCACGCCGTGCCCCAGGACCTCGCCGGACACGCCGTACGCACCCTGCGCATGGTCGAGCTGGCCCAGCAGGTCAACCACCAGATGCCCCGGTACGTCGTGCAGCGCGCCGCCGCCCTCCTCAACGAGCACGGCAAGTCGGCCCGCGGCGCGCGCGTGCTGCTCCTCGGCGTCACCTACAAGGCGGACCTCGCCGACCAGCAGGCCACCCCGGCCCAGGAGATCGCGATCCGCCTGATGGAACTCGGCGCGCAGGTGAGCTACCACGACCCGCACGTCCCGTCCTGGCACATTCTGGACCGCCCGGTCCCGCGCGCCGACTCCCTCTACGAGGCGGCAGCCGACGCCGACCTGACGATCCTGCTCCAGCAGCACCGCACGTACGACCTGCAGGGCCTGTCGGTGAAGGCGCAGCTCCTCCTGGACACGCGGGGGGCCACACCCACGGGGGCGGCGCACCGGCTGTGAGGGGGCGCCCGCCACTCGGCGCGCTCCGGGAGCCGCCGGCACGGGACATCCGGCACCGGTGCCGTTGAACCAGGCGGAGCCCACCGCTGAGGCCACTGCGGCAGGCTCCAGAACGAGTGGGCTTGCGGTGACGCCCCACGGGTGCGCCCCCCTCCCCGTGCCGCACGCCCCCAAGCCACGCAAAAGGGCCCGGACCACCCCCTGGTCCAGGCCCTTCCCACTCGAGCGGGGCGCAGCGTCAGCTCACCGCTTGTGCTGTGCGTCCGCCACCGTCACCTCGACCCGCTGGAACTCCTTCAGCTCGCTGTAGCCGGTCGTGGCCATGGCACGGCGCAGGGCACCGAAGAGGTTCATCGAGCCGTCCGGGGTGTGGGAGGGGCCGGTGAGGATCTCCTCCAGCGTGCCGACCGTGCCCAGGTCGACCTTCTTGCCGCGCGGCAGTTCCTCGTTGACCGCCTCCATGCCCCAGTGGTGGCCCTTGCCCGGGCCGTCCGTCGCGCGGGCGAGCGGGGAGCCCATCATCACCGCGTCGGCGCCGCAGGCGATCGCCTTGGGCAGGTCGCCGGACCAGCCGACACCGCCGTCCGCGATCACGTGCACGTACCGGCCGCCGGACTCGTCCATGTAGTCACGCCGGGCCGCCGCCACGTCGGCCACCGCCGTCGCCATCGGCACCTGGATGCCCAGGACGTTGCGCGTGGTGTGCGCGGCGCCGCCGCCGAAGCCGACCAGGACGCCCGCCGCGCCGGTGCGCATCAGGTGCAGGGCCGCCGTGTACGTGGCGCAGCCGCCGACGATCACCGGGACGTCGAGCTCGTAGATGAACTGCTTCAGGTTGAGCGGCTCGTGCGAGGAGGAGACGTGCTCCGCCGACACCGTGGTGCCGCGGATGACGAAGATGTCCACGCCCGCGTCCACGACGGCCTTGGAGAACTGCGCCGTGCGCTGCGGGGAGAGCGCCGCCGCGGTGACCACGCCCGAGTCGCGCACCTCCTTGATCCGCTGCCCGATCAGCTCCTCCTTGATCGGAGCGGCGTAGATCTCCTGGAGGCGGCGGGTGGCGGCCTCGACGGGCAGCCCGGCGATCTCGTCCAGCAGCGGCTGCGGGTCCTCGTACCGCGTCCACAGGCCCTCGAGGTTCAGCACGCCGAGGCCGCCGAGCTCGCCGATGCGGATCGCGGTGGCCGGGGAGACGACCGAGTCCATGGGGGCGGCCAGGAACGGCAGCTCGAAGCGGTAGGCGTCGATCTGCCAGGCGATCGAGACCTCCTTCGGGTCCCGCGTACGGCGGCTGGGGACGACGGCGATGTCGTCGAAGGCGTACGCCCGGCGGCCGCGCTTGCCGCGCCCGATCTCGATCTCAGTCACGTCTGTGGCCTTTCCCTGTTGCGTTTCAGCGCCTTCCAGTATCCCTGACCGGTCCGCGGGCGCCGCCCGGACGTACGAGGTGGGCGGCCCGGGATTTCCCGGGCCGCCCTCCCTGAAACGTGCGTGTCATCGCTTGGCGCTGTAGTTCGGCGCCTCGACCGTCATCTGGATGTCGTGCGGGTGGCTCTCCTTCAGGCCCGCCGAGGTGATCCGGACGAAGCGGCCCTTGGACTCCATCTCGTCGATGGTGGCGGCGCCCACGTACCCCATGGTCTGGCGCAGGCCGCCGACGAGCTGGTGCAGCACGTTGGACAGCGGGCCGCGGTAGGGCACCTGGCCCTCGACGCCCTCGGGGACGAGCTTGTCGTCGGAGGAGACCTCGGCCTGGAAGTAGCGGTCCTTGGAGTACGACCTGCCCTGGCCGCGGGACTGCATGGCGCCGAGCGAGCCCATGCCGCGGTACGACTTGAACTGCTTGCCGTTGATGAACAGCAGCTCGCCCGGCGACTCCTCGCAGCCGGCGAGGAGGCTGCCCAGCATCACCGCGTCGGCGCCCGCGGCGAGCGCCTTGCCGATGTCGCCGGAGTACTGCAGGCCGCCGTCGCCGATCAGCGGGATGCCCGCGGGACGGGCCGCGAGGGAGGCCTCGTAGATGGCGGTGACCTGCGGGACGCCGATGCCGGCGACCACGCGGGTGGTGCAGATCGAGCCGGGGCCCACGCCGACCTTGATGCCGTCGACGCCGGCGTCGATGAGGGCCTGGGCGCCGTCGCGGGTGGCGACGTTGCCGCCGATCACGTCGACGCCCACGCTGGACTTGATCTTCGCCATCCAGCTGAGGGCGTTGCTGTTGTGGCCGTGCGAGGTGTCGACGACCAGGAAGTCCACCCCGGCGGCGGCGAGTGCCTGGGCGCGCTCCAGCGCCTCGGGGCTGGCGCCCACGGCGGCGCCGACGAGCAGCCGGCCCTCGGCGTCCTTGGTGGAGTTGGGGTACTTCTCGGCCTTGACGAAGTCCTTGACCGTGATCAGGCCCTTGAGGACCCCCGCGTCGTCGACCAGCGGCAGCTTCTCGATCTTGTGGCGGCGCAGCAGCTCCATGGCCTCCGGACCGGAGATGCCGACCTTGCCGGTGACCAGCGGCATCGGGGTCATGACCTCGCGCACCCGGCGGCTGCGGTCGGTCTCGAAGGCCATGTCGCGGTTGGTGACGATGCCGAGGAGCTTGCCGGCCGGGTCGGTGACCGGGACGCCGCTGATGCGGAATTTGGCACACAGCGCGTCGGCCTCGGCGAGCGTGGCGTCCGGGTGGACGGTGATCGGGTCGGTGACCATCCCGGACTCCGACCGCTTCACCAGGTCGACCTGGTTGACCTGGTCCTCGATGGACAGGTTGCGGTGCAGGACGCCGACGCCGCCGAGACGGGCCATCGCGATCGCCATGCGCGACTCGGTGACCTTGTCCATGGCGGCGGACAGCAGGGGGATGTTGACCCGGACGTTGCGGGAGATGCGGGACGAGGTGTCGACCGCGTTGGGGAGCACCTCGGACGCTCCCGGCAGCAGCAGCACGTCGTCGTAGGTCAGCCCGAGTGTCGCGAATTTTCCGGGCACTCCGTCGACGTTGGCAGTCATGACACCTTCCCCAAATGGCCTTGATCGGTGCGGATGTCCATGCTAACGGGAAGCGGACGTGTCTGATTCCACGATCACGAGGGCATGGGGGCTTCGTGGTTTCGTACGGACCCGGCGCCCTTCCGGTGCACGGGAGCCGAACGCCCGTTCGCGTGAAGGCGTTACTGCTCGGCCAGCGCCCGCAGCCGGCTCAGCGCCCGGTGCTGGGCGACACGCACGGCGCCGGGTGACATTCCCAACATCTGACCGGTCTCCTCGGCGGTGAGGCCCACCGCGATCCGCAGCAGCAGCAGCTCGCGCTGGTTCTCGGGGAGGTTGGCCAGGAGTTTCTTGGCCCATTCGGCGTCACTGCTGAGCAGGGCGCGCTCCTCCGGGCCGAGCGAGTCGTCGGGCCGCTCGGGCATCTCGTCGGAGGGCACGGCCGTGGAGCCGGGGTGGCGCATCGCGGCCCGCTGCAGGTCGGCGACCTTGTGGGCAGCGATGGCGAAGATGAACGCCTCGAAGGGGCGCCCGGTGTCCTTGTAGCGCGGCAGGGCGAGCAGGACCGCCACGCAGACCTCCTGGGCGAGGTCCTCCACGAAGTGCCGGGCGTCGCCCGGGAGCCGCGAGAGCCGCGTGCGGCAGTAGCGCAGGGCGAGGGGGTGGACATGGGCGAGCAGGTCGTGCGTGGCCTGCTCGTCCCCGTCGACGGCGCGATGGACGAGCGCACCGATCGCCCCTTGGGCAGTGGCCGCATCGTCCTCGCGCATCGGTCCATGGTGCCCTGCGCCCGTCCGATCCGCGGCACTGCGCCCGTTGTTGTGCACCGAAGCGTTATGAGCAGGTGCGCCGGAACTCATCCCCTGCGCCCTCCCCTTCCGCTCGACCGACTCGTCCCCGAGAGACTCCACACCTCAAGGATGCGGCATCCGCGGCGAAACGAGCAGCGGGCACCCGGCGGGCCGTCCTGCCACCCCCGCCCACCTCGCGGTAGGCGGGGATTGCGCTGCCCGCGCCGGGCGGGCACGGCGTCGCGTGGCGGGCGGGGGTCCGTCGACGCGGCCTGGGACACACAGGGGGGTGGCCTAGCGGACCAGGCCCCACCGGAAACCGAGCGCCACGGCGTGTGCCCGGTCCGAGGCGCCGAGCTTCTTGAACAGCCGTCGGGCGTGCGTCTTGACGGTGTCCTCGGAGAGGAACAGCTCGCGGCCGATCTCGGCGTTGGAGCGGCCGTGGCTCATGCCTTCGAGCACCTGGATCTCACGGGCGGTGAGCGTGGGCGCGGCGCCCATCTCGGCCGACCGCAGCCGGCGCGGCGCGAGCCGCCAGGTCGGGTCGGCGAGGGCCTGCGTCACGGTGGCCCGCAGCTCCGCGCGGGAGGCGTCCTTGTGCAGGTAGCCCCGGGCGCCGGCGGCGACGGCGAGCGCCACGCCGTCCAGGTCCTCGGCGACCGTGAGCATGATGATGCGGGCACCGGGGTCGGCGGACAGCAGCCGCCGGACGGTCTCGACGCCGCCCAGTCCGGGCATGCGTACGTCCATCAGGATGAGGTCCGAGCGGTCGGCGCCCCAGCGGCGGAGGACTTCCTCGCCGTTGGCCGCAGTCGTCACCCGCTCGACGCCGGGCACGGTCGCGACCGCGCGGCGCAGCGCCTCTCGGGCAAGCGGGGAGTCGTCGCAGACGAGGACGGATGTCATGGCCGCCCTCCGCAGCTGATGCACGTCACCTTGAGCCTCCAGGCTGGTACGAATCGTCACCTGTGCGGTCGACCGCCTCGGACGTCCGTCCGAGCGCTTGTTGCTTCAACCGCCTCCGCCCTCTCAACGACGGTCACTCGAAAGAGTTACGGGGCCGTGTGCCATCTTCGGCACTCTACGTGAGGGGACGGACACGGTGCAGACATGCACAGCAGACCCTCAATTTTTCATCACAACCTATGCCCCATTCAGACCCTTTTCTTCCCTCTTGCTGGTGTCTGCGGCTAGATTCGCAATGAGTCATATTTTCATCTTGTTAGATCGTAGTTGTACGGTCGTGGACACCGGATCCGCCCATAACGGCTACAAGGGGTCACGCAATGGCAGATTTCTCCCGCCTTCCCGGACCGAACGCGGACCTGTGGGACTGGCAGCTCCTGGCTGCCTGCCGCGGGGTGGACAGCTCCCTCTTCTTCCATCCCGAGGGAGAGCGCGGTGCGGCGCGAAGTGCTCGTGAGAACTCCGCCAAAGAGGTCTGCATGAGGTGCCCGGTCCGCGCCCAGTGCGCGGCGCACGCGCTGGCGGTACGCGAGCCGTACGGGGTCTGGGGCGGACTGACGGAGGACGAGCGCGAGGAACTCATGGGGCGGGCGCGCAACCGGCTGGTGTCGTCGACGTCGACACCGGGCGGGGGCCACGCCCCGCAGGACTGAAGGGCAGTCAGAAAGAACGTTTCTGCACGGATGGGCACGCGTTGCGTGCCCCTTGGTTTTCTCCCGGTGCCTTCCGCGGAGCCCTGCCGGCCTCGGGGCGGTTCCCTGCGGTTACCGGGCGGCGGCCCGCGCCAGTTCGTCCAGCGTGGCCGCCACGGCCGGCACCTGCGCCAGGTCGGGCAGCGTGAGCGCGACGATCTCGCGGCGCACCGCCGGCTCCAGCGTCACCGTGCGCGCGCCCCGCGGCCGTACGGACTCGACCGCGAGCTGGGGCAGGACGGCCACGCCGAGGCCCGCGCCCACCAGGCCGACCACCGCCGGGTAGTCGTCGGTGGCGAAGTCGATGCGGGGCGTGAAGCCGGCGCCCTCGCACACCTCGACGAGCTGGCCGCGGCAGCGCGGGCAGCCCGCGATCCACGACTCCCCGGCGAGTTCCCCGATGGCGACGGTCCGGGCACGCGCGAGGCGGTGCCGTTCGGGCACGAGCGCGACCAGCCGGTCGGTCAGCAGCGGCCGTACGACGAGGTCGTCCCACTCCTCGGCGCCCGCCGCGCCCTCGTAGCGGAAGGCGAGGGCGAGGTCGCAGTCGCCCTCCCGGAGCAGTTCGACGGACCTCGGCGGCTCGGCCTCCTCCAGGGAGACCCGGGTGCCGGGGTGCGCGGCGCGCAGGGCGGCGAGGGCGGTCGGCACGAGGGTGGAGCTGCCACTGGGGAAGGACACCAGCCGGACCCGGCCGGCGCGCAGTCCGGCGATCGCGGCGACCTCCTCCTCGGCGGCGGTGAGCCCGGCGAGAATGCCGGCGGCGTGCCGTACGAGGGCCTCGCCGGCCTGGGTGAGCCGCATGGCGCGTCCGCTGCGGACCAGCAGGGGTGTGCCGACGGAGGTCTCCAGGGCCTTGATCTGCTGGCTGACGGCGGGCTGGGTGCAGCCCAGCTCGCGCCCCGCCGCCGAGAAGGAGCCGGTGGTGGCCACGGCGCGCAGAACGCGGAGATGACGGGCTTCGATCACGCTTCGAGGATAAGCGAGTCTTTGGTCCGACGCCGAATAATGCGTCGACGCTTTGGATGCCGTTCGCCTACCGTGCCGCCATGAAGCTTCTGTCTGTGAATCTGGGCCGCCCGGTGGCCGTGCCCTACACGGATCAGCCAGAAGGGCTGACCGGCATCGACAAGCGGCCGGCCGACGGGCCGGTGAAGGTGGCGGCGCCCGGGCCGAAGGGGACCGGCGCGAGCGGGCTGGCCGGGGACGCGGTGTGCGACACCCGCCATCACGGCGGAGACGACCAGGCGGTGTACGCGGTGGCGCGCGAGGACCTGGACGAGTGGGAGCGCGCGCTGGGGCGCACGCTGGTCAACGGCGCGTTCGGCGAGAACCTCACCACCGAGGGCCTGGACGTGTCGGGGGCGCGGATAGGCGAGCGGTGGCGGATCGGGCCGGACGTCGTGCTGGAGGTGACCAGCGGGCGGATTCCCTGCCGGACCTTCCAGGGCCATCTGGGTGAGGAGCGCTGGGTGCGGCGGTTCACGGAGAGGGGCGCGCCGGGGGCGTATCTGCGGGTGGTCGAGCCCGGGGAGGTCTGCGCGGGCGATGCCGTGGAAGTGGTGCACCGGCCGGACCACGACGTGACGGTGGCCGTGGAGTTCCGCGCGCTGACCACCGAACGGACGCTGCTGCCGCGCCTTCTCGCGGCGGGCCCGGCCCTGCACCCGGAGGCGCTGGCGGCGGCGCGGAAGTACGTGGCGCGGCAGGGCGGTTGACGCCCGGCGGGCAGGACGGCCGGGTCCGCGCCCGCTGTTCGCCCGGGCTTCACCGAGCGGGAGGAAACGTGCAGGAAACGGGTCCGCGCGGTACGGGTCACTAATCTTGCGCCATGACAACGGCATTGATTACGGGATCGACGGCGGGCATCGGCGCGGCGTTCGCGCGGCGGCTGGCGGCCGACGGGCACAACCTGGTCCTGGTGGCGCGGGACACCAAGCGCCTGCGGGAACAGGCCACCGAACTGCACGACCGGCACGGTGTCGAGGCCGAGGTCCGCACCGCCGACCTGGCCACGGACGACGGCATCGAGGCGGTCGCCGCCCGCCTCGGGGACCGCAGGAACCCCGTCGACCTGCTGATCAACAACGCCGGCTTCGGCCACAAGGGCCGCTATCTCGACGTGCCCCTGGCCGACGAGCTGAAGATGCTCAAGGTGCACTGCGAGGCGGTGCTGCGGCTGACGTCGGCGGCGACGGAGGCGATGCGGGAGCGGGGCCGCGGCGGCGTCGTCAACGTCGCCTCGGTGGCGGCGTTCGTGCCGCGCGGGACGTACGGCGCGTCGAAGGCGTGGGTCGTGCAGTTCACGCAGGGCGCGGCGCGCGACCTGACCGGCAGCGGCGTACGGCTGATGGCGCTGTGCCCCGGTTTCGTGCGGACGGAGTTCCACGCGCGGGCCGGGATGGGCACGGACAACATCCCGGGCTGGATGTGGCTGGACGCGGACAAGCTGGTCGCGGCGGCGCTGGACGACCTGGCGCGCGGCAAGTCGCTGTCCATTCCGGACCCGCGGTACAAGGCGCTGATGGGGCTCGTGAAGGTGGTGCCGCGGGGCATGCTGGGCGGGCTGACCTCGCGGACGGGGCGGAAGTACGGGCCGCGGTAGGGGCGCTGCCGGTGCGAGAATGGGGTGGACCGGCCGGCCCTGCGGGACCGGGGAAATCCAGGGGGGCCGGGAGGCGGACCCCATGACGTTCGTACAGCTCATCGACTGCAGGACCAGCCGGTTCGACGAGGTGAACCGGCTGATGGACGAGTGGGTCGAGCAGACCCGGGGCAGGCGCACGGCGACGCACAGCGTGATCGGCAGGGACCTGTCCGACGAGGCACACTTCGTGGAGATCGTGGAGTTCCCCTCGTACGAGGAGGCGATGCGGAACTCGACCCTGCCGGAGACCGAGCGGGTCTTCCGGGAGATGGTGGCGCTGTGCGACGGGATGCCGACGTTCACCGATCTCGACGTGGTGCGCGACGAGCAGCTCAACGAGGCCGCCGCGCGGGCCTTCTTCGAGGACCTGGGCCGCGTCGAGCCGGACGCGCTCGCGGCGCACCTCACGGACGACTACCGGGACCACGATCCGGCCAATCCGGGTGACGTGGAGGGCCTGGCCCGGATGCGGGAGGAGTACGCGGGCCGGCGCGCGGCCTTCACGTTCGCGTTCCGCGTCGACGACCAGCTCGCCGAGGGGGACCGGGTGTGCACGCGCTGGACGTGGACCGGCCGCCACACCGGCGACTTCGTGGGCATCCCCGCCACCGGCCAGGACGTCACCATGACGGGCATGACGTGGCACCGCTTCCGGGACGGGCGGATCTGCGAGGGCTGGTGGCAGTACGACCGGGTGGGGCTGATGGCGCAGTTGGGGGTGCTGGAGGGCTGAGCTCTTCGCGCGATGTGCGGCGTGGCGCCGGCCCAGCCGCACGAGCGGCCCGGCCGACGCCACGGGAGTGCTGTGCCCGGGGGCCTCAGGGCCCCGGGCGGCGGATCAGACGCAGACGCTGACAGCGCAGACGTTGACCTTGATCGGCAGGACAGCGATGCCGAACTTCGTCAGGTAGGTGTTGACGACCGCGGTCTCCAGCGCGGCGACCTGAACGGTGACGGGGGCGTTGATGTTGTTGTCGGCGACCTTCACGAGAGCGATCTCCAGGTCGGAGAGCTGCGTGTCGTTGAGGACGTTGATGTCGCCGATGTTCACCGTCGTGCCGTTGAGCACGTTGTTGACGGTGATCAGGCCGGAACAGATGACCGAGTGGTCCGGGCCGCCGCCCTGGTTGCTGCACGTGTAGTCGCGCGGGCTGGTGGAGCTGTGCTGCTGCGCGACCGCCGGGGTGACAGCTGCGGCGGTGAGGGCCGCGGTGGCGCCGAGGGCGGCAGCGAAACGAGCAAGCTTCACAGTCGTCTCCTTCATGTCAGCCACCGGCCTGTGCCGGTGGCGGATGTGGTGTGCGGGACACAGGAAGTCTCGACTGGTCACTCCCCGTACCCAAGGGGAAATCCAGCGTGACCGACGCTTGTCGTGTCACTGACACGCGTCAGGCGCGAAGGCGCGCAGATGAGCGCGTGAAACGGGACGCACGCCCCGCCGAGTGGGTGTACGGCGCGTCTCAGCCGCGCTGACCGGGCCGGACGAGAAGTCCCAGCCCAGGTGCCTCCCTCACCGGCACATCCGCGCCACGTTTCTCTGTTCAACCACGGCTGAAAAGGGCGGTGGAAGCCCGATCGGCTCCCACCGCCCTTCGATCACGTCAGTCGCGCGCGGCCATCCGCACGAACGCCGACCACTGCCCTGCGGGGACGCTCAGGACCGCTGCGTCCGGCTGCTTCGAGTCGCGGACCAGTACGGCAGAGCCGGTAGCGGCGGCCTCGACGCACTGACCGCCGTCTCCAGCGCTGTAGCTGCTCTTCACCCAGGTCAGCTCAGCTGCCTGATCGTCGTTGGCCTTCACAAATCTCCCAAGAGCTTCTCGATCCAGGCCAGCGATTCCCTGGGGGTCACCGCTTGTGCTCGCAGGACTCCGTACGTGGACTCGAACCCCTGGACCTTCGCTGGCTCCGTATGCAGGGTGCTGTTGCTCTGCACCTCCGTGTACGCCATCCTCCGCTGTTGCTGCGTAAGGATCAATGTGAACGGCCCTGCCACACCAGCGTGTTCATCGCGTCCGGTCGGCATCACCTGTAGCTCTACGTTGCGTTCGTGCCCGACGAGCAACAGGTGCTCCAGCTGGGCTCGCATGACCTCTGGCCCACCAAGGGGCCTCCGCAGAACGCTCTCCTCGATCACAAAGCTCAGCAGCGGCTTGGGACGTCGCGCCAGCAGCTTCTGACGGTCCAGACGTGCCGACAGCCGTTGCTCGATGGTCTCCGTGTCCAGCAGTGGCCGCCACATGCCGAAAACCGCGCGTGCGTACTCCTCGCATTGCAACAGGCCGTTGACGAGGTGAGCGTCGTAGGCATGCAGTTCGGCGGCATTGGCTTCCAGGGCCGCAAAGGCACGGAAGAAGCCCGGATACCGCGCCTTCGCCACCTCCCCCTTCATCGCCATCAGCACCCCCCGCGCCCCCACCTCCCGGTCCACCGCGTCCACCAGTTCCGGCCGGGGGATGCGGCGTCCCTGTTCCACCGCCGCGATCAGTGCCTCGGTGTAGCCGACCCGCTCGGCCAACTGCGCCTGCGTCAGCCCCGCGGCCTCCCGCAGCAGCTTCATCTGGCGCCCGAAACAGCGCAGGAACTCCCCGTTCGAGTCCGCGCCCACGCCCGTGCTCTCCACACCCGCACCCGAATCCGCGCCCGGCACCATCTCGTTCGCTCCCTCAGCACGCCCAGCCCACGTCACCCGTGCTCGCACGGTAGGACGCACAGCGGCCAACCACACCGCGCATCAGGCAAGTTGAGGCGTACGAGTGAACGCCCTCCGCGAAAGCTTTCTTCACTCAGCGCGTCCAGCCCCCTCGCTGTCAGGGACCCCCGCACCGCGCGCGGCCTGCACCCGCCTGCCCAGAGGCCGCCCCGACAGGTCCTACAGCGTCGTCCGCCGCCCCGACAGACGACCTCCGTGGGGGCATCGATCCTGGTGAACGGGGGTGTGGGCGCGGGATCTTCGGGGCATGACCAGTTCCCCCCGCCACGCGCGGCGGCCCGCGCTGCCGCCTCCGCTCGCCGATCAGACGGTGTTCTCGTTCCGCTTCACCGCGTCCCCGCGCGGCGCCCGGCTCGCCCGCAGGCTCGCCTCCTGCCAGATGGACGCCTGGGGCTGGAGTCCCGGCACCCCCGCCCACGACGCCGTGGAGCTGATCGTCGCGGAGCTGGCCGCCAACGCCGTGACGCACGGGCGGGTGCCCGGCCGGGACGCCCAGCTCCGTCTCGTCCGGCTCGACGGCGCCGGACGGGTCCGCGTCGAGGTCAGCGACGTACGCGGCGAACGGCTGCCGTGCCCCGTCCGGGGCGGTCGGCCCGACGACGACGGCGGACGCGGCCTCGCGCTCGTCACGGCCCTCGCCGAGGACTGGGGCGTCGCGCCGCGACCCGGTGCGCCCGGGAAGACCGTGTGGGCCGTGGTGCGGACCGGGGCCCCCGTGCGGTTCGCGGCCCGGCACGACGGCTGACGGCTGACGGTTCTGACGGCTCGCCGTTCACGGCCGGCGGCGGGGGCCGGCCCGTCGGCGGCAGGCCGTCTGCCCGGTGAACGCCCGAGGGCCCGGCCCTCCGTGACGGAGGGCCGGGCCCCGGGGACGCCGCACGGCGTCGTTCCACTCAAGCCGCCGTGTGCGGCCCTCGCTCAGTGCGAGTGACCGTGGCTGTGGCCGCCGGCGGCCGGCTCCTCTTCTTCCTTCTTCTCGACGACCAGGGTCTCGGTCGTCAGGAGGAGGGAGGCGATGGAGGCGGCGTTCTCCAGGGCGGAGCGGGTGACCTTGACCGGGTCGATGACACCGGCCTTGATCAGGTCGCCGTACTCGCCGGTCGCGGCGTTGAAGCCCTGGCCCTTGTCGAGCTCGGCGACCTTGGAGGTGATGACGTAGCCCTCCAGGCCGGCGTTCTCGGCGATCCAGCGCAGCGGCTCGACGGCGGCGCGGCGCACGACCGCGACACCGGTGGCCTCGTCGCCGGTCTTGCCGAGGTTGCCCTCCAGGACCTTCACGGCGTGGACGAGCGCGGAACCGCCACCGGAGACGATGCCCTCCTCGACCGCGGCGCGGGTCGCGGAGATGGCGTCCTCCAGACGGTGCTTGCGCTCCTTCAGCTCCACCTCGGTGGCGGCGCCGACCTTGATCACGCACACGCCGCCGGCCAGCTTCGCGAGGCGCTCCTGGAGCTTCTCGCGGTCCCAGTCGGAGTCGGTGTTCTCGATCTCGGCCTTGATCTGGGCGACGCGGCCCTGCAGGTCCTCGGCCTTGCCGGCACCCTCGACGATCGTGGTGTCGTCCTTGGTGACGGTGACGCGGCGGGCGGAGCCGAGGACGTCCAGGCCGACCTGGTCGAGCTTGAGGCCGACCTCCTCGGAGATGACCGTGGCGCCGGTGAGGACGGCCATGTCCTGCAGCATCGCCTTGCGGCGGTCGCCGAAGCCGGGGGCCTTCACGGCGACGGCGTTGAAGGTGCCGCGGATCTTGTTCACGACCAGGGTCGACAGGGCCTCGCCCTCGACGTCCTCGGCGATGATCAGCAGCGGCTTGGAGGCGTTGGCCTGGATGACCTTCTCCAGCAGCGGCAGGAGGTCCGCGATGGCGGAGATCTTGCCCTGGTGGATCAGGAT
Source organism: Streptomyces sp. NPDC051207 (assembly GCF_040682395.1). Taxonomy (NCBI): domain Bacteria; kingdom Bacillati; phylum Actinomycetota; class Actinomycetes; order Kitasatosporales; family Streptomycetaceae; genus Streptomyces; species Streptomyces sp. NPDC051207. The sequence continues at coordinate 228,827 of NZ_JBFBAX010000005.1, read as the reverse complement.
GTACGGGTCGTCGAGGACGGCCTCCATGCGCTCCTGGTCCGTCACGAAGTACGGCGACAGGTAGCCCTTGTCGAAGGCCATGCCCTCGGTGAAGTCCAGCTCCAGACCGAAGGTGTTGGACTCCTCGACGGTGATGACACCGTCCTTGCCGACCTTGTCCATCGCCTCGGCGATCAGCTCGCCGACCTGCTGGTCCTGGGCGGACAGCGCGGCGACGGCGGCGATGTCGGACTTCTCGTCGATCGGGCGGGCGGTCGCGAGCAGGTCCTCGGAGACGGCGGCGACGGCCGCGTCGATGCCCTTCTTCAGGGCGGCCGGGGAGGCGCCGGCGGCGACGTTGCGCAGGCCCTCGCGGACGAGCGCCTGGGCCAGCACGGTCGCGGTGGTCGTGCCGTCACCCGCGATGTCGTTGGTCTTGGTCGCCACCTCCTTGACCAGCTGGGCGCCGAGGTTCTCGTACGGGTCCTCGATCTCGACCTCGCGGGCGATGGTGACGCCGTCGTTGGTGATGGTGGGGGCGCCGAACTTCTTGTCGATGACGACGTTGCGGCCCTTGGGGCCGATCGTCACCTTCACCGTGTCGGCGAGCTTGTTGACGCCGCGCTCGAGGGCGCGACGGGCGTCCTCGTCGAACTTCAGGATCTTCGCCATGGGAGCGTGAGCCCTCTCGGAAATCTGGGTGAAAGTACTGCGCCCCGGGCGCCCGGCTTCTTAGGTCGCGGGGCCAGGGGCGCAGTTCTGGTCAAACGGTGCTGCTTCGAGGTGACTTACTTCTCGATGATCGCGAGCACGTCGCGGGCCGAGAGGACGAGGTACTCCTCGCCGTTGTACTTCACCTCGGTCCCGCCGTACTTGCTGTAGAGAACGACATCGCCGACGGATACGTCGAGCGGAAGACGGTTGCCGTCCTCGAAGCGGCCCGGGCCCACGGCCAGGACGACGCCCTCCTGGGGCTTCTCCTTGGCGGTGTCCGGAATGACCAGGCCAGAGGCCGTGGTCTGCTCGGCGTCGAGCGGCTGGACCACAATGCGGTCCTCGAGCGGCTTGATGGCAACCTTGGAGCTGGCGGTCGTCACGATCCGACCTCCCCCTTCGGAGATCTCACGGGGTTAACTGTCTGAGGTGGCGACCAGGTCGATCCGTCGTCGCGGGTGCCGGACCTGCCCGTCGCGTTGTTGGCACTCTCCTGGGGGGAGTGCCAGAGCCGAGACTATGACCGCGGTTAGCACTCGGTCAAGCGGAGTGCCAATTGCGCGCGGCGCGGCGGGGGGATTCCCGGTGATCGACCGAGTTCGCGGCCTTCAGTTCCCAGGAGTGGGCTGGAGGTAGTCCTCCAGGCGGCCCACCCGCAGGCCCCGCTTCTCGATCGTCTCCAGGAGGCGGGCCGTGCGGGTGTGCAGCGGCAGGGCCGGGCCTTCCGCGGACGGGACGGAGACGATGTCGCCGGGGGCGAGGCGCGGGACGCCTCCGGTGAAGGTCAGTCCGGCGCCGGCGGTCAGGGTCGCCCGCCACAGGACCAGGGCGCGGATGCCGCAGGTCGACGCCGCTTGGCGGGTGACCGTGTCGTAGCGGCCGTGGGGCGGGCGGAACAGGTGGGGGCGGATGCCGAAACGGGACGTGAGTTTGTGCTGCTGGCCGCAGATCTCCGCGCGCTGCCCCGCGTACGGCAGGCCGCGCAGGGCCAGGTGGTCCAGGGTGTGGTTCTGGATGCTCGCGCCGACCGCGCGCAGCCGGGCGAAGTGCGCGTAGCCCGGGCCGACGACGCTGTCCGTGAGGAACAGGGTGACCGGCAGACGGCGCTCGCGTACGAGGCCGATGAAGGCCGGGTCGCGTCCGGCGCCGTCGTCGTAGGTCAGGAAGACCACCCGGTCGCGGGTGGGGACCCGCGTGACGACCGGCGGGAGGGCGGCGGGGGGCGCCGCGGGGCGTGCGAGGGCGTGCGGGGCGCGGTCCGTGGACTTGCCGCCCGAGGAGTCCGGGGCGGGCGCGCAGCCCGTGAGCAGCAGTGCCGTCAGTGCGGCCGTGGTCATCAGGTGGCGGCGCCCTGTCACCGGGCGCCCTCCGGCCCGGCCGCTCCCGGCTGCGGCGGCACGGCGGTGCCACCACGGAACCGTGCCCGCCGAACAACCCGGCCATTGTCGTTTTGTCCTACTCCCCGCATGGGGCCGGATCCTCCCAGGCAGCTGCCCGGAATCCGGCCCGACACCGCCGCCCGGGGCACACCGTCCACCGACTGGCCCACAATGACCCGGTGAACGACCTCGCCCCCCTCCTGACCCCCGAAGGCCGCGCCCTCCTCGAGGAGGTCCGCGGCACCGCCCCCGCCGAGGAACTCGCCGTCGCCACCCGGCTGCGCCGCGAGCACCCGGCCGAGCTGGTGTCGGCGGCGCTCGGCCAGGCCCGGCTGCGGCAGCGGGCGGTGGCGAAGTTCGGCGCCGAGGACGCCGGGCGGATGTTCTTCACACCGAACGGGGTCGAGCAGTCGACGCGGGCGAGTGTCGCGGCGTACCGGGCGCGCAGGCTCCGGGAACTGGGCGTCACCTCGGTCGCCGACCTGTGCTGCGGCATCGGCGGCGACGCGATCGCCATGGCGCGGGCCGGCATCCGCGTCCTCGCCGTGGACCGCGACCCGCTGACGGCAGCGGTGGCGCGGGCCAACGCCGACGCGCTGGGGCTCGCGGAGCTGATCGAGGTGCGGGAGGCGGACGTCACGGAGGTGGACACCGCAGGCTGGGACGCCGTCTTCGTCGACCCGGCGCGGCGCGGCGGCCGGGGCCGCGTCTTCGACCCCGAGGCGTACTCCCCGCCCCTGTCCTGGGCGGTCCGGGCGGCCGGCACGGCACCGCACGCGGCCCTGAAGGTGGCCCCCGGCATCCCGCACGAGGCGGTGCCCGCGGCGGCCGAGGCCGAGTGGATCTCCGACGGCGGGGACGTGAAGGAGGCGGTGCTGTGGTTCGGGACCGCGCCGGGCGCCGTACGCGCGACCCTGCTGCCGGGGCCGCGCACCCTGCTCTCCCGCGGCCTGCCCGACCCCGCCGTCCGCCCCGTCGGCCGCTACCTCTACGAGCCCGACGGCGCCGTCATCCGCGCCCACCTGGTCGCCGAGGCCGCCGAACAGCTCGACGGCGGACTGCTCGACCCGACCATCGCGTACATCACCTCGGACACGCTGCGGCCGACGCCGTACGCCACCGCCTACGAGATCACCGACCGGCTCCCGTTCAACGTCAAGAAGCTGAAGGCCCTGCTGCGGGAGCGGCAGGTCGGCGTCCTGACCGTGAAGAAGCGCGGCTCGGCCGTCGAACCGGAGGAACTGCGCCGCAAGGTCGGACCGCGGGGCCCGCACGCGGCGACGGTGTTCCTGACCAGGGTCGCGGGAGCGCCCACCATGCTGATCGGACACCCCGCGCAGGACGCCCGGCCGGACCGCTCCCCCCGAATCCCCGGTTCCTGACCTCCCGTCGTTCCGGCAGGGCGAACCGCTTTTCGGCCCCTGTGTCGCCCACCGGGATCTCTTCGGGTGATGTCTCCGGTCCTGCCCTCCGGCCGTGTCCGAAAGTTTCGGCCGCGCGCCGGCCCACCCCCGCCCTACTCCCCCGGTGCCGCCGTACTGCTGCGCACCACCAGGCTGGTGGCCAGTTCCACCCGGGTCGCGGCCGGGATTCCCTCCTCACGGCCGAGGTCGAGCAGGAGCTTGGCCGCGGCCTCCGCCATCTCCGTCAGCGGCTGGCGCACGGTCGTCAGCGGCGGCCCGACCCAGCGCGCCACCGGCAGGTCGTCGAAACCGACCACGCTGAGGTCCTCGGGGATCCGGAGCCCCAGCTCGCGCGCCGCCTCGTACAGCCCGAGCGCCTGGAGGTCGTTGCCGGCGAAGACGGCGGTGGGCCGGTCGGGGCGGCGCAGCAGGGCGAGGCCCTGGCGGTAGCCCGCGTCGTGGTGGAAGTCGCCGGCCCGGATCAGGTCGGGGTCCACCGGCAGCCCGGCGGTCTCCAGGGCGGCCCGGTAGCCGTCGACGCGGGCGCGGCTGCACATCATGCGGGACGGGCCGCTGATCGCGCCTATGCGGGTGTGGCCGAGATCGATCAGGTGGCGGGTGGCGGCGAGGCCGCCCTGCCAGTTGGTGGCGCCGATCGACGGCACGTCCGCGCCCGGGTCGCCGGCCGGGTCCATCACCACGAACGGGATGGAGCGGCTGGTGAGCAGCGCGCGCTGCGACCCGTCGAGGTCGGACAGCACCAGGATGACGCCGTGCGGGCGGCGGGCGGCGACCTGGTCGGCCCAGCTGCGGCCCGGCGTGAGCCGCCCCGCGCTCTCGGAGAGCACGACGCTCAGCCCGGCGTCGCGGGCCACGTTCTCCACGCCGCGGATGACCTCCATCGCCCAGGCGCTCTCCAGCTCGTGGAAGACCAGGTCGATGAGGGGCGAGCGGCTCGCCTCGGCGCGGCGCCGCCGGTAGCCGTGGGTGCGCAGCAACTGCTCCACGCGGGCCCGGGTCCCCGGGGCCACGTCGGCCCGGCCGTTGAGCACCTTCGAAACAGTCGGTGCCGACACACCGGCCTCGCGGGCGATCTCGGCGAGGGTCGCGGTCTGCGCGGACCGCCCTCGCGTCCGGGTTTCTGCGGGCTGCGGTGTTGTCATGGCGGCGATCGTAACCCCGCAGGACCTCTGGACGAAGACCTTGCTCCGGCACCCCCTCCCGGAACATTCGCACTTGTCTGCGAAAGATTCGCCCGAGGGCCCGGGAGCCGTCCCCGGAGTTCACCCGCAGTTCAGGACACGGGGATCCCGGCCCCCGACTGGGAGTGGCGGGCCGTCGGTGGAAGCGCCGGCTTCCTCGTCCTGTGGACCTCGCTCACGGCGACCCGCGTCAGGGGAATCGGCAGCCACCGGGAATTCGAGGAGGCCGTCCCCCTGGAGAAGACCGGTCAGGTGCCGTACGCCGACGTCCCGCTCCGCCGGGACAACCCGGTCAGCGGAGGGCTCCTCTCTTCTACGTGATGCTCACGCTCCCGGTGGCCCTCCTGTGGGAGCCGTGGGTGATCGCCGTCTGCCCGGGCTCGGCGATGGTCTGGCTGGGCGACGCCGCCGTCGCCGCGCGCTGGGAACGCCGGCACGGCCTCCTCCTGTGGCGCAAGGGCAGCCCGTGGGATCTGTCGGTCAGTCCGCGCCCAGCGACTCGAACCGCCACCGGTGCACGGTCCGGGTCACCAACTCCCCCGGAGGCTCCGGAAGTTCCGGGAGAACCGCGTCGTACCGAGCCTCCCACCACGTGACGACCAGCACCCGGTCCTGAGGGGCGCGGAAGGTCTCCCGGCGCAGGGGCCGCGCCGGGAGTTCCTGGGCGCGCGCCCAGGCGAGCAGGTCCGCGCCCCGGCCGTCAGCCGCCCGCGCCTCCCACATCAGCGCGACCGTCATGGGTGGAGGTTCCCCCCGCCGGCCTCGTGGGAGTGGGAGTGGCCCGGCACGTGCGGGTCCGTCACCGGCAGGGAGGAGTCCGCGGACAGGTCCCAGCTCGACGGCGTACGGTTCCTGGCCACCATCTCCGCGCCGAGCGCGGCCACCATCGCGCCGTTGTCCGTGCACAGCTTGGGACGCGGCACGCGCAGCCTGATGCCGGCCGCCTCGCAACGCTCCTGGGCCAGCGCCCGCAGCCGGGAGTTGGCCGCCACGCCGCCGCCGATCATCAGGTGGTCGACGCCCTCGTCCTGGCAGGCCCGGACCGCCTTGCGGGTCAGCACGTCCACGACCGCCTCCTGGAAGGACGCCGCCACGTCACGCACCGGCACCTCCTCCCCCGCCGCCCGCTTCGCCTCGATCCAGCGGGCGACCGCCGTCTTCAGCCCCGAGAAGGAGAAGTCGTACGCCGGGTCGCGCGGCCCTGTCAGGCCGCGCGGGAACGCGATCGCGTCCGGGTCGCCCTCGCGCGCGTACCGGTCGATGACGGGGCCGCCGGGGAAGCCGAGGTTCAGCACGCGGGCGATCTTGTCGAAGGCCTCGCCGGCCGCGTCGTCGATCGTCGCGCCCATCGGGCGGACGTCCGAGGTGATGTCCGAGGACAGCAGCAGCGAGGAGTGCCCGCCGGACACCAGCAGCGCCATCGTCGGCTCCGGCAGCCTGCCGTGCTCCAGCTGGTCCACGCAGATGTGCGAGGCGAGGTGGTTGACGCCGTAGAGCGGCTTGCCGAGCGCGTAGGCGTACGCCTTCGCCGCCGACACGCCGACCAGCAGCGCGCCCGCCAGGCCGGGGCCCGCGGTCACCGCGATGCCGTCCAGGTCCCGCGCGCTCACCCCGGCCTCCTCCAGCGCGCGGTCGATGGTCGGGACCATCGCCTCCAGGTGGGCGCGCGAGGCGACCTCCGGTACGACACCGCCGAAGCGGGCGTGCTCGTCGACGCTGGAGGCGACCGCGTCGGCGAGCAGGGTGGTGCCGCGGACGATGCCGACGCCGGTCTCGTCGCAGGAGGTCTCGATCCCCAGTACCAGGGGTTCGTCAGTCATGGATCTCGGTTCCTTGTACGGAGGGTGAGGGGGCGTGTGTGGCGCTGCCGCCGTCGGAGGCCGTGGTCGTCAGTCGCATCACCAGGGCGTCGACGTTGCCCGGCTGGTAGTAGCCGCGCCGGAAACCGATGGCCTCGAAGCCGAAGCGCTCGTACAGCTTCTGCGCGCGGACGTTGTCCACGCGGCACTCCAGCATCACCTCGGCGCACTCGAAGGCGGTCGCGGCCTTCAGCAGCTCGGTCAGCAGCCGGGAGCCGAGTCCGGTGCCCCACTGGTCGCGGGCCACGGCGATGGTCTGCACGTCGGCGAAGTCGCCGGCGGAGGCCAGGCCCGCGTAGCCGACGATCCGGCCGTCCGCCTCGGCGACCAGGTAGCGCCGGGTCGCCCCGGGGCCGCGCGCGTGCGCCAGCTCGGACCAGAACATGCCGCGCGACCAGGCGTCCTCGGGGAAGAGGGCGCGTTCCAGTTCCAGCACCGGGTCGATGTCCCACCAGCGCATCTCGCGCAGCACGGGAGCCGCCGGCGCGCCCTCGGGTGCGGTCGTCCGTCCCGTCACTTCGGGGTGACCACCTTGTAGTTCCTGGGGACCTGGGCGTCGGGGCGGCGCAGGTACAGCGGCCGGGGGGCCGGCAGTTCCTCGCCGCGGGCCAGCCTCCCGGCGGCGAGGCGGGCGAGGGCGGCGGCCGACACGTGCTCGGGCTCGTGGACCTGCTCGAAGGTGTCCGGGTACAGCAGGGCGCCCGCGCCGACCGCGGGCAGGCCCTTGACCTGCCCGGCGATGTCGGCGGGCCGGTCGACGGCCGGGTCGGTGACGCGGGTGCGGGAGTCGGCGTAGCGCGCCCAGTAGACCTCCTTGCGGCGGGCGTCCGTCGCCACGACGAAGGGGCCGGGCAGGTCGGCCGCGTACGCGAGGCCGTCCAGGGTGCACACGCCGTGCACGGGCACGCCGAGCGCGAGCCCGAAGGTGTCCGCGGTCATCAGGCCGACGCGCAGCCCGGTGTACGGGCCCGGGCCGATGCCGACGACGATGCCGGTGACGTCGCCGAGCGCGAGGCCGGCGCCGGCGAGCACGCGGTCGACGGCCGGGAGCAGCAGCTCGCCGTGCCGGCGGGCGTCCACCTGGCTGGACGAGGCGATGACGTCCGTGCCGTCGTGCAGCGCGACGGTCACGGCGGGAGTTGCGGTATCGAGAGCGAGCAAGAGCACGCAAACAGCCTACGGCTCCGGCGCCGCCCGCACCGTCGCCCCGGCCCGGACGGCCACCTCCTGCTACCGTCGCCACGGAGCGCGACGGTCCGTTCACCGTGCGCGAACAGGTGGGTGCAGGCGGCTCCGGGCGACGTACGGCAGAGGTGGACGACGGTGGCAGGCAGCAGCTCGGCAATCGTGGCCGGACTCACCGCGGCGGCCCTGGCGACGGCGGGTTTCCTCGCGTACCAGGCCGCGGCGACCGCGCCCGCGGAGTTCGGCAGGCCGCGGGCGACCGCCTCGCCGGAGGTGGCGATCAGCAAGATGCCCCGGGACAGGCGGCACCCCACCGCGCTGCCGACCGGTTCCGGGAAGGGCGTCCGGGTCGTGTACTCGCTCGACGACGACCGGGTGTGGCTGGTCGGCGAGGGCGACAAGGTCCAGCGCTCGTTCGAGGTCAGCCCCGGCGCGGTCGATCCGCCGCCCGGCAGCTACACCGTCACGTCCCGGTCGAACTCGGTGCGCGGCTCGGACGGCGTCCCCGTCGAGCACGTCGTCCGGTTCGCCAGTGTGGACGGCGTGGCCGTCGGCTTCAGCGCGGCGGTGGACGGCTCGGTGCGGGCCGACCCGCGGAAGAAGACGGGCGGCATCCGGGAGACCCGCGCGGACGGCGCCGCGATGTGGACGTTCGCGACGATCGGGCGGAAGGTCGTCGTGATCCGCTAGGCCGGTCCGCGCGCACGCCGTGCCCTGCCGGGTGTCTCCTGGCGGCGGGTTGCCGGGACGGTGACCGGCGGTCCGCGGGGCGTGCCGGCACGCAGGCGTACCGGCACGTACGCGCCCCGACACGTACCGACACGGTGTCGGGAAATTCTTGCGCTGGGCGTCCCGGGCGTGGTCACATGGTATCCCGCTCGTGGTTAGGTCTACCTAACTACCTCCGCCCCCGGCCCTCAGGAGGCGTCCGTGCCCACGTCACAGACCGCGTCACCGACCACGCCGCAGCCGCCGACGGCCGCCGGAGTGTCCATGCGTGACCTGCTGGCGTCGTGCGCCGCGGCGCGGGCGGTGTCCACGCCGCCCCGGGCCCCGGAGCCGGCCGAGGCCCGCCCGTCGCGCCGCCCCCGACCGGCACTCGGCCACCGCGAAGCCGCCTAGGCCGCCCGCAAGGTGCCGCCCGGCCGGTCAGGCCGCCAGTACGCTCAGGTCGGCCGTCGCCCAGCGCGCCCCGAGGCCGGTCAGCGTCACGTGCCGCACCTCGTCGGTCGTGTCGCCGACGGCGCGGTGGATGACGACCTGCAGCCGGTCCTCGGTCAGCTCCTCCACCTTGCCCTCGCCCCACTCGACGACGATCACCGACTCCGGCAGCGACACGTCGAGGTCGAGGTCCTCCATCTCGTCCAGGCCGCCGGACAGCCGGTAGGCGTCGACGTGCACCAGGGGCGGGCCCTCGCCGAGCGGCGGGTGCACGCGCGCGATGACGAACGTCGGCGACGTGACCGCGCCGCGCACGCCCAGGCCCTCGCCGAGCCCCCGGGTCAGTGTGGTCTTGCCCGCGCCCAGTTCCCCCGAGAGCATCACGAGGTCACCGGCGCGCAGCAGCTCGGCGAGCCTGCGGCCCAGGTCCTTCATCTGCTCGGGCGAGGTGATCGTCAGCCGGGTGTCAGCCGGGTTGTGCGGTGCTGCTGGTGCTTCCATAGCCACCCACGGTAGCTCCTGCGGGCACCGCGCCCACGCGCGTGAGCAGGTCGGCGAGGCGGTCCGTGACCACGTCCGGGTGCTCCAGCATCACCAGGTGCCCGGCGTCCGGTACGAGGACCAGTTCCGCGTCCGGGAGCAGACCGGCGATGACCTCGCTGTGCTCGCTCGGCGTGACGAGATCGCCGACGCCGGCCAGCACCAGCACCGGTGTCTCCCGGAGGTGGGCGAGCGCCTCCGTCTTGTCGTGGTCGGTGAACGCCGGATAGAACTCGGCGACCACGTCGATCGGCGTGCTCTCGATCATCCGCTCGGCGAACCGGGCGACGGCGGGGTCGACGTCCCGCGAGGAGAACGAGTACCGCTTGATGACCCCGGCGAACAGGTCGGCCGTCGCCCGGCGCCCCTTCTCCACCAGCTCGGCCCGCTGACCGAGCACCTTCAGCACTCCGGGCAGCACCCGCCGCACCACGTTGACCCCCGCCACCGGCAGCCCGAAGTTGACCTCGCCGAGCCGCCCCGACGACGTGCCGACCAGGACCGTGCCGACGACGCGCTCACGGATCAGCTCGGGGTACTGGTCGGCCAGCGCCATCACGGTCATGCCGCCCATCGAGTGGCCGACCAGCACGAGCGGCCCCTCGGGCGCGGCGGCGTCGATCACGGCCTTCAGGTCGCGGCCGAGCTGCTCGATGGTGATCGGCGCGCCGTCCCGCAGCTGGGCCGCGCCCCGCGCGGAGCGGCCGTGGCTGCGCTGGTCCCAGTACACGGTGCGGACGACACCGCGCAGCGCGGCGCGCTGGAAGTGCCAGGAGTCCTGGTTGAGGCAGTAGCCGTGGCTGAACACCACGGTGACGGGCGCGGGCGCCTTGCGGCCGAACAGGCGCCTGCGGCGCGGCCCGGTCGCGCCCGCGGCCTCCGGGTCCACCTCGTCGACCTCGTAGTACAGCTCGGTGCCGTCGTCGGCGTGCGCCGTGCCGGGCATGCCGCGCAGCCCGCCGTACGGGCCCGCCGAGTCGAGCGCCAGCCGGGCCTTCTGGCGCATGCCGCGGCCGACGGTGAGCCGCTCTATGGCGACGCCGGCCGCCGCGCCCGCCGCGACGACGCCCAGCGCGGCACCCGCGATGCCGGCCCGGCGCCAGGTGCCCGCCACTCCACCGACAGCGGCGGCGCCGCGGGCCGCCGACGCGGCGGCAGCGGTGGCGGCGCCCGCCACCACCTCCGCACTGCTCTCGGTCACGAACCCCTCCTCGTCGCCCCCGTCACGGGCCCGCCGCCCGCCCGTGCCTGCGCACCCGCCCCGGTGGCCGCCGCCCGGTCCACCCTCCGGCGGGGCGTCACCCCTCCTGCGCTTCCACTGCCTCGATCTCTTCGGTCTTCCCGTTGTCGTCTTCCCGGTTGTCCTCCTCGTTCACATAGACGCGCGGCACACGCCATCCGATCCGGGTGACGATCTCGTACGCGATGGTCCCCGCGGCCTGCGCCCAGTCCTCCGCGGTGGGCTCGCCGCGGTCGCCGGGGCCGAACAGCACCGCTTCGGCGCCGGGCGCCGGCTCGTCCCCGCCGAGGTCCACGACGAACTGGTCCATCGCCACGCGCCCCGCGACCGTACGCCACTTGCCGTCCACCAGGACCGGGCCGGCCGACGACGCGTGCCGCGGGATGCCGTCCGCGTACCCCACGGGCACGAGGCCGAGGGTGGTGGCGCCGGGGGTCGTGTAGTGGTGTCCGTAGCTCACGCCGTGGCCGCCCGGCACATGCTTGACCAGGGCCAGCGAGGCCGACAGCGTCATCACGGGGCGCAGCCCGAAGTCGGCCGGGGTGCCGATCTCGGGGCTCGGCGAGATGCCGTAGAGCGCGATTCCGGTCCGTACGAGGTCGAAGTGGGCCTCGGGGAGCGTGAGCGTGGCGGGCGAGTTGGCGATGTGCCGCACCTCGGGGCGGGCGCCGCGCGCCTCGGCGTGCGCCAGCATCTCGCGGAAGCGGGTGAGCTGCGCGGCGACGGAGGGGTGGCCCGGCTCGTCGGCACAGGCGAAGTGGGACCACAGGCCGGTGACGCGCAGCAGGCCGTCGGCCTCGGCGCGCAGCGCCCCGTCGACCAGCTCGGGCCAGTCGCCGGGCGGGCAGCCGTTGCGTCCCAGGCCCGTGTCGGCCTTGAGCTGCACGCGCGCGGGTCGGCCCGCCCGGCGGGCGGCCTCGGTGACCTCGCGCAGCGCCCACATGCCGCCGACCGACACGTCGAGGCCGGCCTCGATCGCCTCGCGCCAGGGCCCGCCCGGCGTCCACAGCCAGCACAGGATCCGGACGTCCGGCGGCAGACTGCCGGAGCGGCGCAGCGCGAGCGCCTCCTCGGGCGTCGCCGTGCCGAGCCAGGTGGCGCCCGCGGCGACGGCCGCGCGGGCGCAGGGCACCGCGCCGTGGCCGTACGCCTCGGACTTGACCACGGCCATGAGGGCGGCCCCGGGGGCCTTGGCGCGCAGCGCGCGCACGTTGGCCCGCAGGGCGGCCAGATCGATCTCGGCGCGGGCGCGCAGGGGTGCGGTCCGCGGGCTGGCTGTCTCAGTCATCGCGCCCAGTGTCTCAGAGGGGTCCGACATCCCCTCCGGGCCGGGCAGCCCGCCCCTCGCCGCCTTCCCGGGTCAGGTCCCCGGCTTGCGCCCCCACACGTACACCCGGTCGCCCCTGCGCAGCAGGCTCCACAGCCCGCGCGCGTCCCTGACCCGCAGGTTGACGCACCCCCGGGAGCCGGGCCGGGCGTGGACGCTGCCGTAGATGCCGTGGAAGGCCTGGCCGCCGTTGAAGAACTGCGCGTACGGCATCGGCGTGTGGTACAGCGTCGACCAGTGGTTCTTGTGCCGCCAGTAGATCCGGTGCCAGCCGGTCCTGGTGCGGTACCCGGCCCGCCCGCTGCGGATCGGCACGGGCCCGTACAGCACCCTCCGGCCCTGCTGCACCCAGGTCAGCTGCCGGCTGAGATCGACGCAGGCGACCCGGTACGCGCGGACCGGACATCTGCGCGCGGCGTTGGGGTTGCGCTGCGCGGAGACGAACCGCATCCGCGCCCAGGTGACGGCACCGGCGTACCCGACGGCGGGCCTGATGCCCTGCCACAGCTGGAACGCGCGGATGGCCCGGCAGTCGGCGGGAGACTGCCGGCCGTCGGCCCGCCGGCCCAGCCACCGCTCGGCCTGCCGCTGGTACGGCCCGGTACGCCGCGTGCAGCCCGCGCGCAGGTCCGCCCCGCCGGGCGCGACGTGCTCGACGAGGTCGTACGTCCCCTCCGCCGCGTCCGGCGGCTCCACGGCGTCCTCGGCCGCGCTCGGCGTGTACACCTCCGGCGCCAGCGCCTGGTCGGGCGTGTCCACCGCCCCCGGCCGAAACGGCCCCGGCTCGTCCGTCCCACCCGCCTGCCGCCCCTCGGGCCCGGCCCCGGGCGGCACGGGAGCCCCGGGCGCCCCCGCAGCGGCGTCGACGGGCAGAACCACCACAAGGGCAAGCAGCACCGCGACACCCCGACGCACCACACGTCTGCTGATCATGCGATCAGAGAAGCGCGGGGCGGGGGGAGGATGGGGGCGGCGCGCTGGGGGGTCACTCGGACGTATGGGGGGTGGGGCTTGGTGGGGGCGGCGGGGGCGCGGCTTGACCGGGGCGCGTTGAGGCGAGGGCCTTGGAAGAGCGAGGGTGCGGCTTGACCGGGCGAAGCCGCAGTCCCGACCATGCGGGGCGCGCTCCTGGCCGGGCGGGGTCGCAGCTTGGCTACGGCTTCCTCTTGGCCGAGTGAGTCGGGTGGGTGGGTGGGAAAGGCAGACCCGCGCCGAGCCGACCGCACCTCTCAGGCACCGGCCGGATTCAGCCCCGTACGTCCCGCCAAGCCCGCGGCACCGCATCGGCCACGTCATGCGCCCCGGCCGGCGCCCCGTCGGCCGCCAAGCGCCCCGCCAGCCCGTGCAGGTACGCCGCCACACTGCCCGCGTCCCGCGCCGACAGCCCCGCCGCCAGCAGCGACCCCGCGAGCCCCGACAGCACGTCCCCGCTGCCCGCCGTGGCCAGCCAGGCCGTTCCGGTCGCGTTCACCCGCACCGGCCCGCCCCCCGGGCCGGCGACCAGCGTCGTCGAGCCCTTCAGCAGCACCGTCGCCGAGTACCGCGACGCCAGCTCCCGCACCGCGGCCAGCCGCGCCCCCTCGACCTCCTCACGGGAGACGCCGAGCAGCGCCGCGGCCTCCCCGGCGTGCGGCGTCATCAGAGTCGGCGCGCTCCGGGCCCGTACCGCGCCCCGGTCGGCCAGCCGCAGCCCGTCCGCGTCGATCAGCACGGGCACGTCCGCCGCCAGCACCTCGGCGACGGTGTCCGCGTTCTCACCGGCGCCGGGCCCCGTGACCCACGCCTGCACGCGCCCCGCCTTCTTCGGCCCCCGGTCGGACACGAGCGTCTCGGGGAAGCGGGCGATGACGGCGTCCCCGGCCGGACCGACGTACCGCACGGCCCCGGCGCCGCCCCGCAGCGCGCCGGACACGGCCAGGACGGCCGCGCCGGGGTAGCGCGCGGACCCGGCGGCGATGCCGACGACGCCGCGCCGGTACTTGTCGCTCTCGGCGCCCGGCACCGGCAGCAGCCGGGCGACGTCCGCGTGCTGGAGGGCCTCCAGTGCGGGTTCGGCGGGCAGTTCGAGGCCGATGTCGACCAGCCGCACCGAACCGGCGTAGTCCCGCGCCGGATCGACCAGCAGCCCCGGCTTGTGCGTCCCGAACGTCACCGTCAGGTCGGCCCGGAGGGCGGCGCCGCGCACCTCGCCGGTGTCCGCGTCCACACCGCTCGGCAGGTCGACGGCGACGACGGCGGCCCGCGACCGTGCGGCGGCCTCCGCGAGCGGCACCGCGTCCGGCCGCAGCCCGCCCTTGCCGCCGATGCCGACGATGCCGTCGACCACGAGGTCGGCCCGCGCGATCAGTTCCCCGGCGGCAGCGGTGCCGGTGACCGACCCGCCGGCCCGGCGCAGCGCCACGAGGCCGCCCGGGTGGGCGCGTTCGGGCGTGAGCAGCACCGCCGTGACGCCCGCGCCGCGCCGGGCGAGGCGGGCACCGGCGTAGAGGGCGTCGCCCCCGTTGTCGCCGCTGCCGACGAGCAGCACGACGCGGCTGCCGTACACCCGCCCGAGCAACTCGGCGCAGGCGGCGGCCAGTCCGGCGGCGGCGCGCTGCATCAACGCGCCCTGGGGAAGCCGTTCCATGAGACGGCGTTCGGCGGTCCTGACGGTTTCGACGCTGTAGGCACTACGCATGGGGACGAGTGTCCCGCACAAGACCGCACGACACCGGACCGCACGACACCGCACCGCACCGCAGCGCGGCGAGCAGCCCCCGCGTCACCGGTCACCGGTCACCGAAAACTCTCGATATACGACGGGACCGATTGACCGCCCGCCGCGCCGTTGCCACACTCGGCCCTCCCCACAAGTGAATCGATTCATCCGGATCGGTTCGACTACACGAGCGGAGGACCGTCCCCATGGGACGCAGAGCCGTACTCCCCACCGGGAAGACCGCGCGCAGGCGCGCGGGCATCACCGCCACCGGCGCCCTCGCCCTCCTCACCGCCGCGGGCTCCCTGACCGCCTCGGCCACACCGGCCCGACCCACGACCGCGCACACCACCACGACCGGCACCACCGCCGCAGCCGCCTGCGGCGAGGGCACCTACCACGCCGAGGCCGTGCTGAGCGGCAGCACCTGGACCGCCCGGCGCGGCAGCCGCGTCGTCTACACGGGCGGCGACCTGCGCTCGGCCGTCCAGGCCGCGATAGGCAGCCTGACGTCGGGCCGCACGGCGAAGGAACGCGTCGTGGTCCGCGGTTCCGGCTCCATGTCCGCCGGCTCCCGCATCTCCCTGCCCAGCTACACCGCCCTCGACGTCTGCGGCACGATCAACGTCACCGGCAGTGGCTCGGGTGACCAGGCGCCGGTCTACTCCCGCGGCACACGCGACATCGAGGTCCAGCACCTCAACCTCACGGGCACGCCGCTGTACGGGATCTTCCTGCGCAACGTGCAGAACGTGATCCTCGGCCAGATCGACATGCGCCTGTCGGCGGGCCTCGGCGTACGGATCGACAACCGGGGCGACACCAGCCAGTGGACGAGGAACGTCCGCATCGACTCCGTGTACGTTTCCGGCGCCTCCAGCCACGCGGTCGAGACGTACGGCGTCGACGGCATCACCATCGGCACGGTGACCGCCCGCAACGTCGGCGAGTCGGGCCTGCTGCTCAACCAGACCATCAACGCCACGGTGACGAGGGTCGACGCCGACGGCGCGGGCACCGGCACCGGTTACGCCGCCTTCCGCATGGCCAACCGCAACGGCCGCGTGGGCAGCGGCTACCCGACCAACATCCGGGTGGGCGAGGTCGTCGCCCGGGGCGGCGGACGGGGCGTGTTCTGCGTGTCGGAGAGCGGCGGCGCGGTCATCGACCGGGTCAGCATCTCCCACACGGGCAGCAACGCCATCCTCATCGAGAACTGCTCCAACGTGAACATCGCCGCCCAGAGCGGCACGGTCTCCGGCGGCGGCGAGATCCGCCTGGCGGCCCGCTCGGAGTTCCCGAACAACTCCGACATCCTCATCCAGAACCTGACGGTGACGAACTCCGCCATCAGGGAGAGCCCGTGCGGCACGAACACGACGTTCCGCAACAACACCCTGGTCAACAGCGTCCAGTCGATCTGCTGAGAGGCCCCGGAGGGAGGGTGGGGCCGAGCCGACCCGGCCTCACCTTCCGCCACGGGCCCCCGGGCCCGCCTCACCCCTCCGCGATGACCACGGCCGAGGCGACCCCGGCATCGTGACTGAGCGACACGTGCCAGGACCGCACCCCGAGTTCGGCAGCCCGCGCGGCAACGGTCCCGGACACCCGCAGCCGGGGCTGCCCGGTGTCCTCGACGTACACCTCGGCGTCCGTCCAGTGCAGGCCGGCCGGCGCCCCCAGCGCCTTCGCCAGCGCCTCCTTGGCGGCGAACCGGGCGGCCAGCGACGCGACCCCGCGCCGCTCCCCGCTCGCCAGGTACAACTCGCTGTCCAGGAACAGCCGCCGCGCCATCCCCGGCGTACGCGCGAGCGACGCCGCGAACCGGTCGATCTCGGCGACGTCGATACCGACCCCGATGATGCTCATGCCGGGCAGCCTACGGCGGCTCCCGCACCCCGTCGCCGGCGACCTCATCGGGCCGCCGCGCCCCCCGGGCGGCCACCGACCGCCACCGCCCCTCTCACTCCACCGTCACCGACTTCGCCAGATTCCGCGGCTGATCCACGTCATTGCCCCGAGCCGTCGCCAGTTCGCAGGCGAAGACCTGGAGCGGCACCGTCGCCACCAGCGGCTGGAGCAGCGTCGGGGTGGCCGGGATGCGGATCAGGTGGTCGGCGTACGGGACGACCGCCTCGTCGCCCTCCTCCGCGATCACGATGGTGCGCGCACCCCGCGCGCGGATCTCCTGGATGTTGGACACGATCTTGTCGTGGAGGACCGAGCGGCCCCGCGGTGACGGCACGACGACGACCACCGGCAGGTCCTCCTCGATGAGCGCGATCGGCCCGTGCTTCAGCTCGCCCGCCGCGAAGCCCTCGGCGTGCATGTAGGCGAGTTCCTTCAGCTTCAGCGCGCCTTCCAGGGCGACCGGATGGCCCACGTGCCGCCCCAGGAACAGCACCGTGTCCTTTGCGGCGAGCGAGCGGGCCAGTTCCCGTACCGGCCCCATCGTCTCCAGGACGCGCTCCACCGCGCCCGAGACGTGCGAGAGGTCGCGGATCACCGCCCGGATCTCGTCGCCCCACTGGGTGCCGCGCACCTGGCCGAGGTACAGCGCCACCAGGTAACACGCCACCAGTTGCGTGAGGAACGCCTTCGTCGAGGCGACGGCGACCTCCGGCCCCGCGTGCGTGTAGAGCACCGCGTCGGACTCGCGCGGGATGGTCGAGCCGTTGGTGTTGCAGATGGCCAGCACCTTGGAGCCCTGTTCGCGGGCGTGGCGCAGCGCCATCAGGGTGTCCATCGTCTCGCCGGACTGGGAGATCGCCACGACCAGCGACCCGGGGCCAAGGATCGGGTCCCGGTAGCGGAATTCGCTGGCCAGCTCCACCTCGCAGGGGATCCGCGTCCAGTGCTCGATGGCGTACTTGGCGATCAGCCCGGCGTGGAAGGCCGTACCGCACGCCACGATGACGACCTTGCCGACCTCGCGCAGTTCCTCGGCGGGGATGCGCAGCTCGTCCAGGGTCAGCGAGCCGGACGGGTCGACGCGCCCCAGCAGGGTGTCGGCGACCGCCTTGGGCTGCTCGGCGATCTCCTTGAGCATGAAGTAGTCGTGGCCGCCCTTCTCGGCGGCCGAGGTGTCCCAGTCGACGCGGTAGGCGCGCACGTCGGCGGGGCTGCCGTCGAAGCCGGTGACCGTCACGCCGTCCGGGCGCAGCTCCACCACCTGGTCCTGGCCGAGTTCGATCGCGGAGCGCGTGTGGGCGATGAACGCGGCGACGTCCGAGGCGAGGAAGGCCTCGCCGTCACCGACACCGACCACGAGCGGCGAGCTGCGCCGGGCGCCGACGACGACGTCCGGCTCGTCGGCGTGCACCGCGACCAGCGTGAAGGCGCCCTCCAGTCGCCGGCACACCAGCCGCATCGCCTCCGCCAGGTCGGCGCAGGAGGAGAACTCCTCGGCGAGGAGGTGGGCGACGACCTCGGTGTCGGTCTCGGAGGCGAGCCGGTGGCCGCGTTCCTCCAGCTCGGCCCGGAGCAGCGCGAAGTTCTCGATGATGCCGTTGTGGACGACGGCGACCCGGCCCGCGTTGTCGAGGTGCGGGTGGGCGTTCGCGTCCGTCGGCCCGCCGTGGGTGGCCCAGCGGGTGTGCCCGATGCCGGTCGTGCCGGTCGGCAGGGGCCGCTCCACCAGGTCCTTCTCCAGGTTGACCAGTTTTCCGGCCTTCTTGGCGGCGGCCAGCCCGCCGTCGGCGAGCACGGCGACGCCCGCCGAGTCGTAGCCCCGGTACTCCAGCCGCTTCAGTCCGGCCGTCACGACCCCGAGCGCCGACTGCGACCCCACATATCCCACGATTCCGCACATGGAACGGCAGCCTACGATCACACCCGCGCCGAAAACGGCCGCCGCGTGCCCGAAATCGGAAATTCCCACCGGGGTACGAACCCCGGTGGGAGTGCTTCCGCGCCGCGAGAGGGATCTCCGCGCGGCAACGGCGCCGGTCAGGGCGCCGGGGAACGGCCTCAGCCGAGCTTCGCCACCTGCGCTTCGACGACCTGAGCCGGGAAGGTGAAGTCCTTTCCGGACGCGGCCGAGGCGAGGTTCATGGCGGGGAAGTACGCGACGGTGGCGCCCTTGCGGACCACGACCACCTTCATCGGGGCCTTGTCGCCCTCGACGTCGATGGCCATCGTCACGGCCAGGCCCTCGTCCCCGCCCTTGGGCGCCTCGGTCGTGACGACCGACAGGACCTCGGTCTCGCTGCCGTCGGCGGTGTAGGTGAAGCCGCCCGCGCACTTCTCGGCGGCCGTGCCCAGGTCCTTCATGGCCTTCTCGGCGCCGCCGTCCTCGTAGGAGGAGAGGGTCAGGGCGACGCTCTCGATGTCGAGGGTGGCCAGCACGCTCTCCTCGGCGCTCGCGCCCTCGGCGGGCTTCTTCGGCTCGCCCAGCCAGGAGCGCCTGGCGGTCGCGGCCGGCGTACCGGCGTAGGTACCGGCCTGGGCGTACGCGAGCGGCGCACAGGCCTCGTCGTCGGTCGTGACCTCGTCCTGCGCGACGGGGTCCCCCGCGGGCACCTTGGTGGTGACCTTGCCGCTCGTGACGTCGGCCTGCGCCAGCGCCGCCTTCTCCAGCTCGGCGGCGGTCAGCGCCTTGGCGGCGGGCGTCGCCTCCGGGGCCGCGGAGGAGCCGCCCTCGTGCTTGCCGTCGTCGCCGCTGCCGCCGCCGCAGGCGGTGACGAGCAGGGCGAACGCGGCGGTGGACGCGGCGAGGGCGGCACGGCGGACGGCGGTGGATCTCACGTCGGGTTCTCTCTTCCGGGGTATGCGGAGGCACGCACAGGCGTGCGGGGACACGCGAAGGCGTGCAGCTCCTCCGCAAGGCATCGGCGCACTTTACGCACGAGAACCTCACAAGTGATCATGGGCCGTCGACCCGGTACCCGACCGTGACGCCCCTGTGATCACCTGGCCCCGGGGCGCCGTGCAGGCCCCTCCCGCACGGCCCGCGCACGGCCCTTCACGGCCGACGGCGTGACGCACCCCACCCTCCCCCCGGTTCAAACTCCGTTAACAATGGACTGTGATCTCTCCGGTCCCCGCACTGCCCCGGAGCGCCCACCGGCAGCGGCCGGAGGCGACTCCCTACCTCGACCTCACCCGAGCCGAGTGGAGCGCGTTGCGTGACAAGACGCCGCTGCCGCTGTCCGCGGAGGAGGTCGAGAAGCTGCGCGGCCTCGGTGACGTCATCGACCTCGACGAGGTGCGGGACATCTACCTGCCGCTGTCCCGGCTGCTGAATCTGTACGTCGGCGCCACGGACGGCCTCAGAGGAGCGCTGAACACCTTCCTGGGCGAGCAGGGCTCCCAGTCGGGCACGCCCTTCGTGATAGGCGTCGCCGGTTCGGTCGCGGTCGGCAAGTCCACCGTCGCCCGCCTCCTCCAGGCGCTGCTGTCCCGCTGGCCCGAGCATCCGCGCGTCGAGCTGGTGACGACGGACGGCTTCCTGCTGCCGACCAGGGAACTCCAGGCCCGCGGCCTGATGTCCCGCAAGGGCTTCCCGGAGTCGTACGACCGCCGGGCCCTGACCCGCTTCGTCGCCGACATCAAGGCGGGCAAGGCCGAGGTGACGGCGCCCGTCTACTCGCACCTCATCTACGACATCGTCCCCGGCGAGAAGCTCGTCGTGCGCCGGCCCGACATCCTGATCGTCGAGGGCCTCAACGTCCTGCAGCCCGCCCTGCCCGGCAAGGACGGCCGCACCCGGGTCGGCCTCGCCGACTACTTCGACTTCAGCGTGTACGTCGACGCCCGCACCGAGGACATCGAGCGCTGGTACCTCGACCGGTTCAAGAAGCTGCGCGCGACCGCCTTCCAGAACCCGTCCTCGTACTTCCGCAAGTACACGCAGGTCTCCGAGGAAGAAGCCCTCGACTACGCGCGCACCATGTGGCGCACCATCAACAAGCCCAACCTGGTGGAGAACATCGCCCCCACCCGGGGCCGGGCCACCCTCGTGCTGCGCAAGGGCCCGGACCACACGGTGCAGCGGCTGAGTCTGCGCAAGCTGTGAGCGCGGCTACGCTGCCGCCATGCTGCATCTGCGCCTGATCACCCCCGCCGACCGGACGGACGACGTGGTCCGTCTGATCGAGGACACGGTCGGCACCGCCCATGTCTGCGTGCTGCCGGACGCGGCCCGCAACCCCTCGGGGGACGTCGTGATGTGCGACGTGGCCCGCGAGGCCGGCGACGAACTCCTCCAGGAGCTGCGGGAGTTGGGGCTGGACAAGTCCGGCGCCATCGCCGTGGAGAACATCGACCTGTCGCTGTCGAGCCACGCCGACAAGGCCGAGGACGACGCGCCCGGCGAGGCCGCGGACGCGGTGCTGTGGGAGCAGCTCTCGGACGCCACGCACGAGGAGTCGACGCTCTCCGTCACCTACGTCGCCTTCATCACGCTGGCGACGATGATCGCGGCGTGCGGTGTGGTCCTCGACAACGCGGTCCTGATCGTCGGCGCGATGGCCGTCGGACCGGAGTTCGGGCCGCTGGCCGGGATCTGCACGGCCGCCGTGCAGCGGGCACCCCGGCTCGCGCTGCGGTCACTGATCGCGCTGCTGGCCGGTTTCGCGGCGGCGATGGCGGTGACGGTCGGCTTCAGCTGGTTCATGGACGGGGTGGGTCTGTTCACCGAGGCCAAGCTGGCGGCGGACCGGCCGAACACCGGGTTCGTGTACGCCCCGGACTGGTTCTCCTTCGTCGTGGCGGTCCTCGCGGGCGCGGCCGGAACGCTGTCGCTGACCTCGGCGAAGTCCGGCGCGCTGGTCGGCGTGGCGATCTCCGTGACGACCGTCCCGGCCGCCGCGAACGCGGCCGTCGCCCTCAGCTACGGCGACGCGAAGCAGACCTGGGGCTCGACGGAGCAGCTCCTGCTCAACCTGCTGGGCATCATCCTCGCGGGCACCCTCACCCTGCTGACCCAGAAGTGGCTCTGGGCCAAGCAGCACGAACGCAACCCGATACGGGCCCGCCGCCGGCCCTGACCGAACCCGCCGGCCGGCCGGCAGCACCCTGCGACCCCACCGGCACGGCCCCGGCGCCCGGCCCGGCCGAACCCGAGCCCGCCCGATCCGCCCCCGCGCCCCGCCTACCCGAGCGCCGACTTCACCGCATCCGCCAGCCGGCTCGCCACCGAGCGTGCCTGGTCGATGTCGGCGGCCTCGACCATGACCCGTACCAGCGGCTCCGTGCCGGAGGGGCGCAGCAGCACCCGCCCGGTCGAGCCCAGCTCCCGCTCGGCGTCGGCGACCGCGGCGGCGAGGTCGGCGGAGGTCTTCACCCGGGACTTGTCCACGTCGGGCACGTTGATCAGCACCTGCGGCAGCCGCTCCATGACGGACGCCAGCTCCCGCAGCGTCCGGCCGGACTGCGCGACCCGCGCGGCCAGCAGCAGCCCGGTGAGCGTGCCGTCGCCGGTGGTGGCGTGGTCCAGGGCGATGACGTGCCCGGACTGCTCGCCGCCGAGGGCGAAGCCGTGCTCCTTCATCTCCTCCAGGACATAGCGGTCACCGACAGCGGTCTGCACGAGGGAGATGCCCTCGCGCTCCATGGCGAGCTTGAAGCCCAGGTTCGACATGACGGTGGCGACGACGGTGTCGGAGCGCAGCCGGCCACGCTCCCGCATCGCCAGCGCGAGCACGGCGAGGATCTGGTCGCCGTCGACCTCGGCGCCGGTGTGGTCCACGGCGAGGCAGCGGTCGGCGTCGCCGTCGTGGGCGATGCCGAGGTGGGCGCCGTGCTCGACCACGGCGGCCGACAGCGGGCCGAGGTGGGTGGAGCCGCAGCCGTCGTTGATGTTGAGGCCGTCGGGCTCGGCGCCGATCGTGACGACCTCGGCACCGGCCCGGGCGAAGGCCTCGGGCGAGACCCGGGAGGCGGCGCCGTGCGCCTCGTCCAGGACGACCTTCAGGCCGTCGAGCCGGTTGGGCAGCACGGAGACGAGGTGGGCGACGTACTGGTCGAACCCCTCCTCGTAGTCGCGGACCCGGCCGACACCCGCGCCGGTCGGGCGGTCCCAGGGGGCGCCCGTGCGGTGCTCCTCGTAGAGGGCCTCGATGCGGTCCTCCAGCTCGTCGGCGAGTTTGTGGCCGCCGCGGGCGAAGAACTTGATGCCGTTGTCCGGCATGGCGTTGTGGCTGGCGGACAGCATGACGCCGAGGTCGGCGCCGAGCGCGCCGGTCAGGTGGGCGACCGCGGGCGTCGGCAGCACGCCGACCTTCAGCACGTCCACTCCGGCGCTGGCGAGACCGGCGACCACGGCGGCCTCCAGGAACTCCCCGGACGCGCGCGGATCACGTCCGACCACGGCGGCCGGCCGGTGCCCTTCGAACGTGCCCGCCTCGGCCAGCACGTGCGCCGCGGCGACAGACAGCCCGAGGGCCAGCTCCGCCGTCAGATCCGCGTTGGCGACACCGCGCACGCCGTCCGTGCCGAAGAGTCGTCCCACTTGTCCTCCTGAGGAAGCGTCAGTTACGGAAAGCCGTGCCGGTGCGGCTCGCGCGGGCGGCTCCCGCGGCCCGGGCCGGCGATGCCGTCCATGCCCGGACATCCGAACACACAAGCCTTTGAGCGTCTTGTGCCGTTATACGCCCAACGACCGTGATAAACGAACGCCCCGGCAGCACTGTGGCGTGCCGCCGGGGCGTTCGGAGTACGTACGAGCGAGCCGATCCGGCTCGTAGGACGTACGAGCAGGCAGCGGAGCTTAGCGCTTGCTGTACTGCGGAGCCTTGCGGGCCTTCTTCAGACCGGCCTTCTTCCGCTCGACCGCGCGGTCGTCGCGGCGCAGGAAGCCGGCCTTCTTCAGCGGGCCGCGGTTGTTGTCGACGTCGGCCTCGTTGAGGGCGCGGGCGACACCGAGGCGGAGGGCACCGGCCTGGCCGGAGACGCCGCCACCGGAGATGCGGGCGACGACGTCGTAACGGCCCTCGAGCTCGAGCACCTTGAAGGGCTCGTTGACTTCCTGCTGGTGCACCTTGTTCGGGAAGTAGTCCTCGAGGGTGCGGCCGTTGATCTTCCACTTGCCGGTGCCCGGGACGATCCGGACACGGGCGATGGCGTTCTTGCGGCGGCCCAGGCCGGCGGCCGGCTGGGGCTCGCCGAAGCGGGAGGCCAGCGACTCCGAGGTGTACTCGCCCTCGACGGGCACCTCGGTCTCGGTGGTGTAGCTGTCGATGTCGATCTCTTCGAGCGGCTGCTCGGCAGTGGTCTCGGCCACGATTCTCCTCAGATTCTCTTCAGTCTTAGGGGGTGGCCGGACTTACTGCGCGACCTGGGTGATCTCGAACGGCACCGGCTGCTGCGCGGCGTGCGGGTGCTGGTCACCCTTGTAGACCTTCAGCTTCGAGAGCATCTGACGGCCCAGGGAGTTCTTGGGGAGCATGCCCTTGACGGCCTTCTCGATGGCCTTCTCGGGGTTCTTGTCGAGCAGCTCGTCGTAACGGACGGAGCGCAGACCACCCGGGTAGCCGGAGTGGCGGTACGCCATCTTCTGGGTCCGCTTGTTGCCGGAGAGGTGCACCTTGTCGGCGTTGATGATGATGACGAAGTCACCAGTGTCGACGTGCGGCGCGTAGATCGGCTTGTGCTTGCCCCGCAGAAGGGTGGCGGCGGTGGTGGCGAGACGGCCCAGGACAACGTCCTGAGCGTCGATGACGTGCCACTGGCGCGTCACATCGCCGGGCTTGGGGCTGTACGTACGCACGGTTCGTAGCCTTCGCTTCGAGTGAATGGTCCTGACAAGGTCACCGAAACGATCACGACAGCCTTGACCGCACGGCGGCGACGCATACCGCATACATGGGGTCGCTGGTCATCGGCCCGGTGGACCGGTGTAAGGGCCCGTCCCGTGAGAATGAGCAAGCCAATACACAACGAACATGCAGGATAGCCGGGCCTGCCCGGACGGGTCAAAACGAGCGATCCCGCCGGACGCCTGGCGCCTGCCTCTCCCAGGGTACGCGACGGCCGCCCGCCCGCTTCCCGCGCGACCTCGGGGGCGCAACGGCGGACGGCGCGCCCGGCGCCCCGTCTAAGATGCGCCCCATGAGCTTTGGGCAGGGGGGACCCCAGTCTCAGTGGGATCCCTGGAAACCGCAGTCTCAGCAGCCCTGGAACAGCGGCGGCGGGGACACCCCGGACTGGGCGGCGCTCGCCGAGGCGTCCGAGGCCCGCAAGAAGCGGCGCCGGCTGCTGATGATCGGCGGTGGCGCGCTCGCCACCGTGGCGATCGGCGCTGCCGTCGCGGTGGCCGTCGTCTCGGCGAACGGCAGCGGCGGCCCGTCGGGCGAGTCGGCCTCGCGGCTGCCCTCGGCGGCCGACATCCCGAGCGAGAGCGCCGGCGCGCCGTCGTTCGACCCGACCACGGCGCCTCCCCCGTTGGACCCGAAGGACTTCGTGTCCAACGAGAAGAAGGACAAGGCCCCGCTCAGCCCGGAGATCCTCTTCCCGGGCACGCAGCTGACCATGGCCGAGACGGTCTACAAGAAGGGCCCGACGGCGGACTCCCGGACGTGCTCCTCCGCAGCCCAGGGCACCCTGCCGAAGGTCCTCGCGGCGAACGGCTGCACCCGTCTGATGCGCGTCACCTACACCCGCGACGGCGTGGCCGTGACCGTCGGCGTCGCCGTCTTCGACACCGAGGCGCAGGCGCTGAGGGCGAAGAAGCAGGCCGACACCAGGAGCATCGTCCGGTCGCTGTCGGGTGGTGGCGTGGCGCCGTTCTGCACGGGCGCGGTGTGCCGCTCGACCACCAACTCCTACGGCCGCTACGCCTACTTCACCATCGCCGGCTACACCAGCGGCAAGGACGTCACCGAGAGGAACACCGAGGTGTTCGCGTCCGGCGACGACCTGGCCGAGTTCGCCTTCCGCCAGATCCGCCGCCGCGGCGAGGCCCAGGCGTCGGCGGCGGCCGACGAGTAGCCCGCGGGCCGCGGGCTCAGCAGCAGCCGGCCGCGGGTGCCCCCGGCAGCGACCGCCTGTTGCGCGCCTCCTTGTTCCGCGCCGCCAGCAGCTCGTCCGCCGGGTAGCCGACCTCCTCCAGCGTCAGCCCGTGCGGCCGTACGACATGCACCGCCGAGTCCCGTACGCCCGCGGCGAGGACCTTGCCCGGCCAGTCGGGCGGCCGGTGGCCGTCGCCGACGAACAGCAGCGCCCCGATCAGCGAGCGCACCATGTTGTGGCAGAAGGCGTCGGCCCGCACGGTCGCCGTGATGATGCCGTCGCCGCCCCGCACCAGGCTCAGCTCCTGGAGCGTACGGATGGTCGTCGCGCCGTCCCGCTTCTTGCAGTAGGCGGCGAAGTCGTGCTCCCCCAGCAGCCGTTCGGCGGCCTCGTTCATGGCGTCGACGTCGAGCGGCCAGTCGTGCCACAGGACATGGCCCCGCAGCAGCGGATCGACGCCGCCCGGGTTGTCGGTGACGCGGTAGGCGTAGCGCCGCCAGATCGCCGAGAAACGGGCGTTGAACCCGGCCGGGGCCTCGGTGAGCGACCAGATCCGCACATCGCGCGGCAGCCGCCCGGCGAGCCGCTTCAGCAGCTTCTCCCGGTGCTCGGCCCACAGCGCGGCCGGCAGGTCCACATGGGCCACCTGCCCGCGGGCGTGCACCCCGGCGTCGGTCCGCCCGGCCACCGTCAGCTCGTACGTCGTGTCCCCGGACCGCGTCACGGTCCGCAGCGCGTCCTCGATCTCGCCCTGCACGGTCCGGCGCCCGCCGGCCTGCCTGGCCCACCCGGAGAACGCGGTCCCGTCGTACGACAGGTCCATCCGCACCCGTACGAACCCGGGCTCCACCTCATCACTCACGCCCCGATCCTCTCACCGCGCACGGCGGGGCCGGCCCACCCCCCTGCCGGGAAGGGGCCCGCCCCGCCGTGCGGTCAGGCCGTGCGCGCCGGGTTGAGGACGATCTCCCCGGAGTCGTTCGCCGGGTTGCCCTCCTGCGGCAGGGTGTACGGGAAGTACGCCCGGCCGGTCGCGCCCTTGATCACCTGGTCCACACGGAGGCCGAAGGTGTAGGCGCGGGAGGCGTCCTCCCGGATGGGCGTCCCGATGAAGCAGTGGTAGTCGGCCTCGGAGCCCTCCCAGCCGGGCCGGCACCCCTCGGGCACCGAGGTGGCCGTGGTCCCCGGCGGCAGGTCCACCGCGAAGGTGACCGGCTCGCCGCCGGAGCGCAGCAGGGCCAGCCAGGCCGGGCCGTGGTTCCGGAAGCCGATGTCCACCGGCACCGTGGCGCCCTTGCGGGCCCGCAGCCGTTCACCGGTCAGGTCGAGGTCGAAGGTGTTCGTGGTCGGCAGGTCCAGCTCCGCGTAGCGCGTGTACCCGGCCGGGTCGGCGTCCGGCAGCCGCACCAGCTCCAGTGCGGCCCCGTCGCCCGCCTGGTGGTGGCCCTCGGCCAGCAGTTCCCGCGCCTGCTCGACGGGCATCGCGGTGAAGGTGTAGTGCAGCACGTCGTCGAGCGCGAAGCCGGCCGTCGCGACGGGGAAGGGCGCACTCAGCCCGTACACCGCCCCGCCCGCGAAGTCGCTGTCGAAGACGCAGACCGCCGTGGACGAGCCGTGCAGGTCGGCGGGGTCGCTCGGGTCGTAGGAGCAGTTGCTGAAGGTGCTCGGGAAGGACAGGCCGCGGGAGCCGGAGATCCGCAGCACGACGCCGTGGCCGCCGGCGTTGTGGAAGCCCAGCGGTGCCTGGAAGGTGTCGCCGGCCCGCAGGTCCGCGGGCTCGACCAGCTGCTTCATCCGCAGCTCGGGACCGCCGACCAGCACGTCCACGCGGTGCCCGGTGAAGTCGAGGCCCTCGCCCTGGGCCGTGATCTCGACGGTGCCGAAGTCACCCGCGGCGCTCGCGTCGGTCACGTCGAGGGTGATGGCGCCGAGGCGGTTGTACTCCCTGCCGGCGTAGATCTGGTAGCCGGTGCAGGTGGCGACCAGCCCGTCGACGGAGCACCCGGCACCCGGGTCGAGGCGGGAGAAGTCCACCGACGCCGCCCCGGCCAGGGAGCGGGCGTCCACGGTGAGGGTGTAGGAGCCCCGGTGGATGGGCCAGACGATGCCGTTCTCGTCCGGCACCGGCTCGCCGGGCGCCTTGAGCCGCAGCACGATCTCCTGCTCACTCGGCTCACCGGACTCCGGGTGCAGCGAGAGGTTCACGCGCGCCGCGCGGCGGCGAGAGAAAGCTTGGAACCCCCGTGCAAGTGGAACACGCGCAAAAAGCAAGGGACTTGAGACGCGCGTCCGGTCGGGCACGCATGCCTTTGACCCCTGAACCGCCCAGAGGGTTGCCCTCTGCTCCCGCCCCGGGCATGCGAAGGGGCCCGCCCCCCGGAGGGAGCGGGCCCGTCACCACGCGGAAGCGTCAGGCGTCCTTCGCGCTGCCCTCAGCCGCGTCCGCGGCGGGCTCGGCCGGAGCCTCGGCGGCCTCGTCGGACGTGGCCTCCTCGGACGTGGCCTCGGCGGACTCGTCCTTCTTGAGGCTGTCTTCCTTGACCGCGCGCTTCGTCGCGGCCTCGGCCTCGCCGACCGCCTTCTGCTGCACCGTCAGCGCCTCGACCAGCTCGATGACGGCCATGGGCGCGTTGTCGCCACGGCGGTTACCGATCTTGGTGATACGGGTGTAACCACCCGGACGGTTCTCGTACCGCGGGCCGATCTCGGTGAAGAGCGCGTGGACGATGCCCTTGTCCGTGATGACCTGGAGCACCTGGCGGCGGTTGTGAAGGTCACCCTTCTTCGCCTTGGTGATCAGACGCTCCGCGTACGGGCGCAGGCGGCGGGCCTTCGCCTCGGTGGTGGTGATCCTGCCGTGCTCGAACAGCGACTTCGCGAGGTTCGCGAGCATCAGCTTCTCGTGCGCGGCGCTGCCGCCCAGACGGGCACCCTTGGTGGGCTTCGGCATGGTGTTTCTCCTAGGTGTCTGCCCCGGCCGTATCAGGTACCGGGGTCAGTATCCGAGCAGACGGTTGTCTGTCAGAGATCCGGGAGCGTCCCTCAGGGGCGCTCCCGGAAGGGGGGACTGCGCGGCCGGCCACGACGCACCGGCAGCGGAGACCGATCAGTACTGCTCGGTCTCCACGAACCCGGCGTCCGCGTCGTCGTCGGCGCCGAAGGCGTCCGCGGCGGCCGTCGGGTCGAATCCGGGCGGGCTGTCCTTGAGCGCGAGACCCATCCCGGCCAGCTTCGCCTTGACCTCGTCGATCGACTTCGCACCGAAGTTGCGGATGTCGAGCAGGTCGGCCTCGGAGCGGGCGACGAGCTCACCCACGGAGTGGATGCCCTCACGCTTGAGGCAGTTGTACGACCGGACGGTGAGCTCCAGCTCCTCGATCGGCAGCGCCAGATCGGCGGCGAGCGCGGCGTCCGTCGGCGACGGGCCCATGTCGATGCCCTCGGCGTCGACGTTGAGCTCGCGGGCCAGACCGAACAGCTCGACCAGGGTCTTGCCGGCGGACGCCATGGCGTCGCGCGGGCGCATGGCCTGCTTGGTCTCGACGTCGACGATCAGCTTGTCGAAGTCGGTGCGCTGCTCGACACGGGTCGCCTCGACCTTGTAGGTGACCTTGAGAACCGGCGAGTAGATCGAGTCGACCGGGATACGGCCGATCTCCTGGCCCACCTGCTTGTTCTGCACGGCGGAGACGTAACCGCGGCCGCGCTCGACCGTCAGCTCCATCTCCAGCTTGCCCTTGCCGTTGAGCGTGGCGAGGACGAGGTCGGGGTTGTGCACCTCGACACCGGCCGGGGGCGCGATGTCGGCGGCGGTGACCAGACCCGGGCCCTGCTTGCGCAGGTACATCACGACCGGCTCGTCGTGCTCCGAGGAGACGACCAGCTGCTTGATGTTGAGGATCAGGTCGGTGACGTCCTCCTTGACGCCCGGCACGGTGGTGAACTCGTGCAGGACGCCGTCGATGCGGATGCTGGTGACAGCGGCACCGGGGATCGACGACAGGAGGGTGCGGCGGAGGGAGTTGCCGAGGGTGTAGCCGAAGCCCGGCTCCAGCGGCTCGATCACGAACCGGGAGCGGAACTCGTCGACGACCTCTTCGGTCAACGAGGGACGCTGAGCGATCAGCATGTGTGGATCAGATCCTTCTTTCGTGGACGCCCGCTATTTGACGTCCGACGGAAACCGCACCCGTGAGAAGTGCGGGTACTGCAAGGGTACGGGCGGCAGGCCCGTCGAGGAGCCGTACCGCCCGGAACCGCTGAGCCGTGAAGTGCGACGCGTCAGACGCGGCGGCGCTTCGGCGGGCGGCAGCCGTTGTGCGGGGTCGGCGTGACGTCCTGGATCGAGCCGACCTCGAGGCCGGTGGCCTGGAGGGAGCGGATCGCGGTCTCACGACCGGAGCCCGGGCCCTTGACGAAGACGTCGACCTTGCGCATGCCGTGCTCCTGGGCGCGGCGGGCGGCCGACTCGGCGGCCATCTGCGCGGCGAACGGCGTGGACTTCCGGGAGCCCTTGAAGCCGACGTGGCCGGCGGAGGCCCAGGAGATCACGTTGCCGGACGGGTCCGTGATGGAGACGATCGTGTTGTTGAACGTGCTCTTGATGTGCGCGTGGCCGTGAGCGACGTTCTTCTTTTCCTTGCGGCGCACCTTCTTGGCAGCGCCCTGACGTCCCTTGGGGGGCATCTATAACTCCTACGGGAGGTGGTCGGTCCTACAGCGAAGACCGTGGACAGGTGTCCGCTGCGGACTACTTCTTGCCCGGCTTCTTCTTGCCGGCAATGGCGCGACGCGGGCCCTTGCGGGTGCGGGCGTTGGTGCTGGTGCGCTGACCGCGGACGGGCAGACCGCGACGGTGACGCAGACCCTGGTAGGTGCCGATCTCGACCTTGCGGCGGATGTCGGCCTGGATCTCGCGACGGAGGTCACCCTCGGTCTTGATGTTGTTGTCGACGTACTCGCGGATCGCGACGAGCTGCTCTTCGGTGAGGTCGCGAACACGGGTGTTCGGGTCCACGCCGGTGGCAGCGAGCGTCTGCTGCGAGAGGGTCCGGCCGATGCCGAACACGTAGGTGAGGGCGATCTCCACGCGCTTTTCGCGCGGGATGTCAACACCGGAAACGCGTGCCATTCAATGGCTCCAGTTTGATCTTCGGAGGTCTTCCACAGAACCGGCTCCCAGCCGCCGTACCAGGTACGAACTGGGTCCCCGGCCTCCGAACCGGGGGTGTCGAGCCGTGCGGCTCGGGTTCTGCGTATGAACAATTCAGCTCGCGTCGCGCGAATCCCTGCGAAGAGCAGAGGGTGGTCGTGCGTCAGCCCTGGCGCTGCTTGTGGCGCGGGTTCTCGCAGATGACCATGACCCGGCCGTGACGGCGGATCACCCTGCACTTGTCGCAGATCTTCTTGACGCTCGGCTTGACCTTCATGGGGTGAGGTTCTCCGGGTCAGTTGCCGGCGGCCCCGCTGACGCGAGGCGTGGGCAAGATCTACTTGTAGCGGTAGACGATCCGGCCACGGGTCAGGTCGTACGGAGACAGCTCCACCACGACCCGGTCGTCAGGGAGGATGCGGATGTAGTGCATGCGCATCTTGCCGCTGATGTGTGCCAGGACCTGGTGGCCGTTCTGGAGCTCGACCTTGAACATGGCGTTCGGCAGAGACTCGACGACAGTGCCCTCGATCTCGATGGCACCTTGCTTCTTGGCCACGCTTCGCCCTTCGAATCGACTACCTTGATCGACTCCTGGCGCACCCCCGAGGTCCATGCGGACATGCGGGTACACAAGAGCCGACGAGTCAGTCTACGTCAGGGCCCCCGGAAACACGAATCGGGGAAGTCTGCCCCACGCCGGAGATCCTTAACCGACCGGATCGGGAGCGGCCGTGATCCCGTACTCGGCCAGCTTCGCCCGCCCCCCGTCCGGCGCGGTCAGCACCAGCGGCCCCTGCTCGGTGAGCGCGACGGAGTGCTCCCAGTGGGACGACCAGCTGCCGTCGGTCGTGACCACCGTCCAGTCGTCCTCCAGGACGACCGTCTTCGGCGTGCCGAGGGACACCATCGGCTCGATGGCGAGGCAGAAGCCCGGCACCAGCTTGGGGCCCTTGCCGCGGCGGCGGTCGACGTAGTTCAGCAGGTGCGGGTCCATGTGCATCTCGGTGCCGATGCCGTGGCCGCCGTAGTCCTCGACGATGCCGTACTTGCCGCCGCCCGGCTTCGGCTGCCGGCGGATGTACGTCTCGATCGCGCGGGAGATGTCCACGAGCCGGTTGCCCTGCTTCATGGCCGCGATGCCCGCCCACATCGACTCCTCGGTCACCCGGGAGAGCTCGACCAGCTCCGGGGCGTGGCCGGAGCCCACGAAGGCCGTGTAGGCGGCGTCGCCGTGCCAGCCGTCGATGATCGCGCCGCAGTCGACGGAGATGATGTCGCCGTCCTTGAGGACGACGTCGTCGGACGGGATGCCGTGCACCACGACCTCGTTCACGGAGGTGCAGATGGTCGCCGGGAAGCCGCCGTACCCGAGGAAGTTCGGCTTGGCGTTGTGCTCGGCGAGCACCTTGCGGGCGACCTGGTCCAGGTCCTTGGTGGTGGCGCCGGGCACCGCGGCCTCACGGGTGGCCGCGTGGATGGCGGCGACCACCAGCCCCGCCTCTCGCATCTTGGCGATCTGCTCGGGGCTCTTGATCTGCACCATGAGTGACGACGGCCTTTCTGGACCGGAAGAACGAACGCTTCCCACGATACGGGGCCCGCGGCGGGCCGGGCCCTCCCACCCCACAGCACAGCCGCGGCCCCCGTGAGGGAACCGCGGCTGCACCACGTGTCGTAAGACGTACCGGGAAACGACTACGCGTCCTCGCGCTTCAGCGCCTCCAGCGCCCGCCCCGTGACCTCGTCGACCGCACCCATCGCGGAGATGGTGACGACCAGCCCCTGCGCCTTGTAGTAGTCGATGATCGGCTCGGTCTGCGTGTGGTAGACCTCCAGCCGCTTGCGCACGGTCTCCTCGGAGTCGTCGTCGCGCTGGTACAGCTCGCCGCCGCACACGTCGCAGACGCCCTCCCGGGCGGGCTGCTTGTACGTCACGTGGAACACGTGCGCCGATTCGTTGCGGCACACCCGCCGGCCGGCGATCCGCTTGACGACCTCCTCCTCGGGGGCCTCCAGATCGAGCACGGCGTCCAGCGTGATGCCCTCGGACTCGAGCACCTCGTCGAGCGCCTCGGCCTGCGAGACGTTGCGCGGGAAACCGTCCAGCAGGAAGCCGTTCTCCGCGTCCGGCTGCTCCATGCGGTCCTTCGCCATCGCGATCGTGACCTCGTCGGGCACGAGATTGCCGGCGTCCATGTAGGACTTCGCGAGCTTCCCGAGTTCCGTCTGCTGGCTGATGTTGGCGCGGAACAGGTCACCCGTGGAGATGTGCGGTACGCGCAGCGTCTCTGCAAGCCGTGTGGCCTGCGTTCCCTTACCGGCACCCGGCGGCCCGACGAGGACGATTCGCATCAGCGGAGGAACCCTTCGTAATTGCGCTGCTGAAGCTGGCTCTCGATCTGCTTCACCGTCTCAAGACCCACACCCACGATGATCAGGATGCTGGTGCCGCCGAAGGGGAAGTTCTGGTTTGCCCCGAAACCAGCCAACGCCATTGTCGGAACGAGAGCGATAAGCCCCAAGTACAGCGAACCCGGCCAGGTGATCCGGTTGAGTACGTAACTGAGGTACTCAGCGGTCGGTCGGCCAGCCCGGATGCCCGGGATGAAGCCACCATACTTCTTCATGTTGTCCGCGACTTCTTCGGGGTTGAACGTGATGGCCACGTAGAAGAAGGCGAAGAAGACGATCAGGAAGAAGTACAGCGCGATGTGCGCCGGCGCGGCCGTGTCGGCCAGGTTCGACCGGATCCAGGTCGCCCAGCCCGCGGTCGAGTTCGTGAACTGGACGATCAGCGCCGGGATGTAGAGCAGCGACGAGGCGAAGATCACAGGGATGATGCCCGCCTGGTTGACCTTCAGCGGAATGTACGTCGACGTGCCGCCGTAGGACCGGCGGCCGATCATGCGCTTGGCGTACTGGACCGGAATGCGGCGCTGAGCCTGCTCCACGAAGACCACGAGGCCGATCATCACCAGGCCGACCGCGCAGACGGTGCCGAACTCGATCCAGCCGTCCGCCAGCTCGCCCTGCTTCTTGATGGCCCACAGGGCGGACGGGAAGGTCGCGGCGATCGAGATGAACATCAGGATCGACATGCCGTTGCCGATGCCGCGGTCGGTGATCAGCTCACCGAGCCACATGACCAGCGCCGTACCGGCGGTCATCGTGACGACCATGACGATCGTGGTGAAGATCGCGCGGTCCGGCACGATCTGGCTGGCGACCGTGCAGCCCTGGAAGAGGGCGCCGCTGCGGGCGGTGGCGACGAGGCCGGTGCCCTGCAGGACGGCGAGCGCGACCGTCAGGTAGCGCGTGTACTGCGTGATCTTCGCCGTGCCGGACTGGCCCTCCTTCTTGAGGGCTTCCAGGCGCGGGATGACCACGGTCAGCAGCTGCAGGATGATGCTCGCCGTGATGTACGGCATGATGCCGAGCGCGAACACCGTGATCTGGAGCAGTGCGCCGCCGCTGAACATGTTGACCAGGCCGAACAGGCCCTGGTTGCCGGACGCCTGGTCCACACACTCCTGAACGCTCTTGTAGTCCACGCCGGGGATCGGGATGTGCGTGCCGATCCGGTACAGGACGATGATGCCAAGCGTGAAGAGCAGCTTCTTGCGCAGGTCGGGCGTCTTGAACGCCCGGGCGAACGCGGTGAGCACGGTGCCTCCTGCGACCCCCGCGTTCGCTACGCGAGAGGTGACGGTATGTTGTGCGAGGGACGGATGTCTCTGTTCCTGTGGCCTGTCCGACGACAGGCCATCAGGGAGACTAACAGTGCGGACTACCCTACGCGGAGCCCGCACCGGTAAGAAACCGCCTCGTCGGCCACTGTGGCAGGGGCGGTACGCCCGCTCCGCGCCTTCTGCGCCATTGCGCCCCCCGCACCGCGCGCCACATCGCGCCGCGCTCCGCGCCCCCGCGTGAACAATCCCACCGGCGTACGACACGCTCCCGCACCCGCCTCTGGGCAGCTGCCACGTCGGCATGCCCTACGGGTACGTACCGGACGCGTGCGCAGCCGCCGTACAGCCGGCCCAGGGCCTTCCCCGGGCACAGCAGAAGGCCGGGAGCCCCCGAAGGGAACTCCCGGCCTTCGCCGGTAACAGGTCAGCCGGCTCAGACGAGCTCGGTGACGGTGCCGCCGGCAGCGGTGATCTTCTCCTTGGCGGAGCCGGAGACGGCGTCGACCGTCACCTGCAGCGCCACGGAGATCTCACCCTGACCGAGCACCTTCACCAGGCTGTTCTTGCGAACGGCGCCCTTGGCGACCAGGTCCTCGACCGTGACCTCGCCACCCTGCGGGTAGAGCGCGGCCAGCTTGTCCAGGTTCACGACCTGGTACTCGGTCTTGAACGGGTTCTTGAAGCCCTTCAGCTTCGGAAGACGCATGTGGAGGGGCATCTGGCCACCCTCGAAGCGCTCCGGAACCTGGTAGCGGGCCTTCGTGCCCTTGGTACCACGACCGGCCGTCTTACCCTTCGACGCCTCACCACGACCCACACGGGTCTTGGCGGTCTTGGCGCCCGGGGCGGGACGGAGGTTGTGGATCTTGAGCGGGTTGTTCTCCGCCATGATCAGTCGACCTCCTCGACCGTCACGAGGTGACGGACATGGCGAACCATGCCGCGGAACTCGGGGCGGTCCTCCTTGACGACCACGTCGTTGATCCCCTTGAGACCAAGCGAACGCAGTGTGTCACGGTGGTTCTGCTTGCTGCCGATGTAGGACTTGACCTGCGTGATCTTGAGCTGCGCCATGATTACGCACCCGCCCCGGCACGCGCACGCAGCAGAGCCGCGGGAGCGACGTCCTCGAGCGGCAGACCGCGGCGGGCCGCGATCTCCTCGGGACGCTGCAGGCCCTTCAGGGCCGCCACGGTCGCGTGCACGATGTTGATGGCGTTGTCGGAGCCGAGCGACTTCGACAGCACGTCGTGGATACCGGCGCACTCGAGCACGGCACGCACCGGACCACCGGCGATCACGCCGGTACCTGGCGACGCGGGCTTGAGCAGCACGACGCCGGCGGCCTTCTCACCCTGGATCGGGTGCGGGATGGTGCCCTGGATACGCGGGACCTTGAAGAAGTGCTTCTTGGCCTCCTCAACGCCCTTGGCGATGGCGGCCGGCACCTCCTTGGCCTTGCCGTATCCGACACCCACGGTGCCGTCACCGTCGCCCACCACGACCAGCGCGGTGAAGCTGAAGCGACGACCACCCTTCACAACCTTGGCGACGCGGTTGATCGCGACTACGCGCTCAACGTACGCGGTCTTCTCGGCGGCAGCAGCGCCGCCGTCACGGCCCTTCCGGTCCCGCCGCTCGCCGCCACCGGCACCGCCACCGCGGCGCTGGGGTCCAGCCATTGGAATTACCTCTCTCTGTTTCCGCTAGCTACGCAGCGACCATCAGTCGCTTCGCGACGGGCGGCTCTAGAACTTGAGCCCGGCTTCGCGGGCGGCGTCCGCCAGAGCGGCGATGCGCCCGGCGTACTGGTTGCCACCGCGGTCGAACACGACTGCCTCGACACCGGCGGCCTTGGCGCGCTCGGCGACCAGGGCGCCGACCTGCTTGGCCTGCGCGGACTTGTCGCCCTCGGCACCGCGGATCGAGCTGTCCAGCGTGGACGCCGATGCCAGGGTGTGGCCCTTCAGGTCGTCGATCACCTGCGCCACGATGTGGCGGTTGGAGCGGGTCACGACCAGACGGGGACGCTCAGCCGTACCCGCGACCTTCTTGCGGATCCGGATGTGGCGACGCTTGATGGCAGCACGCTTGTAGGCGTCGCCCTTGAGGATCTTCTGCCCGTATGCCATGGCTTACTTACCCGCCTTTCCGACCTTGCGGCGGATGACTTCGCCCTCGTACTTGACGCCCTTGGCCTTGTACGGGTCGGGCTTGCGCAGCTTGCGGATGTTGGCCGCAACCTCGCCGACCTTCTGCTTGTCGATGCCCTCGACCGAGAAACGGGTGGGCGTCTCCACCTTGAAGGTGATGCCCTCGGGGGCCTCGATGAGGATCGGGTGGCTGTAGCCCAGGGAGAACTCCAGGTTGGAGCCCTTGGCCTGGACGCGGTAACCGACACCGCTGATCTCGAGCTTCTTGACGTATCCCTGGGTCACACCGGTGATCATGTTCGCCACCAGCGTGCGGGACAGGCCGTGGAGGGCCTTGTTCTGACGCTCGTCGTTGGGGCGCGTGACATTGAGAATGCCGTCCTCGCCCTTAACGATCTCGATCGGCGCGGCAACGGTGTGGGTCAGGGTGCCCTTGGGGCCCTTCACCTGGACCGTACGGCCATCGATGGTGACGTCCACGCCGGTGGGAACCGGGATGGGGAGCTTGCCGATACGCGACATTGCTGTCTCTCCTCCGTTCCCGAGTTACCAGACGTAGGCGAGGACTTCCCCACCCACGCCCTTCTTCTGCGCCTGCTTGTCGGTCAGCAGACCGTGGGACGTGGAGATGATCGCCACGCCCAGGCCGCCCAGCACCTTGGGCAGGTTGGTGGACTTCGCGTACACCCGGAGACCGGGCTTGGAGATCCGCTTGATGCCCGCGATGGAGCGCTCACGGTTGGGGCCGAACTTCAGCTCCAGGACGAGGTTCTTGCCGACCTCGGCGTCCTCGACCTTCCAGCCCGTGATGAAGCCCTCCTGCTGGAGGATCTCCGCGATGTGCGACTTGATCTTCGAGTGCGGCATCGCCACGGAGTCGTGGTACGCCGAGTTCGCGTTCCGCAGACGCGTAAGCATGTCTGCGATCGGATCAGTCATGGTCATGAATTGGCCTTCGGCCTCTCTCGCCGGGGTTTCCTGGTGCGCCATCCCTCTCCCCGATCCGAGACGGGACGGGTGCGGCGCGGTGGACCTACGGCGTAGTAAGTCGTACGGCACGGCAGGTGCCCAACCCCACAAGCCTAAGCCATGCGGGGTGGGCGTCCTGCCGTCCCATTGCTTACCGAGAGCCCTGGGAGTCCGGAACTACCGGATTACCAGGAGCTCTTGGTCACGCCCGGCAGCTCGCCACGGTGAGCCATCTCACGAAGGCACACGCGGCACAGGCCGAACTTACGGTAGACGGAGTGCGGACGACCGCAGCGCTGGCAGCGGGTGTACGCGCGCACGCCGAACTTGGGCTTGCGAGCAGCCTTCGCGATGAGAGCCTTCTTCGCCATCTCGCTCACGCCTCCTTGAACGGGAAGCCGAGGTGACGGAGAAGGGCGCGGCCCTCTTCGTCGTTGGTCGCCGTGGTGACCACGGTGATGTCCATACCCCGGACACGGTCGATCTTGTCCTGGTCGATCTCGTGGAACATGACCTGCTCCGTGAGACCGAAGGTGTAGTTGCCACGGCCGTCGAACTGCTTGGGGGACAGGCCGCGGAAGTCGCGGATGCGCGGCAGCGCGAGCGACAGGGTGCGGTCGAGGAACTCCCACATGCGGTCGCCACGGAGCGTGACGTGGGCACCGATCGGCTGACCCTCGCGCAGCTTGAACTGCGCGATGGACTTGCGGGCCTTGGTGACGGCCGGCTTCTGACCGGTGATCGTGGTGAGGTCCTTGATGGCGCCCTCGATCAGCTTGGAGTCGCGGGCGGCGTCGCCCACACCCATGTTGACCACGATCTTGACGAGGCCGGGAACCTGCATGACGTTCTCGTAGGAGAACTCCTCAAGCAGCTTGCCCGCGATCTCCTCGCGGTACTTCGTCTTCAGACGCGGAGTGGTGGTGGTCGTCATCAGATGTCCTCACCCGTCCGCTTGGCAACGCGGATCTTGTTGCCTTCGTCGTCGAAGCGGTAACCGACGCGGGTCACGACCTTCTGGCCGTCCTTCTCCACGACGAGCTGAACGTTGCTCACGTGAATCGGGGCCTCGGTG
This sequence comes from Streptomyces sp. NPDC051207, assembly GCF_040682395.1. NCBI lineage: Bacteria > Bacillati > Actinomycetota > Actinomycetes > Kitasatosporales > Streptomycetaceae > Streptomyces > Streptomyces sp. NPDC051207. The sequence goes on along the minus strand of NZ_JBFBAX010000005.1, from coordinate 190,149 downwards.
GTGACGATGCCGCCGGCCTGCGAACCGCGAGCGGTCGGCCCGGCCTTGGTGTGCTTCTTGACCCGGTTGACACCCTCGACCAGGACGCGGTCCTCGCGCGGGTAAGCGGCAATGACCTTGCCCTGCTTGCCCTTGTCCTTGCCGGTGATGACCTGGACCAGGTCGCCCTTCTTGATCTTCATGCTCACAGCACCTCCGGCGCGAGGGAGATGATCTTCATGAACTTCTTCTCGCGCAGCTCACGGCCCACCGGGCCGAAGATACGGGTGCCGCGGGGGTCGCCGTCGTTCTTCAGAATGACGGCGGCGTTCTCGTCGAAGCGGATGTACGAGCCGTCCGGACGGCGGCGCTCCTTGACGGTGCGAACGATGACCGCCTTGACGACGTCACCCTTCTTCACGTTGCCACCGGGGATCGCGTCCTTGACGGTGGCGACGATGACGTCACCGATGCCCGCGTAGCGGCGACCGGAGCCGCCGAGCACACGGATGCAAAGGATCTCCTTCGCACCAGTGTTGTCGGCGACACGCAGTCGCGACTCCTGCTGGATCACGTCTATCTCCTGGTTGTCTGCCGGTTCCCGGGGCGGGCTCCGCTGTCGCGGCGGCCCGCCCCGAGCCTGGCGGAACGATGCCTAGGGGGTCCCCCTAGGAGGGATTACTTGGCCTTCTCGAGGATTTCGACGACGCGCCAGCGCTTCGTCGCGGACAGCGGCCGGGTCTCCATGAGGAGGACACGGTCGCCGACACCCGCGGCGTTCTGCTCGTCGTGAGCCTTGAGCTTGTTGGTACGGCGGATGACCTTGCCGTACAGCGCGTGCTTGACGCGGTCCTCGACGGCGACGACGACGGTCTTGTCCATCTTGTCGCTGACGACCAGACCCTCACGGGTCTTGCGGAATCCGCGTGCCTCGGTGTTCTGCTCAGTCACGTTGCTCTCGCTCATCAGGCGCTCTCCACCGTCTCGATGCCCAGCTCGCGCTCACGCATCAGGGTGTAGATCCGCGCGATGTCCTTGCGGACGGCCTTGAGCCGCCCGTGGTTCTCGAGCTGACCGGTCGCCGCCTGGAAGCGGAGGTTGAACAGCTCTTCCTTGGCCTCGCGGAGCTTCGCGAGAAGCTCCTCGTTGCCCAGCTCGCGCAGCTCGGACGCCTTGGTACCGGCCGACATCACGCTTCACCTGCCTCGCGCTTGACGATCCGGCACTTCATCGGCAGCTTGTGGGCCGCACGGGTCAGCGCCTCACGGGCGATCTTCTCGTTGGGGTACGACAGCTCGAACATCACGCGTCCGGGCTTGACGTTGGCGACCCACCACTCCGGGGAGCCCTTGCCGGAACCCATGCGGGTCTCGGCCGGCTTCTTGGTGAGGGGGCGGTCCGGGTAGATGTTGATCCAGACCTTGCCGCCACGCTTGATGTGACGGGTCATGGCGATACGAGCCGCTTCGATCTGGCGGTTCGTGACGTACGCCGGGGTCAGCGCCTGGATGCCGTACTCGCCGAACGCAACCTGCGTTCCACCCTTGGACATACCGTTGCGCTTGGGGTGGTGCTGCTTGCGGTGCTTGACCCTACGGGGGATCAGCATGTCGGTCAGGCCTCCGTTCCGGTGCTCTCAGCCGGCGCGGCGGCGGGAGCCTCGGCCTTGGGGGCCTCGGCTGCCGGAGCCTGCTGCGGCTTGCGACCGCGCCGCTCGCCGCCACCGCGGCCACCACGGGCCGGGCGGTCGGCGCCACCACCACGGGCCGGGCGGTTGCCCGCACGCGCGGCGGCGTTCTCGGCGCGGACCTCGGCGATGTTCTTGACGTCGCCCTTGTAGATCCAGACCTTCACGCCGATGCGGCCGAAGGTCGTCTTGGCCTCGAAGAAGCCGTAGTCCACGTTCGCGCGGAGCGTGTGCAGGGGCACGCGGCCCTCGCGGTAGAACTCCGAGCGGGACATCTCGGCGCCACCGAGGCGGCCACCGCACTGGATCTTGATGCCCTTGGCGCCGGCCTTCATCGCCGACTGCATGCTCTTGCGCATGGCACGGCGGAAGGAGACGCGGGAGGACAGCTGCTCGGCGACGGCCTGGGCCACCAGCTGAGCGTCCGTCTCCGGGTTCTTGACCTCGAGGATGTTCAGCTGGACCTGCTTGCCGGTCAGCTTCTCCAGGTCACCGCGGATGCGGTCGGCCTCGGCGCCGCGGCGGCCGATGACGATGCCGGGACGCGCGGTGTGGATGTCCACACGCACACGGTCACGGGTGCGCTCGATCTCCACCTTCGAGATGCCGGCGCGCTCCATGCCGGACGTCATCATCCGACGGATGGCGACGTCTTCCTTGACGTAGTCCTTGTACAGCTTGTCGGCGTACCAACGCGACTTGAAGTCGGTCGTGACACCGAGCCGGAACCCGTGCGGGTTTACCTTCTGGCCCATTACCGGGTTCCTTCCTTGCTGCTGACGACCACGGTGATGTGGCTGGTCCGCTTGCGGATCCGGTAGGCACGGCCCTGGGCACGCGGCCGGAACCGCTTCAGGGTCGGGCCCTCGTCGACGTAGGCCTCGGAGATGTAGAGGCTGTCGACATCGGTGTGGTCGTAGTTGTGCGCGGCGTTGGCAATGGCGCTGTCCAGCACCTTGCCGACCGGCACGCTCGCGGCCTGCGGGGCGAAACGCAGGACCGCCTGAGCCTCCGTGGCGTCCATGCCACGGATGAGGTCCACCACGCGGCGGGCCTTCATGGGCGTGACGCGGATGTACCGCGCCTGGGCCCTGGCTTCCATGGTTGTCCCTTCAGTGTCTGTCATTGGTCATTCCACCCCGCTGTTAGCGGCGCTTCGACTTCCGGTCGTCCTTGACGTGACCCCGGAAGGTGCGCGTCGGCGAGAACTCGCCGAGCTTGTGGCCGACCATGGACTCGGTGACAAACACCGGGATGTGGGTCTTGCCGTTGTGCACCGCGATCGTGTGACCGAGCATCGCCGGGACGATCATCGAGCGACGGGACCAGGTCTTGATGACGTTCTTGGTACCGGCTTCGTTCTGCGCGTCCACCTTCTTGATCAGGTGGTCGTCGACGAAGGGTCCCTTCTTCAAGCTACGAGGCATCTCAACCCGTCCTTAGCGCTTCTTGTTCGTCTTGCGGCGGCGGACGATGTACTTGTTCGACGCCTTCTTGGGCGAACGAGTACGGCCTTCCTTCTTGCCCCACGGGGACACGGGGTGGCGGCCACCGGAGGTCCGGCCCTCACCACCACCGTGCGGGTGGTCGACCGGGTTCATGACGACACCACGGACGGTCGGGCGAACGCCCAGCCACCGCTTGCGGCCCGCCTTGCCCCAGTTGATGTTGGACTGCTCGGCGTTGCCGACCTCGCCGACAGTGGCGCGGCAGCGGACGTCGACCAGCCGGATCTCACCGGACGGCATGCGGAGGTGGGCCATGGTGCCCTCCTTCGCCAGCAGCTGCACCGAGGTGCCGGCGGAGCGGGCGAACTTGGCACCGCCGCCGGGACGGAGCTCGATCGCGTGGATCGTGGTACCGACCGGGATGTTGCGGAGGGCCAGGTTGTTGCCCGGCTTGATGTCGGCCCCGGGACCGTTCTCGACGCGGTCGCCCTGGCTGAGGCCACGCGGCGCGAGGATGTAGCGCTTCTCGCCGTCCGCGTAGTGCAGCAGCGCGATGCGCGCGGTGCGGTTGGGGTCGTATTCGATGTGCGCGACCTTCGCCGGCACGCCGTCCTTGTCGTGACGACGGAAGTCGATCACGCGGTAGGCGCGCTTGTGTCCGCCACCCTGGTGGCGAACGGTCACACGACCGGCGTTGTTACGGCCGCCCTTGCTGTGCAGCGGGCGGACCAGCGACTTCTCCGGCGTGGACCGCGTGACCTCGACGAAGTCGGCGACGCTGGAGCCACGACGGCCCGGAGTCGTCGGCTTGTACTTGCGGATACCCATTTCTCAGTCCTCGTCCGATATCGGACGATCCGGACCGCCGTCAGGCGGTCGGACCGCCGAAGATGTCGATACGGTCGCCCTCGGCGAGGGTCACGATCGCGCGCTTGGTCGCCGCGCGCTGGCCGAAGCCGGTGCGGGTCCGCTTGCGCTTGCCCTGGCGGTTGATCGTGTTGACTCCGGTGACCTTGACCTCGAAGACCGCCTGGACGGCCTCCTTGATCTGGGTCTTGTTGGCACGCGGGTCGACGATGAACGTGTACTTGTTCTCGTCGATGAGCGCGTAGCTCTTCTCGGACACGACCGGCTTCAGCAGGACGTCACGGGGGTCCGTGTACGCCTTGCTCGCCGGGGTGACGACGGTGTTCTTGCCCTCGGCCGCGTGGCGGCGCGCCTTCTTCAGGCGCGCTTCCTTGGCCTTCTTCGCGGCCTTGGAGGCGATAGCGGGGTGACGGATGGCCATCAGGCCTCGCTCCCTTCGGTGTCATTGTTCCGCGCGGCAGAAGGCGTGCCGGACACGAAGGACTCGAAGGCGGCCTTGGTGAAGACCACGTCGTCGGAGACGAGAACGTCGTACGTGTTCAGCTGGCCCGGCTCCAGGATGTGCACCTGGGGCAGGTTGCGGGCGGACAGCCACGCGGCCTCGTCGGCGCGGTCGACGACCAGGAGCAGGTTCTTGCGCTCCGAGATCTTGCCGAACAGCGACCGGGCGGCCTTGGTGGACGGGGTCTCGCCCTCGACCACGCCGGTGACGACGTGGATGCGGTTATGACGGGCCCGGTCGGTGAGGGCGTGACGCAGAGCGGCAGCCTTCATCTTCTTCGGGGTCCGCTGCGAGTAGTCACGCGGCTGCGGGCCGTGGACGACGCCACCGCCGGCGAACTGCGGGGCGCGGGTCGAGCCCTGACGGGCGCGGCCGGTGCCCTTCTGGCGGTACGGCTTCTTGCCACCGCCGCGGACCTCGCCACGGGTCTTGGTCTTGTGCGTGCCCTGACGGGCGGCAGCCAGCTGTGCGACGACGACCTGGTGGATCAGCGGGATGCTGACCTTCTCGACGTCGAAGATCTCCGCGGGGAGCTCGACGGTACCGGCCTTGTCGCCCGCCGGCGAAAGGATGTCAACAGTGCTCATCGGTTACCTCAGGCCCCCTTGGCCGCGGTGCGGACCAGGACGAGGCCGCCGTTCGGACCGGGAACCGCGCCCTTGATGAGCAGCAGGCCCTTCTCCGCGTCAACGGCGTGGACGGTCAGGTTCTGGGTGGTGACCCGCTCGTTGCCCATACGACCCGCCATGCGGAGGCCCTTGAACACGCGGCCCGGGGTGGCGCAGCCACCGATGGAACCGGGCGAGCGGTGCTTGCGCTGGGTGCCGTGTCCGGCGCCGAGGCCACGGAAGTTGTGGCGCTTCATGACACCGGCGAAGCCCTTGCCCTTGCTCTTGCCGGTCACGTCGACCTTGACGCCGGCCTCGAACACCTCAGCGGTGATCTCCTGGCCGAGCGTGTACTCGGAGGCGTCCGACGTGCGGATCTCGACGAGGTGGCGACGGGGGGTGACGTCGGCCTTGGCGAAGTGGCCCTTGAGGGGCTTGTTCACCTTGCGCGGGTCGATCTCGCCGAAAGCGATCTGGACGGACTCGTAGCCGTCGACATCGTTCGTGCGGACCTGGGTCACGACGTTGGGGCCGGCCTTGACGACGGTGACCGGGACGACACGGTTGTTCTCGTCCCACACCTGCGTCATGCCGAGCTTCTCGCCCAGGATGCCCTTGATCTGCTTAGCCATTCTCAGATCACCGGCCTCAGAGCTTGATCTCGATGTCGACACCGGCCGGGAGGTCGAGTCGCATCAGAGAGTCAACGGTCTTGGGAGTCGGGTCGAGGATGTCGATCAGGCGCTTGTGCGTGCGCATCTCGAAGTGCTCGCGCGAGTCCTTGTACTTGTGCGGCGACTTGATGACGCAGTACACGTTCTTCTCAGTGGGCAGCGGCACCGGGCCCGCGACCGACGCACCAGTACGCGTCACCGTCTCGACGATCTTCTTCGCCGAGCTGTCGATGACCTCGTGGTCGTAGGCCTTGAGCCGGATGCGGATCTTCTGTCCCGCCATGGCTACTCAGTAGTCCTGTCTCTCTACAGCTCTGGAACCCGGTGTTCCACTCTTCGTTCTCCGACCCACGCGGTCGGGCGTGTCGCACTCTCGCTGACACAGATGTCCCTTGATCGAACATCCCCGCGGGATTGCACACGGCCCTTCCGGAACCGCACGCCGGAGGCGAAAGGCCCACCGGGTGCCTGGCCGGCGCCGCGCCAACGCTTCCCGAAAGATTCCCGTACGTCCGCCCCTGATCAGGGGCGACGAGTACTGTGGGACTCGCTTCCGGTCCTCCCGGCGGGAGGCGCGCAGCATCAACGCTCGACCGAGCAACTCGGACAGTCTGCCATATGGGGCACCGCGGACGCCAATCGAGCCGGAGAGAATACCCCGGGCGTGACGAAGGTCAAACACGGTGCGGCGGGGGCGGGGCGGCCGACTCCGGCCGGGCAGACCCTGACGCCCCGGGCGGAGACGGCCGGGACCGTCTCCGCCCGGGGCGTGAAAGGGCGCCGACAAGCGGCGGACTCAGCCCTGGCGGGCCGCCTTCAGGGTGTCCCGCAGGGCGTAGAACGCCGGCTTGCGGGTGTAGTCGTCGGTCATGACGTTGGCGAAGCCCTCGCCCTCGAAGAACACCGGCACCCACGAGTACTTGTCGGTGAAGCCCCAGATCGTGAAGGAGTTGCAGCCGTCCACGGCCAGGCACGCCGACAGGGCGCGCTGGTAGTAGTCGGCCTGCTTCCTCTCCATCTCGGCGGTCGGGACGCCGCTCTCCGGCAGGTCCATGCGGACGTCCAGCTCGGTGACCGCGGTCTCCAGGCCCAGCGCGTCGAAGCGGCGCAGGTTGTTCTCCAGGTCGCCCGGGAAGCCGTAGCGCGTGCTCAGGTGGGCCTGCACGGAGAAGCCGTGCACGGGAACGCCCTGTGCGAGCAGTTGCTGGACCAGCGTGTAGTAGCTGTTGCTCTTGGCGTTGACGCTCTCCACGTTGTAGTCGTTGAAGAACAGCTTCGCCTTCGGGTCGGCCTCGTGCGCCCAGCGGAAGGCGTCCGCGACGATGCCCGGGCCGAGCTCGCGGATCCAGATGTTGTCGGTCGTCCGCAGCTTGCCCTGGTCGTCGAAGATCTCGTTGGCGACGTCCCACTGCTGGATCCGGCCGGCGTAGCGGCCGACGACGGTGGCGATGTGCTCGCGCAGGATCTCGCGCAGCTCTGCCTTGGAGAAGTTGCCCTGGGTCAGCCACGCCGGGTTCTGGCTGTGCCACAGGAGGGTGTGGCCGCGCACGACCTGGCCGTGCTTCTCGGCGAACTCGACGATGGCGTCGGCCTGCCCGAAGTCGTACCGGTCCTTCTCCGGGTGGATGGAGTCCCACTTCATCTGGTTCTCGGGGGACACCGAGCTGAACTGGCGGCCCAGGATCTTGCGGTACTCGGCGTCGTACGTGAACGGGTCCGGGTAGTCCTGCGACAGGTGGTGACCGCCGCCCGCCACGGCGGTACCCACCACGAAGCCCTCGGGCGCGGCCCAGCGCAGCCTGTCGAAACGGGCGTTGGAGTGCGGCGCGGCCTGCTGGTCGGCCGCCGGGTCGGCCGTGGCCACGCCCGTCACGAGCGGCAGGGACAGGGCGGCCGCGGCCAGGGCCACGGTGGCGAAGCGAATGGATCTCATGCGGGGAGTCTCATTCCGTCGTTCTTCGAATGTTTCGAAACGCTGTCCGAAACATTTGGGGATGACGGAAGCTAAAGGCCCACCGAGCCAGAGGTCAATACCCGTGCAGGAGATCGAACGCCGAGCGGCCGTGACGGAGCTGGACTGCCGCTCGCTCGGGCGGGTGAACATCACCCGCTGAGCTGCGGCTAGCGCCTCCCAACTGCCCTGCTCCTGTAGGCCTGCGACCTGGCCCACCTGGCGGGCGGCGCCGCGGCCCGGCCGGAGCAGGACATTCCGCCCGGAGGAACCTGGTGGCCGTGGGCCTCTCCGCCACAGGTCCGTACCAACCCCTTGCCCCCGCCCCCACCGCGCCGCAAGCTCCCCTCTATGGAGCTGGAACTGCGGCATCTGAAGACGATCCGGGCGATTGCCGACGCGGGCAGTCTCACCAGGGCGGCGGTCCGGCTGGGGCTGACCCAGCCCGCGCTGAGTGCCCAGCTCAGGCGCATCGAACGGGCCCTGGGCGGCGCGCTGTTCGAGCGCGGGCGGCACGGCGTACGGGCCACCCCGCTCGGCGAGCTCGTGCTGGAGCGCACCCGGGTCGTGCTGCCCGCGGTGACCGAACTCCAGCAGGAGGCCAACCGTTTCGCACGCGACCGGTACGCGAAGCAGCGCCTGCGGATCGGCGGCACCCACGGCCCGCTGCTCGGCGCCCTCGTCGACCGGCTCGCCGGAGCCGTGCCGGGCGTCGCCGTCACCACCTCGGCGTCCTGGTCCGAGCGGCAGCTCGCCGGGCAACTCACCGACGGCACCCTCGACTTCGCGCTCGCCGGGACCTGCGGCTCCGCCACCCCACCGGGCGCCCCCCACCTCGTATGGCAGGAGATCGCCGTCGACCCGGTGTTCGTCATGCTCCCGGACGGCCACCACCTCGCCCACCGCGCCGACGTCGACCTCGGCAAGCTCGCCGACGACGCGTGGGCCTGCGTCCCCGGCGACGGCTGTTTCGGCGACTGCTTCACCGCCGCCTGCGCCCGCGCCGGTTTCGCCCCGCGGCGCATGTACGAGACGGACACCGCCTCCCTCGTCCACCTCGTGCAGGTCGGCCGCGCGGTCGGCCTGTGCCGGGCCACGTTCCCCACCACCCCCGGCGTCACCACCCGCCCGCTCGCCGGTACGCCGCTGCTGTGGCGGCATCTGCTCGGCCTGCACCCCGCGTCGCAGCCGCCGGACCTCGCGGCGACCGTGCTCGCGCAGGCCCGCGACGCCCACGCCGCCGCGGCGACCCGCAGCGCCGGTTACCGCGCCTGGCTCGCCTCGCACGGCCCCGGCGGCCGGGTCCCGTAAGCCGTCTCCCACGGGCCCGGCGGCCGGATCCCGTAGACCGCCTCGCACCCGCCCGGCGGCCGGGTTCCACAAGCCGCCGGCCCGCGGCCGCCCACCGCGTCCCACACCACCGGAGAGCGCCCGCCCCCTTCCATAACACCGAGGAGGGGGGTCGGCTGACGGCTTACCCCGCCGCACCGGCCCTCCCTACGGTTTCGGCACCTCCCCACGGAGCTTCCCCACCGAAACCGAGGAGACCCCCATGCTCCAGCGTCACAGCAGAGCCCTGTGCGCCGCCCTGGCGGCCACCGGCGCCCTGCTCTTCACGGGCCTGAGCGACACGGGCGCGGCGGCCGCCACCGACACCCCCTCGGCCTCCCCCGCGTCCGCCGCCCAGACCCTCCGCACCGCGGACGCCCCTCCCGCCCTGCTCCACGCCATGCAGCGCGACCTCGGCCTCGACCGGCGGCAGGCTCAGCGCCGCCTGGCCAACGAGGCCGAGGCCGGCGCCACCGCCGGGCGGCTGCGCGCCGCGCTGGGCGCCGACTTCGCGGGCGCCTGGGTGCGGGGCGCCGAGTCCGGCGCGCTGACCGTGGCGACCACCGACGCCGCCGACACACCGGTCATCGAGGCGCAGGGCGCCGTGGCCGCCGTCGTACGCCGTCCGCTTGCCGCACTCGACGCCGCCAAGGCCCGCGTCGACCGGGCGGCAGCCCACCGCGCGACCGGCGCCTCCCCCGTCTGGTACGTCGACGTCCGCACGAACGCCCTGGTCGTCGAGGCCGCCGAGCCCGCCGCCGCCCACGCCCTGCTGAAGGCCGCCGGCGTCGACCGCTCCCTCGCCCGCGTCGAGAAATCGGCAGAGCAGCCGCGCCCGCTCTACGACCTGCGGGGCGGCGACGCGTACTACATGAACAACAGCGGCCGCTGCTCGGTCGGTTTCCCGGTCACGCGCGGCACCCAGCAGGGCTTCGCCACGGCCGGACACTGCGGCCGGGTCGGCACCGGCACGACCGGCTACAACCGCGTCGCCCAGGGCACCTTCCAGGGCTCCACCTTCCCGGGCAACGACATGGCCTGGGTGGCCACCAACACCAACTGGACGGCCACGCCGTACGTGAAGGGCGCCGGCGGCCAGAACGTCCAGGTCACCGGCTCCACACAGGCCCCGGTCGGCTCGTCCGTGTGCCGCTCGGGCTCCACGACCGGCTGGCACTGCGGCACGATCCAGCAGCACAACACCAGCGTCACCTACCCCGAGGGCACCATCTACGGCGTCACCCGCACCAGCGTGTGCGCCGAGCCCGGCGACTCCGGCGGCTCCTACATCTCCGGCAGCCAGGCCCAGGGCGTCACCTCGGGCGGCTCGGGCAACTGCTCGACGGGCGGCACGACGTACTTCCAGCCGCTCAACCCACTGCTGCAGACCTACGGCCTCACCCTCAAGACCACCACGAGCGGCCCCGGCGAGCCCGGTGAGCCCGGCGGCGGCACCTGGGCGGCCGGCACCGTCTACCAGACGGGCGCCCAGGTGACGTACGGCGGTGCCACCTACCGGTGCCTCCAGGCACACCAGGCCCAGCCCGGCTGGGAGCCCCCGAACGCCCCGGCGCTCTGGCAGCGCGTCTGACCCGCTGAGGGGGGTGCGGGGCCCGGCGGTCCGGACAACCGGCCGCCGGGCCCTCCGCATGTCCGGCCCTGGACACCGGCACGGACACCGCTCGCGGAGCCCGGCACGCGAAAGGGCCCGCACGACCGAAGTCGTGCGGGCCCTTCCCGGTGCTCGCTGCGAGCCACCAGGTCAGATCAGCAAGCTCACTTGGTGATCTTGGTGACCTGGCCGGCGCCCACGGTCCGGCCACCCTCACGGATGGCGAACTTCAGGCCCTCTTCCATGGCGACGGGCTGGATGAGCTCCACCTTCATCTCGGTGTTGTCACCCGGCATGACCATCTCGGTGCCCTCGGGGAGGGTCACCACGCCGGTCACGTCCGTCGTACGGAAGTAGAACTGCGGACGGTAGTTGTTGAAGAACGGCGTGTGGCGGCCACCCTCGTCCTTGGACAGGATGTAGGCCTGGGCCTCGAACTCGGTGTGCGGCGTGACCGAACCGGGCTTGATGATGACCTGGCCGCGCTCGACGTCCTCGCGCTTGATGCCACGGAGGAGCAGACCGACGTTCTCACCGGCCTGGCCCTCGTCGAGCAGCTTGCGGAACATCTCGATGCCGGTGACCGTGGTGGTGGTCTTCTCGGTCTTGATGCCGATGATGTCCACGGTCTCGTTGACCTTCAGGACACCACGCTCGATACGGCCGGTGACGACCGTACCGCGACCGGTGATCGTGAAGACGTCCTCGATCGGCATGAGGAACGGCTTGTCGACGTCGCGCTCCGGCTGCGGGATGGACTCGTCGACGGCGTTCATGAGGTTCATGACCGACTCGGCCCACTCCGGGTCGCCCTCGAGCGCCTTGAGCGCCGAGACCTTGACGACCGGAACGTCGTCGCCCGGGAACTCGTACTCGGAGAGGAGCTCACGCACCTCGAGCTCGACGAGCTCCAGGATCTCCTCGTCGTCCACCATGTCGGCCTTGTTCAGGGCGACGACGATGTACGGAACGCCGACCTGGCGGGCCAGGAGCACGTGCTCCTTGGTCTGCGGCATGGGGCCGTCGGTGGCGGCGACCACGAGGATGGCACCGTCCATCTGGGCGGCACCGGTGATCATGTTCTTGATGTAGTCCGCGTGACCCGGGCAGTCGACGTGGGCGTAGTGACGCGCCTCCGTCTGGTACTCGACGTGCGCGATGGAGATGGTGATACCGCGCTGACGCTCCTCAGGAGCCTTGTCGATCTGGTCGAAGGCCGAGGCCTCGTTCAGGTCCGGGTACTTGTCGTGCAGCACCTTGGTAATGGCGGCCGTGAGGGTCGTCTTACCGTGGTCGATGTGACCGATGGTGCCGATGTTGACGTGCGGCTTAGTCCGCTCGAACTTCGCCTTCGCCACTGGGGTCCTCCTGTGGAGTGGTTCTGTACGCCTTACTCATCGGCGCCAGGTGATCTTTGCTGGAATGCCCGGGCCCGGGGCGTTTCACCGAGTTCGCGGTGAAACGCCCCCTGCAGGCTCCGGGGTCAAGCCTACGGCGTGGACGCGCGGTCCGTTACTCGCCCTTGGCCTTCGCGATGATCTCCTCGGCGACGTTCCGCGGAACCTCGGCGTAGGAGTCGAACTGCATCGAGTAGCTTGCGCGACCCGACGTCTTGCTGCGGAGGTCGCCGACGTAGCCGAACATCTCCGACAGGGGCACGAGGCCCTTCACGACGCGGGCACCCGCCCGCTCCTCCATGGCCTGGATCTGGCCACGGCGGGAGTTGATGTCGCCGATGACGTCACCCATGTAGTCCTCGGGCGTGGTGACCTCCACGGCCATCATCGGCTCGAGGAGCACCGGCGAAGCCTTGCGCGCGGCCTCCTTGAAGGCCTGCGAGCCGGCGATCTTGAACGCGAGCTCGGAGGAGTCCACCTCGTGGTAGGCACCGTCGAGCAGCGTCACACGCACACCGGTCATCTCGTAACCGGCGAGGATGCCGAACTGCATGGCCTCCTGGCAGCCGGCGTCGACCGAAGGGATGTACTCCTTCGGGATACGACCACCGGTGACCTTGTTGACGAACTCGTACGAGGCGTCGCCGCCCTCGATCGGCTCGATCGCGATGATGACGCGAGCGAACTGGCCGGTACCACCCGTCTGCTTCTTGTGGGTGAACTCGACCTTCTCGACCGACTTGCGGATCGTCTCACGGTACGCGACCTGAGGCTTACCGACGTTGGCCTCGACCTTGAACTCACGGCGCATACGGTCGACCAGCACCTCGAGGTGCAGCTCGCCCATACCACCGATGATGGTCTGGCCGGTCTCCTCGTCCGAGTGAACCTGGAAGGACGGGTCCTCCTCGGCCAGGCGCTGGATCGCGACGCCGAGCTTCTCCTGGTCGCCCTTCGACTTGGGCTCGATGGCGACCTGGATGACCGGCGCCGGGAAGTCCATGGACTCCAGGATCACCGGCGACTTGTCGTCGGACAGCGTCTCACCGGTGGTGGTCTGCTTCAGGCCCATGACGGCGACGATGTCACCGGCGCCCACCGACTCGATCTCCTCACGCTTGTTGGCGTGCATGCGGTAGATCTTGCCGATGCGCTCCTTCTTGCCCTTCACGGAGTTCAGCACCTGGGTGCCGGACTCCAGACGGCCGGAGTACACGCGGACGAAGGTGAGCTTGCCCAGGTGCGGGTCGCTCATGATCTTGAACGCGAGCGCGGCGAGGGGCTCGTCGTCCGACGGCTTGCGCCGGATGACCGTCTCCGGGTCCTTGACGTCGTGGCCCTCGATGGCCTCGATGTCGACCGGCGACGGCAGGTAGCGCACGACCGCGTCGAGCAGGGGCTGAACGCCCTTGTTCTTGAACGCGGTGCCGCAGAACACCGGGGTGACGGTCGTGCCGCCGCCCTTGCCGGACGCGATGGTGATACGACGGATCGCCGCGTACAGCTGCTCCACGGAGGGCTCGGTGCCCTCCAGGTACAGCTCCATCAGCTCCTCGTCGTTCTCGGCCACGGCCTCCAGCAGCTTGCCGCGGTACTCCTCGGCGGCCTCGGCGTGCGTGTCCGGGATGTCGACGACGTCGTACATCTCGCCCTTGGTGGCCTCGGCGGACCAGACCAGGGCCTTCATCGTCACGAGGTCGATGACGCCCTTGAAGTCGGCCTCGGCGCCGATCGGCAGCTGCATGACGAGCGGCTGCGCGCCCAGGCGGTCGCTGATCATGTCGACGCAGCGGTGGAACTCGGCGCCGGTCCGGTCGAGCTTGTTGACGAAGCAGATGCGCGGAACGCCGTAGCGGTCCGCCTGACGCCACACCGTCTCGGACTGGGGCTCCACGCCGGCGACGCCGTCGAACACCGTCACGGCACCGTCGAGCACGCGCAGGGAGCGCTCCACCTCAACGGTGAAGTCGACGTGACCCGGCGTGTCGATGATGTTGATGGTGTGGTCGACGTCTTCCAGCGACCAGTGACAGGTGGTGGCAGCAGAGGTGATCGTGATGCCACGCTCCTGCTCCTGCTCCATCCAGTCCATGGTGGCAGCGCCGTCGTGGACCTCACCGATCTTGTACGAGACGCCGGTGTAGAACAGGATCCGCTCGGTGGTGGTCGTCTTGCCCGCGTCGATGTGGGCCATGATGCCGATGTTGCGCACCTTGGCCAGGTCAAGCGAAGTGGTAGCCATAAGGCTTTCGTCTTCTCTCGGTCTCGATGGGGTCTGCGACTACCAGCGGTAGTGCGCGAAGGCCTTGTTGGACTCGGCCATCTTGTGCGTGTCCTCGCGCTTCTTCACAGCGGCACCGAGGCCGTTGGAGGCGTCGAGGAGCTCGTTGAGCAGACGCTCGGTCATGGTCTTCTCGCGGCGGGCGCGGGAGTAACCGACCAGCCAGCGCAGCGCCAGCGTGTTGGCACGGCCGGGCTTGACCTCGACCGGGACCTGGTAGGTGGCACCACCGACACGGCGGGACTTGACCTCGAGGGTCGGCTTGATGTTCTCAAGAGCGCGCTTCAGCGTGATGACCGGGTCGTTGCCGGTCTTCTCGCGCAGGCCCTCCATGGCGCCGTAGACGATGCGCTCGGCGGTGGAGCGCTTGCCGTTCAGCAGCACCTTGTTGATGAGGGAGGTCACCAGAGGAGAACCGTAGACCGGGTCGATGATGACCGGGCGCTTCGGGGCGGGGCCCTTACGAGGCATTCTTACTTCTCCTTCTTGGCGCCGTAACGGCTGCGAGCCTGCTTGCGGTTCTTCACACCCTGGGTGTCAAGCGAACCGCGGATGATCTTGTAGCGAACACCCGGCAGGTCCTTCACACGGCCGCCGCGCACGAGCACGATGGAGTGCTCCTGCAGGTTGTGTCCCTCACCCGGAATGTAAGCGGTGACCTCGATCCCGCTGGTCAGACGCACACGCGCGACCTTACGCAGGGCCGAGTTCGGCTTCTTCGGGGTGGTCGTGAACACACGCGTGCAGACGCCACGGCGCTGAGGGGAACCCTCGAGCGCGGGCGTCTTGTTCTTCTCGACCTTGTCCTGCCGGCCCTTGCGGACCAGCTGCTGGATCGTAGGCACTACTTCTCCGGTTTCTGTGTGCCGATGGGTACAGCTAACCTGGAACGTCACCGACCCACGCGGTCGGGTGTGTCGAATCCGGCAGACTCCCGCCGCTGGGACGGAAAGGGCGCAGATTACGGTGGCCGCTCTCGGACCCTGTGCGGTTCACAGGCACGCACGAGGGCCAGGGCACACCCCAGGCACAAGGTCTGAGCGTACCTACCGCAAGGACTTCGGTCAAAACAAATGGAACGCGGCACCAATGGCGGACCCCGCGGGCACCCCGCGCCCCGGATTGGCCGAATCGCGCCCTGTACCCCGCCGACGGCCGAGCCGTTCAGTACGTTGATCCGTCCACTGCGACGAACGGGGGGTCAACCTGATGAGGCCGGCGCCGCACTCACCGGACGACGGGGGTCTTGAGGACCGGGTGCCGTTCCTGGCCCGGCTGGAGAGCCCGGACCGTACAGCACTGCTGTCACTGGGCCGGGAGCTGAACTTCGCGGCCCGCGTCGTCCTGCTGCACCAGAGCGAACCGTCGGCGCACGTGCTGTTCCTGGTGGAGGGCTGGACCAAGGTCACGGCCGCGGCCGCCAGCGGATACGAGGCGCTGCTCGCGCTGCGCGGCCCCGGCGACATCGTCGGCGAGTCCGCCGCGCTGACCGGACGGCCCCGCTCGGCGACCGTCACCGCTCTGGAGCCGGTGCGGGCGGTCGCGCTGGAGCACTCCCGCTTCAAGGACTTCCTGAGCCGCTCCCCCGCCGTGTCCTTCGCCCTGCTGGGTCTCACCGCGGACCGGACCCGCGCGGCCGACCGGCGGCGCCTGGAGTTCGCCTCGATGAACGTGCGGCAGCGCTTCGCCGTGCTGCTCCTGGATCTCGCCCGCACCCACGGCCGCCGCACCGCCGAGGGCATTGAGCTGGTCGTGCCGCTCAGCAAGCAGGAGTTGGCGGGCTCGGTGGGTGCCTCCCGCGAGATGGTGCAGCGCCTGCTGCGGGAGCTGCGCGAGAAGGAGGCCGTCGCCACGGGCCGCCGCGCCCTGATCATCCTCCGGCCCGACCTGCTGCGCCTCATCGCGGCCACGGAACAGCCGGTGCCGGGCGTCCCCTCACCACCGCGTCCGCCGCGCGCGGCGGACGGGTCGGCGCGGTCGTGCCGGCCCGGCAAGGCGTAGCGGGGAACACCCGTACTCCTTGCCGCGTGGCCCAGTCGTCGTTGCGGCGGAGCGGGACTCGCGCTTCTGTGCACGCTTTCACACTTCGAATGGGTCATGCGCCCTCACGCCCCGCTCCGCACTCCGGTCACGCTGCTGCCCTGCACGGCACCCCACCGTTCGAAGGGCGACCATGACCGATCCCGTGAGCCGTACGATCCTGCTGCTGGACATCGAGAGGTTCAGCGACCGCGACGACGTCGAGCAGGCCTATCTGCGGCGCATGCTCTACGACATCACCGACCGCGCCCTGGAGAGCGCGGGCATCGACGAGACCCTGCGCCTGCGCGCGGACCGCGGTGACGCCGTAATGGAGCTGATCGACGCGAACGCCCCGGTCACGGCACTGCTGCGGGCCCTGCTCACCGAGGTACCGGCACAGCTGCGGCAGATCAACCGCATGGCCTCCCGCTCGGCGCAGATCCGGCTGCGCGGCGTCGTCGCCACCGGCTGGGTCGCCGTGGACCTCCAGGGCGGCTGGGTCGGCTCCGACCTGAACCGGGCGTGCCGGCTGCTGGACGCGGACCTGCTGCGCGCGGCGCTGCGGGAGCGCCCCGACGACTTGGCGCTGTGCGTGTCGGACGCCCTGTACCAGGGTGTCGTCCGGCACGACCACCCCGGCGTACCGGCGTCCGAGTTCCACCCGGTGACGCTGGACAGCAAGAACGGCCCGCTGCGGGCGTGGCTGCACGGGCCGCTGCCGGCAGCGGCCGACCCGGAGAACCACTGTTCCGGGGGAACGGAGCAGGCGCCGGGCGGATCGGGGGACCGTCCGGCGCCGCAGTGCCACGGGGTCCCCACGGGCGGCCCGGCATCGGCGGGATCACGGGGAACCCCGGCGTCGGGCCATGTCTTCAACGTCAGTGGCGGTGCGGTCAGTTTCGGCGGCAGCTTCGGCGGCGGCGACACCAACATCATCCTGGGCGACCAGGACCGGGGTGAACGGTCGTGACCGTCCAGGACCAACAGGAGGCGGGTTCGACGGCGCCGCCCGGCGGGTCCGGAACCGCGCCCGACGCGGGCGATGCCGCGGCGGACGAGACCAAGAAGGGCGGTGCCGAGGACGCGGAGGAGCCCGAGCAGACCCAGAAGGCCTGGGCCGCCCGGCGCGACCTGGTCGACCACAGCCCTCGCACGATGAACGTGCGCGGCGGGTCCGTGGACTTCGGCGGCAGTTTCGGCGGCGGCGACACCAATATCGCCGCCGGGGCCAGGGTCACCGGCGACGTGATCATGGGCAGCAAGACGGTCCACAACTGGACTTTCTCCGGGTTCTCCACCACGGCCATCTCGGGCGAGATCCCGCGCACGACGCTGGACCGGCTGGCCAGGTCCTTCGTCACCGACGACACGGAGTTCGGGAGCCTGCTGGAGAGGCTGCGCCACGAACGCGTCCTGGTGCTGTCCGGCGCCCGCTTCACCGGCCGCCGCACCGCCGCCCTGATGCTGCTGCACCGGCTCGGCGTCACCTCCCTGCACGCACTGGACCGCGAGACCACGCCCGGCGCGCTCGCCGACCGGTTCACCGGCGGCGCCGACGACGACGCCGCGCGGCCCCGCGGACATGTGCTGTGCGACCTGGTGACCCGGCGCGGCAACCCGCTGCGCGAACCGCACCTGCTGGCCGTCCGGGACCGCCTCACCGAGCAGGACGCCTACCTCGTCGTCACCGTCGGCCCCACCGCCGTGCTGGAGGACGTGCAGCCCGCCGACTGGAAGCCGCCCGCCGCCGAAGAGGTACTCGCCGCGCATCTGGGCGCCCGTACCGACGAGGCGACGGCAGGCCGGCTGCTCGGGATGCCGGACGTCAAGGAGTTCCTGGCACGCGGCCACCAGCTGCGCGAGATCGCCGCCTTCGCCCACCTGCTCGTCCGGTACTCCCTCGGGCAGGTCACCGAGGACGAGGTCGCGCAGTTCTCCCTGGCGTCCCTGGAGAACCAGGTCCAGGAGTGGTTCGAGGAGGACGAGAACACCGTCCACCTGCGCGACAAGGCGTTCCTCGTGGCACTCGCCGCGTTCGACGGCGGCCCGTACGCGCTCACCGCGGAACTCGGCGACCTGCTCTACGAGTTCCTGCAGAAGACGCAGAACAGCAAACTCGCCCCCGACATCCCCATCTTCGGCACCCACATCGGCAAACGCCTCCAGCTCGCCCGCGCCCAGCGGTACGAGGAGGACGAGAACACCGAGTGGGGACCGGTCACCCAGACCAAGGCGGCGTTCCTCGACGAACGCGTCTCGCTGGTCCTGCTGCGCGAGGTGTGGACCGGTCACCCTTCCGCGCGTCCTGCGCTCATCGAGTGGCTGCGCCGCCTCGCCGAGGACGGCCGGCCCCTGGTCCGCACCCGCGCCGCGTCCACCGTCGCCGTCCTGGCCCGCACCGACCTGCCGTCAGCGATGGCCCTGGTCATCGAGCCGTGGGCGCGGTCCAACCGGTTCCGGCACCGGCAGGTCGCCGTCAACTCGCTCACCTTCGCCCACGCCGTCGGCACGCCCAACGTCCCGCGCATCCTCGACGTCTGGTCCCGTGACGAGGAGGACCGGCGGCTGCGCTGGGTGGCGGTACGGGCCTACGCGCTGATCGGCCCGGAGCGGCCCGGACAGGCCCTCGCCGCGCTGCGCGGAGCCGTCCGCAGGCTGCACGCCGGCCTCTCCACCCCGGACGACTTCGACCTGGAGATGGCCGACGAACTCGCCGGGGCCGTCGAACTGCTCCTGCTGTCCGCCGCCGCCCCGCAGGTCCTCGCCGAGCTACGCACCCACCTGGACGACGACCGGCCCGTGCGCGACCTGACGCTCAGCGGCTTCGTCAACGCGTGCCGCCGTACCGAGGACGACGAATGCCACGGGACACCGCTGGTCCTCGGCTGGTACTCCCGGGCGAGCACCGGGGACCCACCGTCCGCGAATGGCGTCGCCCACCTGTGGCGCGAGGCCCTCGGCGACCCGCACACCACCCGGCAGGCCCTCGACGTCCTGCGCGAATGGGTGCTCGTGGCCGACCGTTCGACGACCACGGAATGGGCGCTCGCCGCGCTCCTGCCGAACCTCGTCACCACGCCCACCGAGTACGCCCGCCTCAGCCACCTGCTGCGCACGATGCCCGGCGAGGACGGCAACCCACCGCCCCGCGTCGCGGACCGGCTGCTCACCACCCTTCCGACCCGCTGACCGCCCGCCCGCACGGGCCGGCACTGTCCCTAGGAGAAGCACCCACCATGCCCGGCTTCCACCGCCCACCCGAGTGGCAGCAGCCCGCGGACCGGCATACCCGGCTGATTGATCCCGTGCTCACCGTGCGGCAGTTGTCCCGCTTCGAGACGTCCCTCAAGCATGTGGTCCGCATCGACCACGCCCTGGTCTTCGCCACCCCCAAGAGCGGGTACGAGGCCTACCTGCCGCCCAGGCGCCCCACCCGGAGCGAGATCGCGGGACGCCGCTACACGGCCGTGTACGAGGTGGACATGGGCGTTCACCTCTTCACCGACACGATCGCCCTGCCCAGCGACAACGACGCGTTCGAGTTCACCGCCGAGGTGGACGTCTCGTGGCAGGTCCTCGACCCGGCCCGGTTCGTCGCGAGCGGCATCCGGGACGTCCCCGCGATGCTGCTCAGCGAGCTCCAGCAGGCATCTCGGCCGGTGACGCGCCGCTTCGCCATCACCGACAGCGCGGCGGCGGAACAGGTGCTGCTGCGCGCCGTCACCGTGGTCGGGCCGCTCGGCGCGCCCGCCGGATTGCAGGTCACCTGGACACTGCGACTGCGTCGCGACCAGGCGAACATCGAGCACCAGCAGCGCCTCCAGGCCATCGACCACTCCGCCGCCGAGCAGATCCGCACGGCGCGGCAGGGCATGCGGGTCGACGCCGAGATGGACCAACGGCACCGGCAGCAGGACGCGCTGCAACTCACCCGCGCCATGGAGTACGGCCGCACCGAGCAGGAACTCGCCCTCCAGCACCAGCAATGGCAGCACGATCGGGCCCTGCTCCAGGGGCAGCAGGCGCTGGAGCTTCAGCAACTCGAGGCGAAGAAGATCGAGTTCTACCAGTGGCATCTGGCACAGGGCGGCGTGCACGCCTGGGCGCTGCACCTCGCCCGGCACCCGGAGGACTCGCGGCTCGTCATGAACAGCATGCGCGAGGACCAGCTCCGCATGATCCAGGCCCAGATGGACCTCGTGAAGGAACTGCTCGGCGGCGAGAACGCGGAGAAGTTTGAAATGGAGGGTCCCAAGCAGCTGGCCCTGCGCACGGTCAGCGACATCCTCAACCAGCGCCTGCCGGGCGTCCCGCAGACCCCGCCCCAGCTCCCGGCGCCGAGGGATCACGCCGCCTCGGCACCGCGGACCCCGCACACACCGGCCGCCCCGGAGGCACAGACCCCTTCGGAGCCGCAGGCATCGGCGGGCGCACCACCCCGGACACCGCCGTACGCATATCCGCAGACGCCGTACGCGTCCCCGTCGGCGCCCTACGAGCAGACGCCGTACGCACCGCCTCCCCCACCGCCCATGACGCCGCCGATGCCCGCGCCGCCCACCGGGCAGGTGCCGCCTGCGCCGACGATGCCGCCCGCGGCTGCCACGGCTCCATGGCAGCCGCCGCCCGGCTACGGCAGCACCCCGTACGTGTCTGACGCGCCGCAGACCAGTGGCGCACCTCAGACCAGTGCCGACGCACAGGCCGACGACGGCGCGCAGGAGGGCACCGGTCCATGACGCCGGTCGACCCCACACCTGCGCCCGCCCCCGTGCCCCGGCCCGAGCCCACACCCGCGACGCCGCCACCCGCCCGCATCCACCTCTGCGAACGCCTCCTCACCGACCAGCGCACCGAGATAGCCCGCGCCGACAGCAAGGCCGCCGTCCTCGTCGCCGCGCTCGGTATGACCGCCGGTGTGTTCAGCGGCCTGCTCGCCGGACGCGGCTGGACCCCGGACGCGCTCTCCACGGTCGGCTCCCTGTTCTGGTGGGCCGGGGTCCTGGCCCTCGCCGTCTCGCTCTTCGCGCTGCTCCTGGCCGTCCTGCCCCGCTATCGCACCGGCACCTGGGCGCCGGGCCGACCCCTCACGTACTTCGGCGACATCCGGCGGGCCGTCGACAGCGGCCATCTGGACGCCGCACTCGCCGACACCCAGGCCGACCCCGAGGCCGGCCTGGTCGCAGCCCTCACCGACACGAGCCGCATCGCCTGGCGCAAGCACCAGTGGATCCGTGCCGGCCTGATCGCCTTCTGCGCCGGAACGCTCCTGCTGCCCGCCTCCCTGCTCATCGGCTGACCCACGGGTCGGCCCTCCACACACGCACCCCGAGGAATGACCATGACGCAGCCCTCCCCGACGTCACCGACCCCGCCCGAATACCCGCAGCCCTACGCCCGGCCCGTCCAGCCACAGCCCACCCACCCCCAGCAGATTCCACCGCAGTACCCGCAGATGCCCCCGCAATCCGCCCAGCCCACGGCACCCCCGCCCTACCCCACGCCCCAGCCCCAGTCGCCCCCGGCTTACCCGTCCCACCCGACGTACCCGCAGGCCCACCCTCAGGTGCCGCCGCAGGGCCCCCCGCAATACCCCCAGTCCATGCCACCCTCCCCCTCCGAGGACGCCACCCACCCCCACCACATCGACATCACCCGGGTCGGCCGCGTCCACCTCTCCGCCCACCAGCGCCGCACCGACGCCACCGCCGTCGGCACCCTGCTGCTCCACCTGCCGAACTTCCTGTGCAGCCTCCTCGTCGTCGCCCTCGTCTCCCTGCCCCTCGGTCTGCTCAGCCTGCTCGTCGTCCTGGCCTGGCTCGCCAGCGGCGCACTCGTGTTCCATCGCCCCACCGAACGCGCCCTCGCGCGCCATCTGCTCCGCCTGCGCTACCCCACGTCGCAAGAACGAGCCAAACTCGAACCGGTCTGGCATCAGGTGACCGCCCAGGCAGGCATCGACGGACGCACGTACGAGCTGTGGGTGGAGGACAGCGACAGCCTCAACGCGGTCGCTGCGGCCGGCCACATCGTCGGCGTCACCCGCTTCGCCATGCACCAGCTCCCCAACGGCGAACTCGCCGCCGTCATGGCACACGAGCTGGGCCACCACGTCGGAGGCCACGCCTGGTCCTCGCTGCTCGGCTACTGGTACGCGGTGCCCGGCCGGTTCGCCTGGCGTGTGCTGCGCGTGGTCGCCACGGTCCTGTTCCGCCTCTCGAGCGTCTTCGCCTGCCTCGGCGTCCTCGTCGTCGGCACGTTCGCGATCGGCCTTGCGATGGTCTCGCTCAAGACGCTGTACGGACTGCCCCTGCTGATCCTCGGGCTGCCCTACGCCATCGCCGCCGTCGGCCGCCGTTCCGAGCTGCGCGCCGACCAGCACGCCGCCGCACTTGGCTACGCCCCGATGCTGGCGGCCGTACTGGACAAGATGCACCAGCACGAGCAGCAACAGACCGCCATGCTCACCGCGGCCAACCGGGGCGTCCCGGTCAAGAAGAGTGCGGCGAGCAAGCTGCTGGCCTCACACCCGGACTACTACACGCGCCTGCACCATCTGCAGCCTTACCTCCAGCCGCCGCGCTGACCCCGCACCGGTCAGGACGACCCGGAAAGCACCGCCACCACCCCGATCAACCCCAAGAAGAACACCCAGCCGGCCACCGAAAGCCAGCCCAGCACCAGCCCCGTGAGGGCGAGGCCGTCGCCGCCCTCGCCCGTGCGGCGGATCTCGGAGTGGGCCAGGTGGCCAAGGATCACCGCCGGCAGGCCCGTGAGCCCGCCGGTGGCCACGCACAGGATGCCGCAGACCATCGACGCGATCGCCTTGCCGTTCGTCCTCGGCTGCGGCGCCGGCAGGAACGTCGGCGGCACGGGGCCCACCGCGACCACCGGCTGCGGCACGGGCCCCTGCGGCAGGTCGGCGACCAGCACGGCCAGATCGGCCACCGTACGGGCCGTGTACGCCCGCGCGACGCGCTTCTCGAACTCGGGGTGGTCCAGCCGCCCCTCCCCGTACCCCGCCCGCAGCACGTCCACGGCCCGCTCCCGGTCCGCGTGCGACGCGAGCATCGGCGGCCCGCCCGGCCCCTGCAACGGCTTGCCCTGCCACGGTGTCGGGTACGACACGGGTACCTCCCGGGGCCCGGTGGACAGCTCTCGAAGACTCGAACGCCCGATACCCCCTGGTTGGTTCCGCCCGCCCCCGGAAAACCACCCTTCGTGACGCCCTTGTCACACATCGGGGCATGCCGAAGGGCGGCCACCCGCGCGCAACGGGTGACCGCCCTCCAGTCGCTCAGACCTGCGCCTTACTGGTTGTAAGGCCCGTAGTCGTAGTCCTCCAGCGGCACGGCCTGGCCGGAGCCGGTGCCGAACGGCGAGTAGTCGATGTCGTCGTAGCCCACGGCCGAGTACATCGCGGCCTTGGCCTCCTCGGTCGGCTCGACCCGGATGTTGCGGTAGCGGGACAGGCCCGTACCGGCCGGGATGAGCTTACCGATGATGACGTTCTCCTTGAGGCCGATCAGGGAGTCGGACTTGGCGTTGATCGCCGCGTCCGTGAGGACCCTGGTCGTCTCCTGGAAGGACGCCGCCGACAGCCACGACTCGGTCGCCAGCGAGGCCTTGGTGATACCCATGAGCTGCGGACGGCCCGAGGCCGGGTGACCGCCCTCCTGGACCACGCGGCGGTTCTCGGTCTCGAACTTCGAGCGCTCGACCAGCTCGCCGGGCAGCAGCTCGGCGTCGCCGGACTCGATGATCGTCACACGGCGCAGCATCTGCCGGATGATGATCTCGATGTGCTTGTCGTGGATCGACACACCCTGCGAGTTGTAGACCTTCTGGACCTCGCCGACCAGGTGGACCTGGACGGCGCGCTGGCCCAGGATGCGCAGCACGTCGTGCGGGTTGGTGGCACCCACGGTGAGCTTCTGGCCCACCTCGACGTGCTCGCCCTCGCTGACCAGCAGACGGGCACGCTTCGAGATCGGGTACGCCGTCTCGTCGCTGCCGTCGTCCGGGGTGACGACGATCTTCTTCGTCTTCTCGGTCTCCTCGATCCGGACGCGGCCGGAGGCCTCGGAGATCGGGGCGACACCCTTCGGGGTACGGGCCTCGAAGAGCTCGACGACACGCGGCAGACCCTGCGTGATGTCGTCACCGGCCACACCACCGGTGTGGAAGGTACGCATCGTCAGCTGCGTGCCGGGCTCACCGATGGACTGGGCGGCGATGATGCCGACCGCCTCACCGATGTCGACCAGCTTGCCGGTGGCCAGCGAACGGCCGTAGCACATGGCGCAGGTGCCGACGGCGGACTCGCAGGTCAGGACCGAGCGGGTCTTGACCGTCTGGACGCCGTGCCGGACCAGCTCCTCGATGAGGACGTCGCCCAGGTCGGTGCCGGCCGGGGCCAGCACCTTGCCGTCGACCACGATGTCCTCGGCGAGGCAGCGCGCGTACACGGAGGTCTCGACGTTGTCCGCCTTGCGCAGCACGCCGTCGGCGCCGCGCTCGGCGATGTCGAGCTTGAGGCCGCGGTCGGTGCCGCAGTCCTCCTCGCGGATGATGACGTCCTGGGAGACGTCGACCAGACGACGGGTGAGGTAACCCGAGTCGGCGGTACGCAGGGCGGTGTCCGCCAGACCCTTACGGGCACCGTGCGTGGAGATGAAGTACTCCAGCACGGACAGGCCCTCGCGGAACGACGCCTTGATCGGACGCGGGATCGTCTCGTTCTTCGCGTTCGACACCAGACCACGCATACCGGCGATCTGACGCATCTGCATCATGTTGCCTCGTGCACCCGAGTTCACCATCATGAAGATCGGGTTGGTCTTCGGGAAGTTGTCGTTCATCGCCTCGGCGACCTCGTTGGTCGCCTTGGTCCAGATCGCGATGAGCTCCTGCGTGCGCTCGTCCTTGGTGATCAGACCGCGCTCGTACTGCTTCTGGACCTTCTCGTCCTGCGCCTCGTAGCCCTTGACGATCTCCTTCTTCGCCTCGGGGACGACGACGTCGGAGATGGCCACGGTGACACCGGAACGGGTCGCCCAGTAGAAGCCGGCCGCCTTCAGGTTGTCGAGCGTCGCCGCCACGATGACCTTCGGGTAGCGCTCGGCGAGGTCGTTGACGATCTCGGAGAGCTGCTTCTTGCCGACCTCGTAGTCGACGAACGGGTAGTCCTCGGGCAGCAGCTCGTTGAAGAGCGCGCGGCCCAGCGTGGTGTTCAGCCGGAAGCTGTCACCCTGCTGCCACTCCGGCTCGCCCTCCTCGCGCGCCGGCGGCGTCCACCCGCGCGGCGGGATGGTGCCCACCGGGAAGCGGATGTCGATCTTCGACTGGAGCGACAGGTCGCCCGCGTCGAAGGCCATGATCGCCTCGGCGACGGAGGCGAAGGACCGGCCCTCGCCCTTGAGCTCGCGCATCTCGCCGTCGGTGGTGAGGAAGAACAGACCGAGGACCATGTCCTGGGTCGGCATCGTCACCGGACGGCCGTCGGCGGGCTTGAGGATGTTGTTCGAGGACAGCATCAGGATGCGGGCCTCGGCCTGCGCCTCCGCGGACAGCGGCAGGTGGACGGCCATCTGGTCACCGTCGAAGTCCGCGTTGAACGCGGTGCACACGAGCGGGTGGATCTGGATGGCCTTGCCCTCGACCAGCTGCGGCTCGAAGGCCTGGATGCCGAGGCGGTGCAGCGTGGGCGCACGGTTCAGCAGAACCGGGTGCTCCGCGATGACCTCTTCCAGCACGTCGTACACGACCGTGCGGCCGCGCTCGACCATGCGCTTGGCGCTCTTGATGTTCTGCGCGTGGTTCAGGTCGACCAGGCGCTTCATCACGAACGGCTTGAACAGCTCCAGCGCCATCGCCTTCGGCAGACCGCACTGGTGCAGCTTCAGCTGCGGACCGACGACGATCACGGAACGCGCGGAGTAGTCCACGCGCTTGCCGAGCAGGTTCTGGCGGAAGCGGCCCTGCTTGCCCTTGAGCATGTCGGACAGCGACTTCAGCGGGCGGTTGCCGGGGCCCGTGACCGGGCGGCCGCGGCGGCCGTTGTCGAAGAGCGCGTCGACGGCCTCCTGGAGCATGCGCTTCTCGTTGTTCACGATGATCTCGGGCGCGCCGAGGTCGAGAAGCCGCTTCAGGCGGTTGTTGCGGTTGATGACACGGCGGTACAGGTCGTTCAGGTCGGAGGTCGCGAAGCGGCCACCGTCCAGCTGCACCATCGGACGCAGGTCCGGCGGGATGACCGGCACGCAGTCGAGCACCATGCCCTTGGGGCTGTTGGACGTCTGCAGGAACGCGGAGACGACCTTCAGGCGCTTGAGCGCACGGGTCTTCTTCTGGCCCTTGCCGGTGCGGATGATCTCGCGGAGGCGCTCGGCCTCCTCCTCCAGGTCGAAGGACTCCAGGCGCTTCTGCAGCGCCGCGGCACCCATCGAACCGTCGAAGTACGTGCCGAAGCGGTCACGCAGCTCGCGGTAGAGCAGCTCGTCGCCCTCCAGGTCCTGGACCTTGAGGTTCTTGAAGCGGTTCCACACCTCGTCGAGACGGTCGATCTCGCGCTGGGCGCGGTCGCGCAGCTGCTTCATCTCGCGCTCGGCGCCTTCGCGCACCTTGCGGCGCACGTCGGCCTTGGCGCCCTCGGCCTCCAGCTCGGCCAGGTCGGTCTCGAGCTTCTTGGCGCGGGCCTCCAGGTCGGCGTCGCGGCGCTGCTCGATCTGCTGGCGCTCGACGGAGACGTGGGCCTCCAGCGAGGGCAGGTCGCGGGTGCGGCGCTCCTCGTCGACGTACGTGATCATGTACGCCGCGAAGTAGATGACCTTCTCCAGGTCCTTCGGGGCCAGGTCGAGCAGGTAGCCCAGGCGCGACGGGACGCCCTTGAAGTACCAGATGTGGGTGACGGGGGCGGCCAGCTCGATGTGGCCCATCCGCTCACGGCGCACCTTGGCGCGGGTGACCTCGACGCCACAGCGCTCGCAGATGATGCCCTTGAAGCGGACGCGCTTGTACTTGCCGCAGTAGCACTCCCAGTCCCGGGTCGGACCGAAGATCTTCTCGCAGAAGAGTCCGTCCTTTTCGGGCTTGAGCGTGCGGTAGTTGATCGTCTCGGGCTTCTTGACCTCGCCGTGGCTCCACTGACGGATGTCGTCAGCGGTGGCCAGACCGATCCGGAGCTCGTCGAAGAAGTTGACGTCGAGCACTATGCGTCAATCCCTCTCAGGGTTGTAAGTCATGGGGTCTGATACGGGGGTCCTGGGGCCGGCCGGGCTCATGACGAGCCCGGCCGGACTCCCGTCAGACCTCTTCGACGCTGCTCGGCTCACGCCGGGACAGGTCGATGCCAAGCTCCTCCGCAGCGCGGAAGACGTCCTCGTCGGTGTCGCGCATCTCGATGGACATGCCGTCCGAGGACAGCACCTCCACGTTGAGGCACAGGGACTGCATCTCCTTGATGAGCACCTTGAAGGACTCGGGGATGCCGGGCTCAGGGATGTTCTCGCCCTTGACGATGGCCTCGTAGACCTTCACGCGGCCGGTGACGTCGTCGGACTTGATGGTCAGCAGCTCCTGGAGGGCGTACGCGGCGCCGTAAGCCTCCAGCGCCCACACCTCCATCTCACCGAAGCGCTGGCCACCGAACTGGGCCTTACCACCCAGCGGCTGCTGGGTGATCATCGAGTACGGACCGGTCGAGCGGGCGTGCAGCTTGTCGTCGACCAGGTGGTGCAGCTTCAGGATGTACATGTAGCCGACCGAGATCGGGTCCGGGAACGGCTCACCCGAACGGCCGTCGAACAGCCGGGCCTTGCCGGACGGCAGGACCATGCGGTCGCCGTCGCGGTTCGGGACGGTGTGCTCCAGCAGACCGGCGAGCTCGTCCTCGCGGGCACCGTCGAAGACCGGGGTGGCCACGTTGGTCCGCGGGTCGACCCGGTCGGCGCCGATGGCCTGCAGGCGCTCGGCCCACTCGTCCGCGAGGCCGGAGACGTCCCAGCCCTGGCTGGCGAGCCAGCCGAGGTGGATCTCCAGGACCTGTCCCGGGTTCATCCGGGACGGCACGCCCAGCGGGTTGAGGATGATGTCGACCGGGGTGCCGTCCTCCAGGAACGGCATGTCCTCGATCGGCAGGATCTTGGAAATGACGCCCTTGTTGCCGTGCCGGCCGGCGAGCTTGTCACCGTCGGTGATCTTGCGCTTCTGCGCCACGTAGACGCGGACCAGCTGGTTCACGCCCGGCGGCAGCTCGTCGCCCTCTTCGCGGTCGAAGACGCGGACGCCGATGACCTTGCCGATCTCGCCGTGCGGGACCTTCAGCGAGGTGTCGCGGACCTCACGGGCCTTCTCGCCGAAGATCGCGCGCAGCAGGCGCTCCTCGGGCGTCAGCTCGGTCTCGCCCTTGGGCGTGACCTTGCCGACGAGGATGTCGCCGGCGACGACCTCGGCACCGATGCGGATGATGCCGCGCTCGTCGAGGTCGGCGAGGACCTCCTCGGAGACGTTCGGGATGTCCCGGGTGATCTCCTCGGGGCCGAGCTTGGTGTCACGGGCGTCGACCTCGTGCTCCTCGATGTGGATCGAGGACAGGACGTCGTCCTGCACGAGGCGCTGCGACAGGATGATCGCGTCCTCGTAGTTGTGGCCTTCCCACGGCATGAACGCGACCAGCAGGTTCTTGCCGAGGGCCATCTCGCCGTTCTGCGTGGCCGGGCCGTCGGCGAGGACCTGACCGGTGATGACCCGGTCGCCCTCGTTGACGATGACCTTCTGGTTGACCGAGGTGCCCTGGTTGGAGCGCGAGAACTTGGCCAGGCGGTACGTGATGTACGTGCCGTCGTCGTTGGCGGTGGTGATGTAGTCCGCGGAGACCTCCTGGACCACACCGTCCTTCTCGGCCTTGACGACGTCGCCGGCGTCGACCGCGGAGCGGTACTCCATGCCGGTGCCGACGAGCGGCGCCTCGGACTGGATCAGCGGCACGGCCTGGCGCATCATGTTCGCGCCCATGAGGGCGCGGTTGGCGTCGTCGTGCTCCAGGAACGGGATCATGGCGGTCGCGACCGACACCATCTGGCGCGGCGAGACGTCCATGTAGTCCACGTCGTCACCGGCGACGTAGTCGACCTCGCCGCCACGGCGGCGGACCAGGACGCGGGCCTCGGCGAACCGCAGCTCGTCGGTCAGCGGCGCGTTGGCCTGCGCGATGACGAAGCGGTCTTCCTCGTCGGCGGTCAGGTAGTCGACCTCGTCGGTGACCTGGCCGTCGACGACCTTGCGGTACGGCGTCTCGATGAAACCGAACGCGTTGACCCGGCCGTAGGAGGCCAGCGAGCCGATCAGGCCGATGTTCGGGCCTTCGGGCGTCTCGATGGGGCACATGCGGCCGTAGTGCGAGGGGTGCACGTCACGGACTTCGAAGCCGGCCCGCTCACGGGAGAGACCACCCGGGCCGAGGGCGTTGAGACGACGCTTGTGCGTCAGGCCCGACAGCGGGTTGTTCTGGTCCATGAACTGGGACAGCTGGCTGGTGCCGAAGAACTCCTTGATGGAGGCGACGACCGGCCGGATGTTGATCAGGGTCTGCGGCGTGATCGCCTCGACGTCCTGGGTGGTCATGCGCTCGCGCACGACGCGCTCCATACGGGCGAGACCCGTACGGACCTGGTTCTGGATCAGCTCGCCGACGCTGCGGATGCGGCGGTTGCCGAAGTGGTCGATGTCGTCGGTCTCGACGATGATCGAGCGGCCGGACTCGCCGATCGTCTCGGTCTCACCGGCGTGCAGCTTCACCAGGTACTTGATGGTGGCGATGATGTCGTCGGTGGTGAGCACACCGGCGTCCAGCGGCTCGTCCGCGCCGAGCTTCTTGTTCACCTTGTAGCGGCCGACCTTGGCGAGGTCGTAGCGCTTCGGGTTGAAGTAGAGGTTCTCGAGCAGGGTCTGCGCCGCCTCGCGCGTCGGGGGCTCGCCCGGGCGCAGCTTGCGGTAGATGTCGAGCAACGCGTCGTCCTGGCCCTGGGTGTGGT
Organism: Streptomyces sp. NPDC051207; assembly: GCF_040682395.1. Taxonomy (NCBI): domain Bacteria; kingdom Bacillati; phylum Actinomycetota; class Actinomycetes; order Kitasatosporales; family Streptomycetaceae; genus Streptomyces; species Streptomyces sp. NPDC051207. Next base: position 159,759 of record NZ_JBFBAX010000005.1, on the reverse strand, counting down.
CCTTCTCCAGGGTGGCGCGCATGGACTCGTACTCGCCGAACTCCTCGAGGATCTGCTCGGTGGTCCAGCCGAGCGCCTTCAGCAGGACGGTGACGGACTGCTTGCGCTTGCGGTCGATGCGGACACCGACCATGTCGCGCTTGTCGATCTCCATCTCCAGCCAGGCACCCCGGGACGGGATGATCTTGGCGGAGAAGATGTCCTTGTCGGACGTCTTGTCGATGGAGGAGTCGAAGTAGACGCCGGGCGAGCGGACTAGCTGCGACACGACGACACGCTCGGTGCCGTTGATGACGAAGGTGCCCTTGTTCGTCATGAGCGGGAAGTCACCCATGAAGACCGTCTGGGACTTGATCTCGCCGGTCTCGTTGTTCGTGAACTCGGCCGTGACGAAGAGGGGAGCCGCGTACGTGAAGTCGCGCTCCTTGCACTCGTCGATCGAGTTCTTCGGCGGCTCGAAACGGTGGTCGCGGAAGGTCAGCGACATCGACCCGCTGAAGTCCTCGATCGGGGAGATCTCCTCGAAGATCTCCTCCAGACCGGACTTGGTGGGGACGTCCTGCCCGTTCTCGAGAGCCTCCTCGACGCGAGCCTTCCACGCGTCGTTGCCGAGCAGCCAGTCGAAGCTCTCGGTTTGCAGCGCGAGGAGGTTCGGAACCTCGAGGGGCTCCTTGATCTTTGCAAAAGAGATGCGCAGCGGGGCGGTGCTGGCGGCGTTGTTCGTATTCGCGGTCGAGGCGTTGCGCGAGGCGGCCAAGAGGGGGTCCTTCCGAGGGCTCGGACTCACTACGCGCGTACCGGCCCCTCACCGACTGCACAGACGGATGTCCCAGGTCAGAGACGATCTTTTGTCGGTGCTGAAGTGAGGGCAGACCCCTGGTGACGGGCAGGGGGCAGCTAACAGGCAGCGCAAAGGGTCAGTGTAGCCACTTGGCACACTGATGTCCAGTGCGGGTGTGTGAGACCCTCGTTGTTCTCAACTCCTGCGACAAGGCCCTGCTCTCAACGCACGGTGATACTGCCCTCTTCGTCGCCGATCCATGCCTCGGATTCGGATCCTTCTGGCGACGCGTCCTGAGAATCGCGCGCTGCGTCCGGTTCGTCAAGGGCCCCCTCGCCCAAACTGGTTGCCGCCCGGCGTCTTCCTGGCCCGCGGAGCACAACGAAGATCACCTTACTCCGCACCGCCACAGGTGCAAGGCAGCCCTCGCCGGGCCTCGGAAACGCCGAAGAGCGACCACCCGGATGGATGATCGCTCCTCGGTGCTGAGGCGTTACAGGTCCAGCGGGACCGGGAAGGTCTTACTTGACCTCGACGGACGCGCCGGCGCCCTCGAGGGCCTCCTTGGCCTTGTCCGCGGCCTCCTTGTTGACCTTCTCCAGAACCGGCTTCGGGGTGCCGTCGACCAGGTCCTTGGCCTCCTTCAGACCGAGGGAGGTCAGCTCACGCACGACCTTGATGACCTGGATCTTCTTCTCGCCGGCGCCGGTGAGGATGACGTCGAACTCGTCCTTCTCGGCCTCGGCCTCGGCCGGGGCGGCCGGACCGGCCGGACCGGCCATGGCGACCGGGGCGGCGGCGGTGACGTCGAACTTCTCCTCGAAGGCCTTCACGAACTCGGAGAGCTCGATGAGGGTCATCTCCTCGAACTGCGCGAGCAGGTCTTCCTGGCTGAGCTTCGCCATGATGGCGGTCCTTCCACTAAATCGGCAGGTGCCGGATGTACTGGGTGAGGCGGGCGTACGTCGGGCCCGCATCGACCCTCACCTCATGCGGCGAGGATCGGAAAGCGAGCCGAATTACTCGGCACCGCCCTGCTCTGCCTGCTTGGCACGAAGAGCGTCCACGGTGCGGACGAGCTTCGACGGGAGAGCCTGGAAGAGCGCGGCAGCCTGGGACTGCTTGCCCTTCATGGCACCCGCCAGCTTGGCGAGCAGAACCTCGCGGGACTCGAGGTCCGCAAGCTTCTTGATCTCGTCGGCGGACAGCGCCTTGCCGTCAAGGACACCGCCCTTGATGACGAGATTCGGGTTGTCCTTGGCGAAGTCGCGCAGACCCTTCGCCGACTCCACCGGGTCACCGGTGATGAAGGCGACAGCCGTCGGACCATTGAACTGGTCGTCCAGCGTCGTGATCCCGGCCTCGTTGGCCGCAATCTTGGTCAGCGTGTTCTTCACCACGGCGTACTGGGCGTTCTCACCGAGCGACCGGCGCAGCTGCTTCAGCTGCGCCACGGTGAGACCGCGGTACTCGGTCAGCACGGCGGCGTTGGAGCTGCGGAACTTGTCCGTCAGCTCGGCAACCGCGGCGGACTTGTCGGGCCTCGCCATAGAGCCTCGGCCTCCTTCCGGGTGATTCGGACCGCGCGGACCCGAAGGAGGACTGAGGGAAAACGAAACGCCCCGGCGCAGGCGCACGGGGCGGACTCGACCGGGCGCACGCTCGCTGCACGAGCGCACTCCGGGAGTTCTTCCACAGTTACCTGCGCGGGTCGTCCGCAGTTCAGCGGATCCTTCGGCCACCGCGCCCTCTGACGAGCGCACGGCAACGACCAGCGGTCTTTGGCTTCGGTAGGAGAGTACGTGACCACATCGCTGTCAAGCAAATCCGCCCCTGCGGCGCTCAGCGGGCGCCACGTCCCCGGTCCTCGGGGCGCAGGCGCGGCGGGCCCCGCGCGGCGGCAGGACGCCGGCACAGGGCCGGAAAAGGGGGACGGGCCCCGCACCACAGGGTGCGGGGCCCGTCGTCCGACGAGGTGAGCCGTCAGGCTCAGACCGCGGCCGGGTCCTCCTCGACGAGGAGGTTGCGGGTGCGGTTCGGGTCGAGCGGAATGCCGGGGCCCATCGTGGTGGTGATGGCGGCCTTCTTGATGTAGCGACCCTTGGCGGCGGACGGCTTCAGACGGAGGATCTCCTCCAGCGCGGCGCCGTAGTTCTCCACCAGCTTGGTGTCGTCGAAGGACACCTTGCCGATGATGAAGTGCAGGTTCGAGTGCTTGTCGACGCGGAACTCGATCTTGCCACCCTTGATGTCGTTGACGGCCTTGGTGACGTCCGGCGTCACGGTGCCCGTCTTCGGGTTCGGCATCAGGCCGCGCGGACCGAGCACGCGGCCGAGGCGGCCGACCTTGCCCATGAGGTCCGGGGTGGCGACCACGGCGTCGAAGTCCAGACGGCCCTTCGCCACCTCGTCGATGAGTTCGTCGGCGCCGACGATGTCGGCGCCCGCGGCACGCGCGGCCTCGGCACGGTCACCGGTCGCGAAGACCAGGACCCGGGCGGTCTTGCCGGTGCCGTGCGGAAGGTTCACGGTGCCACGGACCATCTGGTCGGCCTTGCGCGGGTCGACACCCAGACGGAAGGCGACCTCGACGGTGCCGTCGAACTTGGTCGTGGAGGTCTCCTTGGCCAGACGGACGGCCTCGAGCGGGGCGTACAGCTTCTCCCGGTCGATCTTGGCGTCCGCAGCGCGAAGGGACTTGCTGCGCTTGCTCACTACTGCTCCTGTGGATTCTTAGGAGTCGTGGTCCGGGCCGAGCAGGCCCTTCCACACTTCTGCTTGGTGACGGGGTGAGGTCAGCCCTCGACCGTGACGCCCATGGAACGGGCGGTGCCGGCGATGATCTTCTCGGCGGCGTCCAGGTCGTTGGCGTTGAGGTCGGGCATCTTGGTGGTGGCGATCTCGCGGACCTGGTCGCGCGTGATCTTCGCGACCTTGGTCTTGTGCGGCTCGCCGGAGCCCTTCTCCACGCCCGCGGCCTTGAGGATCATCTTGGCGGCCGGCGGCGTCTTGGTGATGAAGGTGAAGGAACGGTCCTCGTAGACCGTGATCTCCACCGGGATCACCCAGCCACGCTGCGACTCGGTCGCGGCGTTGTACGCCTTGCAGAACTCCATGATGTTCACGCCGTGCTGGCCCAGCGCGGGGCCGACCGGCGGGGCCGGGTTGGCGGCACCGGCCTGGATCTGGAGCTTGATGAGCCCCGTGACCTTCTTCTTCTTGGGAGGCATGTGCTCTCTCCGGGTCCTAGTGAGAGTTTTTCCGCCTACCGGTCCGGATCATCCGGACGGAGGCATACCGCACAACGATAACGGGTATCCATGCGCGTCCAAAAACCGAGCAGGTCAGACCAGCTGCGAGAGCCTGTCTGACCTGCTCGGAAGCGTTGAGTCCGGAAGACGTCAGTTCTTCTGGATCTGGTCGAACGACAGCTCGACCGGGGTCTCGCGGCCGAAGATCTCGACGAGACCCTTGACCTTCTTCGAGTCCGGGTTGATCTCGTTGATCGTCGCCTGCAGCGTGGCGAACGGGCCGTCGGTGACGGTGACCGAGTCGCCCACCTCGAAGTCCAGCACCTGGACCTCGACCTTGCGCTGCGGAGCCGGCTTGCCCTCGGCCTCGGCGGCCTCGCGGGCGGCCTTCTCCTCGGCCTCCGGCGCGAGCATCTTGACGATCTCGTCCAGGGTCAGCGGGTACGGGTCGTAGGCGTTGCCCACGAAGCCGGTGACGCCGGGGGTGTTGCGGACGACACCCCAGGACTCGTTCGTCAGGTCCATGCGGACCAGGACGTAGCCCGGGAGCTTGTTCTGCTTGATGGTCTTGCGGTCGCCGTTCTTGATCTGGACGACCTCTTCCTGCGGCACCTCGGCCTGGAAGATGTAGTCCTCGACGTTCAGTGAGACGGCGCGCTGCTCCAGGTTCGTCTTCACGCGGTTCTCGTAACCGGCGTACGTGTGGATGACGTACCACTCGCCGGGCAGGACCCGCAGTTCGTCGCGGAGCTTCTCGATCGGGTCGCGCTCGTCCGCGGGCTCGGCCTCGGGCTCCTCTTCGGCGACCTCGGTGCCGGCGTCGGCCTCGTCGGTGCCGGCCTCGGCGGGCTCGTCCGCGACGGCGTCGGCAGCCTCGACCTCCGCAGAGGCCTCGGTGTCCTCGCTGTCCGCACCCTCGACGGCGTCGAGCTCGTCCTCGACGGACTCGACAGGCTCGATGGCGTCGTTCACGTTCGGGTCAGACACGGTGGCTGCTTCTTCCTGGATACATGGGGGTGGAACATGCGAAAGGAGCGCCGGGTACCTCGGCGCTCTTCGCTGTGTGCTCAGCCGAAGACGTACTTGGCGGCGTTGCTGAGCCCATAGTCAATCACGGTCACCAGGCCGATCATGATGACCACGAAGATGATCACCACGGTCGTGTACGTCGTGAGCTGGTGGCGGGTCGGCCAGACGACCTTGCGGAGTTCCGCGACGATCTGGCGGTAGAACAGCGCGAGACGCTTCAGGGGACCCTTCTTGGCCCGCTTGCCGCCCTTGCGGGACTTCTTGGAGTCCGCCGCCTCGTCCTGGGCATCAGGCATGTCGATGGAGCCCACGGCGTCCGTCACTCGTCCTCACCTGATTCCGGGTCGTGGCCGTGCCGCGCCCGGTCTGAGCCGCACGGCGCCGCATTGCTGTACGTACACGCGCACACATCCTGGCGAAGGTGTGTGTAGCAGGGCCGGAGGGACTTGAACCCCCAACCGCTGGTTTTGGAGACCAGTGCTCTACCAATTGAGCTACGACCCTTTGTGTGTCCACCAACGTACCGCATGCACCCGGATGCTTGGTGTGCACCGGATGAGCGCGGCGTGCTGAAGGCCAACGAGGTGAGAGTGTACGTGTTCCGGGGCCGGGCGTCGAACAGAAAGCGGCCGCGCGGCCCTTCGAACGGGCCGGACGGGCCGCAGGTTGGCGGAAGATCGCCCTGTCCACGGGGGCGGGCCGTGGTGAACACGTGGTGGATACGGACTGATGTTCCGGCCTTTGCCCGGTCCTGTTCAGTCCGTGAAACCCGCGTACCGTTCGCGTTTCCCGTCTGAAACGATGGGGTTCATGAGCGCTGCAAACCCTCCCACCGAGCGCCGGGTCTCCGCCCGAGTCGGCGCGATCTCCGAGTCCGCCACCCTCGCCGTGGACGCCAAGGCCAAGGCCCTCAAGGCCGCCGGGCGTCCGGTGATCGGCTTCGGCGCGGGTGAACCCGACTTTCCGACCCCGGACTACATCGTCGAAGCGGCGATCGAGGCCTGCAAGAACCCGAAGTTCCACCGCTACACGCCGGCCGGCGGCCTGCCCGAGCTGAAGGCCGCCATCGCCGCGAAGACGCTGCGCGACTCCGGCTACGAGGTGGACGCGTCCCAGATCCTGGTGACCAACGGCGGCAAGCAGGCGATCTACGAGGCGTTCGCCGCGATCCTCGACCCGGGCGACGAGGTCATCGTCCCGGCCCCGTACTGGACGACGTACCCCGAGTCGATCCGGCTCGCCGGCGGTGTGCCCGTCGAGGTCGTCGCCGACGAGACCACCGGCTACCGCGTCTCGGTCGAGCAGCTCGAGGCCGCCCGCACCGAGAAGACCAAGGTCGTCCTGTTCGTCTCGCCGTCGAACCCGACCGGCGCCGTCTACAGCCGCGCCGACGCCGAGGCGATCGGCGAGTGGGCCGTCGAGCACGGGCTGTGGGTGCTGACCGACGAGATCTACGAGCACCTCGTGTACGGCGACTCGACCTTCGCGTCGCTGCCCGCGCTCCTGCCCGAGCTGCGCGACAAGTGCATCGTCGTCAACGGCGTCGCCAAGACGTACGCCATGACCGGCTGGCGCGTCGGCTGGATCATCGGCCCGAAGGATGTCGTGAAGGCCGCGACGAACCTCCAGTCGCACGCCACGTCCAACGTCTCCAACGTCGCCCAGGCCGCGGCCCTCGCCGCCGTCTCCGGCGACCTGGACGCCGTCGCGACGATGCGGGAGGCCTTCGACCGGCGCCGCAAGACGATCGTGCGGATGCTCAACGAGATCGACGGCGTGGTCTGCCCGGAGCCGGAGGGCGCGTTCTACGCCTACCCGTCGGTCAAGGGGCTGATCGGCAAGGACATCCGCGGGAAGCGCCCGCAGGACACCGTGGAGCTGGCCGCGCTGATCCTGGAGGAGGTCGAGGTCGCGGTCGTTCCGGGCGAGGCGTTCGGTACGCCGGGGTATCTGCGGCTGTCCTACGCGCTCGGCGACGAGGACCTCGTCGAGGGCGTGAGCCGCATCCAGAAGCTGCTGGCGGAGGCCCGGGACTGAGGTCCCGCTGTCGCGCCGGAAGGCCGTCCGGTCTGCTCACGTGAGGGGGCCGGGCGGCCTTTTCGCGCGCGGCCGGTGGCGGACCGTCCGTTTTTTCGTACGAGCAAGACCACGATCGGGGAATGCGCTACCGGGACGGCGGGGGCGTACGGCAGGATCCTGGAATGGAGCGTGTACGTGATCTCTCTGAGCTGCCGAAGGCCCATCTGCACCTGCACTTCACCGGATCCATGCGGCCGGGGACCGTGCTGGAGCTGGCCGACAAGTACGGCGTCCGCCTGCCGGACACGCTGAGCGAGGCCCTGAAGAGCGGGGAACCGCCGCAGCTGCGGGCGACGGACGAGCGGGGCTGGTTCCGCTTCCAGCGGCTGTACGACGCGGCGCGCTCGTGCCTGCGGCAGCCGGAGGACATCCAGCGGCTGGTGCGGGAGGCCGCCGAGGAGGATGTGCGGGACGGCTCCCGGTGGCTGGAGATCCAGGTCGACCCGACGTCGTACGCGCCGCGGCTGGGCGGGCTGATCCCGGCGCTGGAGATCATCCTGGACGCGGTGGAGAGGGCGGCGCGGGAGACGGGGCTCGGGATGCGGGTCCTGGTGGCCGCCAACCGTATGAAGCACCCGCTGGACGCGCGGACGCTGGCGCGGCTGGCGGTGCGGTACGCGGACCGGGGCGTCGTCGGCTTCGGGCTGTCGAACGACGAGCGGCGCGGCATGGCACGGGACTTCGACCGGGCGTTCACGATCGCGCGGGAGGGCGGGCTGCTGTCGGCGCCGCACGGGGGTGAGCTGGCCGGCCCGGTGTCCGTGCGGGACTGCCTGGACGACCTGGGGGCGCACCGGATCGGGCACGGGGTGCGGGCGGCGGAGGACCCGCGGCTGCTGAAGCGGCTGGCGGACCGGGGCGTGACGTGCGAGGTGTGCCCGGCGTCGAACGTGGCGCTGGGGGTGTACGAGAAGCCGGAGGACGTGCCGCTGCGCCGGCTGTTCGAGGCGGGTGTCCCGTTGGCGCTGGGCGCGGACGATCCGCTGCTGTTCGGCTCGCGGCTGGCGGCCCAGTACGAGATCGCCCGGCACCACCACGGCTTCTCGGACGCGGAACTGGCGGAGCTGGCCCGCCAGTCGGTACGGGCGTCGGCGGCGCCGGAAGCGGTCAAGGCGGAGCTGCTGGCGGGCATCGACGCCTGGCTGACGGACTGAGGCCGGGTGGCGTCGGCCGCCGCGTGAGGTGAGTCAGAGGCTCACGCCGACCATCACCGGCTCGTTGACCAGCGTGATCCCGAAGGCCTCGCGGACGCCGGCCACCACGTCGCGGGCCAGCGCCAGCAGGTCCTCCGTCGTGGCCCCGCCGCGGTTGGTGAGCGCGAGCGTGTGCTTGGTGGAGATGCGGGCGGGGCCGCTGCCGTAGCCCTTGGTGAAGCCCGCCTTGTCGATGAGCCAGGCCGCGGAGGTCTTCGTCCGCCCCTCCCCCGCCGGGTAGGCGGGCGGTTCCGCGTCGGCGCCGAGGCGCTCCTTCACGCGCGCGTGGAACGCGGCGAACTGCTCCGCCGTGAGGATCGGGTTGGTGAAGAAGGACCCGGCCGACCAGGTGTCGTGGTCCTCGGGGTCGAGGACCATGCCCTTGCCGGCGCGCAGCTTCAGGACCGTTTCGCGGGCCGCGGCCAGCGGTACGCGCCCGCCCGGTTCGACGCCGAGGGCGCGGGCCGTCTCCGCGTACCTGATCGGACCGGACAGGCCGTCCGCGTCCTCCAGCGCGAAGCGGACGCGCAGCACCACGTACCGCTCGGGGTCGGCCTTGAAGCGGCTGTGGCGGTAGGAGAAGTCGCACTCCTCGTTCCCCAGGGTGACCGTCTCGCCCGTCCTGCGGTCGTAGGCGATCACCTCGGTGATGGTGGAGGAGACCTCCTGGCCGTACGCCCCCACGTTCTGGATGGGGGTCGCGCCCGCCGAGCCCGGGATGCCCGAGAGGCATTCGACGCCGGCGAGTCCGGCCTCGACGGTGCGGGCGACGGCGTCGGTCCACACCTCTCCGGCGGCCAGCTCCAGGCTCGTGCCGTCGAGTGCGAAGCCCTTGGTGGCGATGACGAGCGCGGTGCCCTCGAAGCCCTTGTCGCCGATGACCAGGTTCGACCCGCCGCCGATGATCAGCAGCGGCGTGCCGGCGGTGTCGGCGTCGCGGACGGCGGCGATCACCTCGGCATCGGTCGTGGCGGTGACCAGCCGGGTCACGGGGCCGCCCAGCCGGAAGGTGGTCAGCGGGGCGAGGGAGGCGTCGTGGAGTTCCTGCACGGGCTCAAGACTACGAGACGGCACCGACAGTCCCGGCACGCGTGCGTACGGCCCCGCCCCCCGCAGCGGGGCCGTACGCGCGTGTGCGTCACGCGAGGCGGCGGATCGCGTCGTCCCAGTCGGGCGGCAGGTCGTCGCCGGTGGCCTGCCAGCCGGCGAACCGCGCGTCGCGCATCAGGCCGGACAGCTTCCGGGACGCCGGGGAGTGGGCTCCGGACCGGGCGAAGTCCTTGAGCGCCGCGGGCGACTCCCAGGCGGACAGCGTCCAGAACGTCCTGCGCAGCGGCTTCGCCCTGAGGGTCGCCCCGTACGCGCCGGGTGCCCGGCTCACCTGCCGCCACACGGCCGGTGTGCCCGCGAGGAACCTCAGCGCTCCCCACAGGGTGCGGGTCTCGAAACGGGAGGCGAACACGTGGACCTCGGCGCCGTGCGGTGCCGGGTGCGGGACGGTCCAGGGAAGGGTGGGCATGGTTCCTCCGTCTTCGTGCTGGTGGGTCAGTGGACGGCCGGTTCCGGCAGGCGTTGCGGCTCCTCCCGCATCGCCGCCCGTGCCGCGCTCCGCCTGGTGGGGATGAGCAGCGCGGCACCGCCGGCGAGGGCGACGACCGCGGAGCCGGTGACCAGCGCGGGTCGCAGCCCGTCCACGAAGGCCTGGCCGGATTCGTAGCCGCCCCGTGCCGCGAAGATCGACGCCATGACGGCGATGCCGAGCGCGCCGCCCACCTCGCGCAGCGCGTTGTTGGCGCCGGAGGCGATGCCCTGTTCCTTGGCGCGGACGCTGGACATCACGAGGCTGGAGGCGGGCGCGAAGAACAGGGCCATGCCGACGCCGCTGATGACGAGACCGGGCAGCTGGACGGCGTAGGAGGCGTCGGCGGTGGCCACCAGGGCCAGCTGGCCGAGGCCCGCGGCCTGGAGGAACAGCCCGGCGGCGACGACCGGCCGCCCGCCGATGCGGTCGGAGAGGATGCCCGCGACGGGGGCGACGAGCATCGGCATGCCGGTCCAGGGCAGCATGCGCAGTCCGGCCTCGGTGGGCGAGTAGCCGAGGACGCCCTGCATGTACTGGCTGAGCAGGAAGATCGAGCCGAACATGCCGAGGAACATCAGCAGGCTCGCCGCGTTGATGCCCGCGAAGGCCCGGGAGCGGAACAGCCGCATCGGCAGCATGGGGTTGGCGGCGCGGCTGCTGTAGAGGACGAACCCGGCGAGCAGCGCCGCCCCGGCGAACAGCCCGGTCATGACCACCGGCCCGGTCCAGCCGTCGACCGGGCCGCGCACCAGGCCGTAGACGAGCCCGAAGAGGCCGCCGCTGGCGAGCAGGGTGCCGGGCAGGTCGAGCGGGGCGCCGGTGCCGTAGGACTCGCTGAGGCGGAGCCGGGCGAGCGGCAGCAGGGCCAGCCCCAGCGGAACGTTCAGCCAGAAGATCCACTGCCAGGAGATGTGCTCGGTGAGGCTGCCGCCGACCAGCGGCCCGGAGGCCACGGCGAGCCCGTTCACCGCGCCCCAGATGCCGTACGCCATGCCGCGCCGGTCCGCCGGGACGGCCGCCGTCAGCAGGGTGAGCGTCAGCGGCATCATGACGGCCGCGCCGACGCCCTGCACCGCGCGGGCGGCGATGAGGGAGTCGATGCCGGGGGCCATGGCCGCGGCGGCGGAGGCCGCGGTGAAGACGGTGATCCCGGCGATGAAGAGGCGTCGGCGGCCGAAGCGGTCGCCGAGGGCGGCACCGAACATGAGCAGGACCGCGAAGGTGAGCGTGTAGGCGCTGACGGTCCATTCGAGGTCGTGCAGCGCCCCGCCGAGGTCCTCGCGGATCGAGGGCAGGGCGGTGGTGACGACGAGGTTGTCGAGTGCCGCCATGAATCCGGCGACACTGGTGATGGCGAGGGCCCAGGCGGTCCCTCCGCGGCCTTGCGGCGTGCGCTGTGACATCTCTCCCCAAGGAGTGCTTGCCAGGTTTGATTAGTTATTGATGACTAACTTCCGCGGGCATGAGGAGACCGACATCTCCGCCGCCACCTGAGGGTCCCGCGGCAACCGCTACGGCGACCCTTCGACCTCCTGCTGCGCCCGGGACGAGAGGTCGAGCCCTTCCCACACCCGGTGCCCCGGCGGGAACCCCATGGCGGACAGGGTGTTGATGAGCATCCCGTACGCCATGAAGGTCGTGGTCTCGCCGGCGTCGGCCCCGAGGGGCAGGTGCACGCTGTCCCAGAGTTCCATCCAGCCCTTGCGGACCATCTCGCCGAACTCGTGGTCCCCCGACGCCTCGGCGACCGCGACCGCGAGGAAGGTCTGCAGTTGCATGCGCAGCCGCTCGGGCTGTTCGGAGATCAGCCGCGTGTACGCCTCCCCCATGGCGTGGTGGGCTTCCTCGCCCTGCTTGCCCCGGGCGGCTTCCTCGAACACCCGCCGCATGTCCCGCATGCAGCGCTCGGTCGCCGCCAGGAAGATCGCCTTCTTGCCCGGGAAGAGCCGGAAGAGATACGGCTGCGAGACACCCACCCGCTTGGCGATCGCCTCGGTGGAGGTGCCGTGATAGCCGTTCTGCGCGAATTCCGAGATCGCCGCGCGGATGACGCTTTCACGCCTCTCTTCTGCGCTCATCCTGACCATGAAGAGAAAGTTAGTACTCAATCACTAACCGAGTCAAGGGGTGACGGCCGGGCCGCCTCGGCACGCGCGGGGCGTCGGTGACGACACGCGTAAGGGGCGCCCTCCCAGGAGGACGCCCCTTACACACAGTGACGATCAGGCGAGCCGTACGACCGCCCGGGACATGCCCAGCACCTTCTGGCCGTCGCTGGTGGCCGTCAGGTCGACGCGGACCGTGTTGTCGTCCAGCTTGGCCGCGACCTTGCCGGTGACCTCGATCACGGCGCCCTTGTCGTCGTTCGGGACGACGACGGGCCTGGTGAAGCGGACGCCGTACTCGACGACCGCGCCCGGGTCGCCGGTCCAGTCGGTGACGACGCGGATCGCCTCGGCCATGGTGAACATGCCGTGCGCGATGACGTCCGGCAGGCCGACCTCTTTGGCGAACTTCTCGTTCCAGTGGATCGGGTTGAAGTCACCCGAGGCGCCCGCGTACCGGACGAGCGTCTCGCGCGTCACGGGGAAGGACTGGGCGGGCAGTTCGGTGCCGACCTCGACGTCGGCGTACGCGATCTTCGCCGTCATGGTGGTGCTCACGCCCCCTCGGCCGCACGCGCGACCAGCTTCGTCCAGGTGGTCACGACGTGCTCCCCGGCCTCGTCGTGGACCTCGCCGCGGATGTCCAGGATGTCGTTGCCCGCCATCGACTTGACCGCATCGATGATCGAGGTGACCGTCAGCCGGTCACCGGCCCGCACCGGCCGGGTGTACGCGAACTTCTGGTCGCCGTGCACCACCCGGCTGTAGTCGAGTCCCAGCTGCGGGTCCTGCACGACCCGCTCCGCGGCCTTGAACGTGATCGCGAACACAAAGGTCGGCGGAGCGATCACGTCGGGGTGACCGAGCGCCCGGGCGGCCTCCCGGTCCGTGTACGCAGGGCCGGCGTCACCCACCGCCTCCGCGAACTCACGGATCTTCTCCCGGCCCACCTCGTAGGGCTCGGTGGGCGGATACGTCCGCCCCACGAAGGACTGGTCGAGCGCCATGGCTCGGCACCTCCTGCTGTCTGCTCTGGTTGACCTGCGCGGGTGTCCGCAGCCGGCCGAACCGACCGGTAACCGGGACCGAGAACGACGCGAGGCCGCCCCCCGACTGCGGGGGCGGCCTCGTGTACGAGCCTGTTTTATCGCGTTTCGCGGTGCGCGGTGTGCGCGTTGCAACGCGGGCAGTGCTTCTTCATCTCAAGACGGTCCGGGTTGTTACGCCGGTTCTTCTTGGTGATGTAGTTCCGCTCCTTGCACTCCACGCAGGCCAGCGTGATCTTCGGGCGGACGTCGGTGGCAGCCACGTGAGTGCTCCTTGACGAACGGATTGACTGTATTAACGCAAGAAGAGTAGCCGATCGAAGGACCGACCCCGCAATCGGCTACTGAGAGTAGCGGTGACCGGACTTGAACCGGTGACACAGCGATTATGAGCCGCTTGCTCTACCGACTGAGCTACACCGCTTGGATGCGATCGGGCCCCGCCTCACGGCGGGAACCTTTCACACCAGAGCCCCAATACGGAATCGAACCGTAGACCTTCTCCTTACCATGGAGACGCTCTGCCGACTGAGCTATTGGGGCGAGCGATGAAGACATTACACGGTCGGCAGCGGTTCGCCCAAATCCGTTTCGGGCCTTCCGCCGCCCCCACCCCGACCGGCCTCCCGCGCACCTCAACTGTCCCTGCCGCACCGGTTTCCGGCGGCACCGGACGGCGGGCCACGCCGGTACGACTATTGCCCTCCTGCGCGCCGTGGCCGGGTCGCCGTCCTAGGCTCGACCCACTCTGCGTGATCTTGCGTCCTCCCCCTCTGCGCAGCCCCCCGAGATCCAGGAGCGCGATGCCCGACAGCCAGCCGCAGCCGCCTCACTCGTCGTCCTCGCCGGATCCGGTCGAACCGGCCTCGCTCCTGCTGTGCGGGGCGCGGCTGACCGACGGCCGGACCGTGGACGTACGGCTCGGCGGCGGGCGCATCGAGGCGGTCGGCACGGCGGGCAGCCTGTCGCAGGGCGGCACGCGCGGCACGCGGGTGGACCTCGGCGGCCATCTCCTCCTGCCGGCCCCGGCCGAGCCGCACGCCCACGGCGACACCGCGCTCACGGCCGCCGCGGACGGCCCGGTGTCGTACGACGCCAAGGTCGTGCAGCGCCGCGCCACGGAGGCGGTGCTGCTGCAACTCGGCCACGGGGCGACGGCGGTACGGGCACACGTGCGCGTGGGCGACGTCCAGGGGCTCGGCGCGGTCGGCGCCGTCCAGCGGGCCGGGCGGGCGCTGCGCGGGCTGGCCGAGCTGACGACGGTCGCGGTCCCCCGGGTGCTGACCGGGGTGGCGGGGGCCGACGGGCTGGCGATGCTGCGGGACGCCGTGAAGATGGGCGCGTCCGTGGTGGGCGGCTGCCCCGACCTGGACCCCGACCCGACCGGTTACGTCGAGGCCGTCCTGGAGGTCGCCTCCGAGCACGGCTGCCCCGTCGACCTGCACACCGACGCCGACGACCCGGCCCGCATCGCCCGGCTCGCGGCGATGGCGGGCGGACTGCGCCCCGGCGTGACGCTCGGCCCGTGCGCCGGCCTGAGTCGCCTGCCCTCCGACCTGGCCGCCCGTACGGCCGACCAGCTCGCGGCGGCGGGCGTGACGGTGGTGTGCCTGCCACAGGGCGGCTGCGCGTGCGCCGACCTGCGCGACGCGACGCCGGTACGGCTGCTGCGGGCGGCCGGGGTGCGCGTCGCCGCCGGGAGCGGCGCCCTGCGGGACGTGTCCAACCCGGTGGGCCGGGGGGACCCACTGGAGGCGGCGTACCTGCTGGCCTCACGGTACGGGCTGCGCCCCGAGGAGGCGTACGACGCGGTCAGTTCGTCGGCGCGGGCGGTACTGGGCCTACCCGAGGTCCGGGTGGAGGCGGGCTTCCCGGCGGAACTGCTGGCGGTACGCGGCGAGAACCTGGCGGGCGCGCTGTCACTGGCGTACAGCCGCATTGTGGTGCACCGGGGGCGCGTGGTGGCACGGACCAGCGCGGTGCGGGAGTACGGCAACTCGCCGGGATCACCGGAGCTGGGGCTGCCGCGGCAGGGGCGGGGGGAGGTTTCGTAGGGGGAAGCCGTGCGGCGGGGGCGGGCGGAGTCTTACGGCGGGGTGGGATGGGGGCGGAGCCGTGCGGCGGGCGGGGCGGGTGGAGCCGTAGGGGCGACGGGCGGGGCGGGTCGTACGTCGGGGCGGGATTGGGGCGGAGCCGTGCGGCGGGCGGGGCGGTGCGGGCGTACGGTCGGAGGCATGCGCATTGTCATCGCTGGTGGTCATGGTCAGATCGCGCTGCGGCTGGAGCGGTTGCTCGCCGCGCGCGGGGACGAGGTGGCGGGCATCATCCGCAAGCCGGAACAGGCCGACGATCTGCGGCAGGCGGGAGCCGAGCCGGTCGTGCTCGACCTGGAGTCGGCGTCGGTGGAGGAGGTCGCCGAGCGGCTGCGGGGCGCGGACGCGGCGGTGTTCGCGGCGGGCGCGGGACCGGGCAGCGGGGCGGCCCGCAAGGACACGGTGGACAAGGGCGCGGCGGTCCTCTTCGCGGACGCGGCGGTCCGGGCGGGTGTGGGACGCCTCGTCGTGCTGTCGTCCATGGGGGCCGACCCGAAGCACGAGGGCCGGGAGATCTTCGACGTGTACCTGCGGGCCAAGGGCGAGGCCGACGCGCACGTCCAGCGCCTGAAGGGCATCGACTGGACGATCCTGCGCCCGGGTTCGCTGACGGACGAGGCGGGGACCGGGCTCGTACGGCTGGAGGCGCACACGGGCCGGGGCCCGGTGCCGCGCGACGACGTGGCCGCCGTACTCGCGGAGCTGGTGGAGTCGTCGTCGACGGCAGGTCTCACGCTGGAGCTGATCGGCGGTTCGACACCGGTGTCGGTGGCGGTGAAGTCGGTGGCGGGAAACTGAGGCCGGCGCCCGGCGCCTAGAAGAGGGGCAGCTGTCCGGGAAAGTCCGGGACGGCATACCCGTCCAACGTCGGCTGGGACGCTCCGAGTCGGGCCGGCCGCCGGGAACCGGGACAGGAGACGAGCTCCCCGTGCTCACGAGCCCGGGGAGGATCGTGCCGCGCGAACCGCCCACCGACGACGGCGATCTCACGACGGCACTCGGGGCAGGGTCTGCGTGGGGTGGACATGGGGTCAGTGTGCCCTGGTCCACGGGGGCCCTCACGGACGGCGTTCCGCGCAACGGCCCGCACAACGAGGAGACCCCCTCCGTGCTGCGTTTCCGCAGTTCGGAGGGGGTCTCCTCAAGTGTGGCGGCGCCAGGATTCGAACCTGGGAAGGCTGAGCCGGCAGATTTACAGTCTGCTCCCTTTGGCCGCTCGGGCACACCGCCGGGGTTGCTGCCCTTCGAACCGTCTTTCGGCGGCGCTCCGTGGCAACGACGTAAACAATACCCGATGCGGAGGGGTGCTTCGCCACCCGATTGATCTGCGTCCGGAGGGCCGTGGGTGGCTAGTCTTGTGCGGATGCGGCCCGGGTCCCCACCGGGTCCGGCGGCCACCCCACGTACGCCGGTCCGTGCCCGGTACGCATCCGATACGCACCCCGATACAAGGAGCCACAGGACATGGCCGACTCCAGTTTCGACATCGTCTCGAAGGTCGAGCGGCAGGAGGTCGACAACGCCCTCAACCAGGCCGCCAAGGAGATCTCGCAGCGCTACGACTTCAAGGGCGTGGGTGCCTCGATCTCGTGGTCCGGGGAGAAGATCCTCATGGAGGCGAACTCCGAGGACCGGGTGAAGGCTGTCCTCGACGTCTTCCAGTCCAAGCTGGTCAAGCGCGGCATCTCGCTGAAGGCGCTGGACGCCGGTGCGCCCCAGCTCTCCGGCAAGGAGTACAAGATCTTCGCCTCCATCGAGGAGGGCATCTCCCAGGAGAACGCGAAGAAGGTGGCGAAGATCATCCGCGACGAGGGCCCCAAGGGCGTGAAGGCCCAGGTGCAGGGCGACGAGCTGCGGGTCAGCTCCAAGAGCCGTGACGACCTGCAGGCCGTCATCTCGCTGCTGAAGGGCAAGGACTTCGACTTCGCGCTGCAGTTCGTGAACTACCGGTGAGGTGAGGCGACGGGTGGGCGCCCTCCGGTCCTGGGGCCCACCCCTTCCTGCCGCGCGCCCTCGCGCGTCAGTCGCGTGAGTGGCCGAACAGCAGGCGGTATCCGATCAGTAGGACCAGCGCGCCGCCGATCGCCGCCGCCCAGGTCGTGCCGTCGTAGAAGTCCTTGGTGATCGGGTGGTCCAGCCAGCGGGCCGATATCCAGCCGCCGATGAACGCGCCCGCGATGCCGATCACGGTCGTGCCGACGAGCCCGCCCGGGTCGCGGCCCGGCAGCAGGAACTTGGCGATCGCTCCCGCCAGCAGCCCCAGGATGATCCAGCTGATGAACGTCATGCCGTGACCCTGCCCTTTCCCGCTGCGCCGAAGCCGTACCCCCGGTGTGATGCTGCTCCGGTCGGGGCCCGCCCGGGCGTCGTTCATGCCGTGCTGGTGGAGAGGACGTCCGCGCGGCACCCGGTGGTTGCGTGGACGGGTGTGGTGGGTCAGTAGGGTGCGGGCCATGACTGCCACCGGTCCTGAACTGCGGCGCACACTCGGCGTGACGGACGCCGTCGTCATCGGGCTCGGCTCGATGATCGGCGCCGGCGTCTTCGCCGCCCTGGCCCCCGCCGCGCGCGCCGCCGGTTCGGGGCTGCTCCTCGGGCTCGCGGCCGCCGCCGTCGTCGCCTACTGCAACGCCTCCTCGTCGGCGCGGCTGGCCGCCCGGTACCCGGCCTCGGGCGGCACGTACGTGTACGGGCGGGAGCGGCTCGGGGAGTTCTGGGGATATCTAGCGGGCTGGGCCTTCGTCGTCGGGAAGACGGCGTCCTGCGCGGCGATGGCGCTCACGGTCGGCGTGTACGTCTGGCCGGGGCAGGCGCATGCCGTCGCCGTCGCGGCCGTGGTCGCGCTGACCGCGGTGAACTACGGCGGCGTCCAGAAGTCCGCCCGGCTGACGCGGGTGATCGTGGCCGTGGTGCTGGCGGTTCTCGCTGCCGTCGTGGTCGTGTGCCTGGGGTCCGGGGAGTCGGGCGCCGGGCGGCTGGACGTGGGGGTCTCCGGGGGCGTCGGCGGGGTGCTCCAGGCGGGTGGCCTGCTGTTCTTCGCTTTCGCCGGGTACGCGCGTATCGCCACGCTCGGCGAGGAGGTGCGGGACCCGGCGCGGACGATTCCGCGCGCCGTCCCGCTGGCCCTGGGCATCACGCTCTTCGTGTACGCGTGCGTGGCGGTGGCCGTGCTGTCCGTGCTGGGGCCGGGCGGCCTCGCCGAGACGTCCGCTCCGCTGGCCGACGCGGTGCGCGCGGCCGGGGTGCCGGAACTCGCGCCGGTGGTGCGCGCGGGCGCCGCCGTGGCCGCGCTGGGCTCGCTGCTCGCCCTGATCCTGGGCGTGTCGCGTACGACGCTGGCGATGGCCCGGGACCGGCATCTGCCCGCCCCGCTCGCGGCCGTCCACCCGCGCTTCCAGGTGCCGCACCGGGCGGAGTCGGCCGTGGGCGTCGTGGTCGCCGTGCTGGCCGCCACGGTGGATCTGCGCGGCGCGATCGGGTTCTCCTCCTTCGGCGTGCTGGCGTACTACGCCGTGGCCAACGCGTCGGCCTGGACGCTCGATCCGGCCCCTGCGGCGCGCCTGACGCCCGCCGTGGGCCTCGTCGGCTGCGCCGTACTCGCCTTCGCGCTGCCGGTGACGTCCGTGACCGCGGGCGCGGGCGTGCTGGCCGTCGGCGCGGCGGCGTACGGGGTACGGCGGTGGAGGACGGGCTCGGGTGCGTGACGTCGGCGGGGGCGGGCGGGGTCACGCACGCGCCGGGGTCAGCGAGGCCCCGCCATTCTCTCGAGCCGGGCGATGCGTTCGGCCATGGGCGGGTGGGTGGAGAACATCTTCGAAAGGCCCTGGCCGGGGCGGAAGGGGTTGGCGATCATCATGTGGCTCGCCGTCTCGATGCGGGGCTCGGGCGGCAGGGGGAGCTGCTTCGTGCCCGCTTCCAGCTTGCGCAGGGCGCTGGCGAGGGCGAGCGGGTCGCCGGTGAGCTGGGAGCCGGCGGCGTCGGCCTCGTACTCGCGGGAGCGGCTGATGGCGAGCTGGATGAGGGTGGCGGCGAGCGGGCCCAGGATCATGATCAGCAGCATGCCGAGCAGGCCGGGGCCGTCGTCGTCGTCCGAGCGGCCGATCGGGATGAGCCAGGCGAAGTTGACCAGGAACATGATCACGGAGGCCAGGGCGCCGGCCACTGAGGAGATCAGGATGTCGCGGTTGTAGACGTGGCTCAGCTCGTGCCCTATGACGCCGCGCAGCTCGCGCTCGTCCAGCAGGCGGAGGATGCCGTCGGTGCAGCACACCGCCGCGTTGCGGGGGTTGCGGCCCGTGGCGAAGGCGTTCGGCGCTTCTGTCGGGGAGATGTACAGGCGGGGCATGGGCTGGCGGGCCTGCGTGGACAGCTCGCGGACCATGCGGTAGAGCGCGGGGGCCTCGAATTCGCTCACCGGGCGGGCACGCATCGCGCGCAGTGCCAGCTTGTCGCTGTTCCAGTACGCGTAGGCGTTGGTGCCCAGGGCGACGAGGACGGCGACGACGAGCCCGGCACGGCCGAAGAAGCCGCCGATGACGATGATGAGTGCGGACAGTCCCCCGAGGAGTACTGCGGTCCTGAGCCCGTTGTGCCGGCGGTGCACGGTACGCCCTCCAAGTGGTGCGGCAGGGGAACCCTTTGCTGGTCGATGCTGCTCTGCCTGTGTGTGACACCACTGGTGCCGTGGTGTCCCGTCCAGTGGACCCTTCCGTACTGGTCAACGCCAGGCAGGGGCCGCCAGTTCCCTGGTGCGCGCGGTGGCGCGTGTCGGCCGCCCGGGTGAGGGAAGGCCGCGCCGCACGCGCGCGTGGCGGCCGGGCATCCCACGCGCGCGCGCAGGTGCACGTTCGGGCATGCGTGCGGGAGCGCTAGCGGGCCGCCGGCCCGGGCCGCCGCGTGCCCCGGGCGCGGTCTAGAAGAGGCCGGTGTCCGCGAAGCGCAGGACCAGCTGGGGCGCGCCGGACAGGGCGACGCCGAGCACGGCGGTGACGGCGAGCGCGGCCGTGAGCGGGGCGGGCACGTGGTGCCGTACGGCTTCGCCCTCGGGGGCGCGGAACAGCAGGGCCGTCCACTGGAGGTAGTAGAACAGCGCGACGACGACGTTGACGGCCATGACGACGGCGAGCCAGCCGAGGCCGGCGTCGACGGCGGCCGAGAAGACGGCGACCTTGGCGAACAGGCCGATGATGCCCGGCGGGAGTCCTGCGAGGCAGAGCAGGAAGAACGCCAGCAGGAGCGCGGCCACGGGGTTCGTGGCGTACAGGCCGCGGTAGTCGGTGAGGCGGTTGAGGGTCCGCGTACGGCCGACCAGGGCGGCCACCGTGAAGGCGCCGAGGTTCACGGCGGCGTACATGAGGGCGTAGGCGACGGTGGAGCCGATGGAGCGTTCGGCGTCGTCGGAGTACGCGGCGGCGGCGACCGGCACCAGGAGGTAGCCGGCCTGTCCGACGGACGACCAGGCGAGCAGGCGTACGGCGCTGTACGCGCGTGTGGCCTGCTGGCGCAGGGCGCCCGCGTTGCCGACGGTCATGGTGAGCGCGGCGAGCGCGGCCATGGCCGGGCCCCAGACGTCGGCGTACGACGGGAGGGCGACGACGGTGACGAGGATCAGGCCGGTGAAACCGACGGCCTTGCCGACGACGGACAGGTAGGCCGCGATCGGCAGGGGGGCGCCGGCGTAGGTGTCGGGAACCCAGAAGTGGAAGGGGACGGCTGCCGTCTTGAAGGCGAAGCCGACGAGGGTGAGGACGACACCGGTCTGGGCGAGGGTGTGGAGCTGTCCGTCGACGTCCTGGATGCGCTGGGCGATCTCGGTGAGGTGGAGGGTGCCGGTGGTGGCGTAGACGAAGCTGATGCCCATGAGGCTGACCGCGGTGGCGGTGACCGAGGACAGGAAGAACTTCAGGGCCGCCTCGGAGGACCTGCGGTCGCCGTGCCGCAGGCCGACGAGGGCGAACGCGGGCAGGGAGGCGACTTCCAGGGCGACGACCAGGGTGGCGAGGTCGCGGGAGGCGGGCAGCAGGGCGGCGCCGGCGGCGCTGGACAGCAGCAGGAACCAGAACTCGCCCTCGGGGAGCCGCTTGGCGTCGTCCTTGAGGGTGGTGACGGACAGCAGGGCGGCGAGGAGGGCGCCGCCGAGCACCAGGAACTGGATGGTCAGCGTGAAGCGGTCGGCGGTGTAGCTGCACACGCCGGGGTCGCCGGTCAGGCAGAAGGTGCTGCGGTCGCCGTCCAGGAGGGGCAGCAGCAGGGCGGTGGAGGCGGCGAGTCCGGTGACGGACGCCCAGCCGAGGACGGCCTTGCGGGCGTCGGGCACGAACAGGTCGGCGACGAGGACGGCGAGTCCGACGACCGCCGCGAGGGTGGGCGGGGCGATGGCGAGCCAGTCGACGGACTGGACCACCGACGCGGCCAGGGGCTGGGCCAGGGAGCTCATCGGGTGCCTCCTGCGAGGAGCTGCTGCACGGCCGGGTCGGACAGGCCGAGGAGGGCCTTGGGCCACAGGCCCGCGACGACGGTGAGGGCGACGAGCGGCGTCCAGGCCGCGAACTCGTACCCCCGGACGTCGGCGAGGCGTGGCGCGTCCTGGGGAACGGCGCCCATGCAGACGCGGCGGACCACGACGAGCAGGTACGCGGCCGTCAGCAGCGTGCCGAACGCGCCGATCGCCATGAAGGTGAGGAAGGCGGGGCGGCTGAGGCCGGCGGCGGGTTGGAACGCGCCGAACAGGGCCAGCATCTCGCCCCAGAACCCGGCGAGTCCGGGCAGGCCGAGGGAGGCGACGGCGCCGAACGCGAGCAGGCCGCCCAGGCGCGGGGCCCGGCCGTACAGCGCGGCGCCGGTCTGCTGGGCCAGGTGGTCGAGGTCGGTGCTGCCGGTGCGGTCCTTCAGGGCGCCGACCAGGAAGAACAGCAGGCCGGTGATGAGGCCGTGGGCGATGTTGGCGAACAGGGCGCCGTTCACGCCGGTGGGTGTCATGGTGGCGATGCCGAGCAGGACGAAGCCCATGTGGCCGACGGATGAGTAGGCGATGAGGCGCTTGAGGTCGCCCTTGGCGCCGCGCCGGGCGAGGGCGAGGCAGGCCAGCGAGCCGTAGATGATGCCGACGACGGCGAAGGCGGCGAGGTACGGCGCGAAGGTGCGGAAGCCGTCGGGTGCCACGGGGAGCAGGATCCGGACGAATCCGTACGTGCCCATCTTCAGCAGGACACCGGCGAGGAGGACCGAGCCGACGGTCGGGGCGGCGGTGTGGGCGTCGGGCAGCCAGCTGTGCAGCGGCCACATCGGCGTCTTCACGGCGAGCCCGATCCCGATCGCCAGAACGGCGATGACCTGCACGGAGGTGGTGAGCGACCGGCCGTTGTCAGTGGCGAGTGCGACCATGTCGAAGGTGCCCGCCCTGAGACCGACCAGGAGCAGGCCGAGCAGCATGACGACCGAGCCGAGCAGCGTGTACAGGATGAATTTCCAGGCGGCCCCGGTCCGGCCCTCGCCGCCCCAGCGGGCGATGAGGAAGTACATCGGGATCAGGACCATCTCGAAGGCGAGGAAGAACAGCAGCAGGTCGAGGACGGCGAAGGTGGCGAGGGTGCCGGACTCCAGGACGAGCAGCAGGGCGACGAAGGCCTTCGGGGCCGGGCCCGCGGGCATGTGGAAGTACGAGTAGAGCGCGCAGAGGAAGGTCAGCAGCGCGGTCAGGACGAGCAGGGGGAGGGAAATGCCGTCGATGCCGAGGTGGATGCGCACGTCGAGCGCGGGGATCCAGCTGATGTCCGTACTGGCCTGCATCTTCGACGGCTGGTCGTGGTCGAAGCCGAGCGCGAGCACGACCGCCGCGAGGAGGACGGCGCCGGTGACGGTGACGCCGTGCCGCAGCACGGCCTGTCGGGGTGACTTCCCCTTCAGCCCGGGCGGGGCGGGCAGGAGAGCGGCGGCGGCCCCGAGGAGCGGGCCGACGACGACGAACGCGAGAAGGAACTGCATCACGGACTCGTTGATATCGATCACGCCTGCTCACGCTCCCGTGGCGACGAGGACGACGGCCACCGCGAGGACGACGGTGCCGGCGAGCAGCGCGCTCACATAGGTCTGCACATTGCCGGTCTGGGCGTGGCGTACGGCGGTGCCGAGCCAGCGGGGCAGGACGCCCGCGCCGCGTACGTAGGCGTCGACGACCTCCCGGTCGAGGAACCTGACGAGGCTCGCGGCGCCGCGCACCGGGCGGACGAACAGGGCCGTGTACGCGGCGTCCAGGTGGAAGCCGCCGGCCGCGTGCCGGTGCAGCGGGCCGAGCAGCAGCCGGCCCGGGTCCGCCGGGTCGGGTGCGGACGCCACGTCGCCGTAGGCGGGGGTGTGGCTGGTGATGGCCTCGGCCTCGACCTGCGCGGCGTCGCCCTCGGGGTGGGCGGCGACGGCGCCCATCGGGACGCGGGGAGCGAGCGCGGTGGTGTGCCGCCAGGCGGCGTAGGTGACGAGGCCGCCGGCGAGGGCCACGCCCGTGCCGAGCACGGAGGTGGTCGGGGTCGGGGTCAGGTCGGCGCCGTCGAACCAGTCGGGCAGCAGGCGGAAGGTGAGCCCGCCGAAGGCGAGGGACGGCACGGCGAGCACCCACAGCACGGCGGTCATCGGTACGGGCTGCCTGCCGTGGTCGGGGGCCTCGGCGCCCCGGCCGCGGAAGGCCAGCAGCCACAGCCGCGTCGCGTAGGCGGCGGTGAGCAGGGCCGTGACCAGGCCGGCGACGAGGACGGTCCAGCCGGCTGCCCCGGGGGCGTGTTCGGTGTGGCCGGTCAGGACGTGCTCGGCGGCGCGCAGCACGGACTCCTTGGAGAAGAAGCCGCTGAACGGCGGGATCGCGGCCAGCGCGAGCAGCGCCACGGTCATCGTCCAGTAGGCGTCCGGGACGCGGGCGCGCAGGTTCCGCATGCGGGACATAGCGGCCAGCGAGTTGGTGCCGGCGGCGTGGATGATCGCGCCGGCGGCGAGGAACAGCAGCGCCTTGAAGGCGCCGTGGGACAGGAGGTGGAAGACGGCGGCACCGCGGTCGCCGACGGCGAGGGCGCCGGTCATGTAGCCGAGCTGACCGATCGTCGAGTAGGCGAGGACGCGCTTGATGTCGTCCTGGGCGAGCGCGGCGAGCGCCGAGCCGATCATCGTGACGGCCGCCATGACGGCCAGGACCACCATCGCGGCCCGCGAGGCCTCGAACAGCGGGAGGAGACGTGCGACGAAGTAGACACCGGCGGCGACCATCGTCGCGGCGTGGATCAGCGCGGAGACGGGCGTGGGACCCGCCATCGCGTCGGGGAGCCAGGTGTGCAGCGGGAACTGCGCCGACTTGCCCGCCACACCGGCCAGGAGCAGCAGGGCGATCGGCGTCGGGTGGTCGAGCCCGCCGCTCGCGACGGCGCCGAGGACCTTCGTCACGCGGAACGACCCGGCGTCGGTGGCCAGCGCGAACAGGCCGATGAGGAAGGGGACGTCGCCGAGCTTGGTCACCAGGAAGGCCTTCAGCGAGGCGGCGCGCGCCTCGGGGGTCTCCCAGTAGTGGCCGACCAGGAAGTACGAGCAGATGCCCATGACCTCCCAGCCGACCAGCAGCACCATCAGGTCACCGGAGTAGACGACGAGCAGCATCGCGGAGGTGAACAGAGAGACGAGCGCGGCGTACGAGGGGTAGCGCGGGTCGTCGCGCAGGTAGCCGGTGGAGTAGATCTGCACGCAGGTGGCGACGAGGCCGACCAGGACGGCGACGAGAGCGGCGAAGCCGTCGATGTGCAGGGCGAGTTCGACGGGGACGGAGCCGGTGGGCGTGAGCTCGGTGGCGGCGTCGACGGCCCGGCCGCCGTCCTGGCGCACGGCGACCAGCACGGCGAGCACCAGGGCGGTGAGCGTCGGCAGGACGGCGAGCGGGCGGACGAAGCCGGGTGCCGTGCGGCCCAGCAGCAGCCCGGCGGCGGCGCCGAGGAACGGAAGGAGGGGGACGAGGACGGCGAGGGTGGTGGTGGTCACGCGGTGGCCTCGGCCTTCTCGGCCGGGCCGGCCGTGAGGGCGTCGCGGTCGGGTCCGTCGGCGTCGCGGGGCTCGGCGGTGTCGCGGAGCTTGTCGATGTCCGCGGTGCCGCGGTTGCGGTGGACGGCGAGGACGATCGCCAGGCCGATGCCGATCTCGGCGGCGGCGATGGCGATGGTGAACAGGGTCAGGGCCTGGCCGGAGTGCAGGGTCTCCTCGGCGGCCTTGCTGAGCCAGACGTCGAAGGCGACCAGGTTGAGGTTGACGGCGTTGAGCATCAGCTCGACCGACATCAGGACCAGGATCGCGTTGCGACGGGCGAGGACGCCGTACAGGCCGGTGCAGAACAGCAGGACGGACAGCACGGCGGGATAGGCGAGGTGCATCAGCGGCCCCCTTCCTTCTCGCTGCGGCTGCCCGGGGGGTTCTGGGCGTCCGTCTTCTCGCTGCGGCCGGCCGGGGTGTCCCGGGTGTCCGCCTTGGCCTTGCGGGACAGGACGATCGCGCCGACCAGGGCGGCGAGGAGGAGGACGGAGAGGGCCTCGAAGGGGAGGACCCAGTGCTGGAAGAGGCTCTCGCCGGTGACCCGGGTCGTGCCCTGGGCCTCGCCGTCCAGGTCGATCCAGGTGGTGCGGAAGGCGTCGGCGACGACCCAGAGCAGGGCGGCAGCGGCGGCGACGGCCACGGTGAGGGCGGCCCAGCGGTTCCCGGAGTCGGCGTCCGGGGAGCGGCCGATGGGGGCCCGGGTGAGCATCAGGCCGAACAGGAGGAGGACGACGACGGAACCGACGTAGATGAGGACCTGCACCCAGGCGATGAATTCGGCGGTGAGCAGCAGGTATTCGACGGCGAGGCCGCCGAGGGTCACCACCAGCCACAGGGCGGCGTGCACGAGCTGCCGGGTGGTGACGGTGACGATCGCCGCGCCGAGGGTGACCAGGCCGACGAGGAGGAAGGCGATCTCGACGCCGGTCGGGGAGAGGAAGCCGTGGGCTTCGGCGGCGGTGACCAGGGCTCCGGGCGTGGCATTCCGGGCGCCGGATGCCGCGGTCAGCGCGTCGGATGCGGTGATCAGCGCGTCGGATGCGGTGGTCGGCGTGCCGGGCAGGAGGCTCATGCGTCTTCCTCCTGGGGCTCGGCCTGCGCGGCGGCGAGTTTCTCGGCCGTCTTGCGGGCGGCGGCGATCTCCTTGGGTTCCTCGGCGCCGGGGTCGAGGGCGGGCGGGGCCGGCACGGTCCACATCCACTCGCGGAGCTTGTCGCGCTCGTGGGTGAGGTCGCGGATGTCGGTCTCGGCGTACTCGAACTCCGGGGACCAGAACAGGGCGTCGAAGGGGCAGACCTCGATGCAGATACCGCAGTACATGCAGAGGGAGAAGTCGATGGCGAAGCGGTCGAGGACGTTGCGGCTGCGTTCGCGTCCGCCGGGGGCGGCGGCGGGGATCGTCTCCTTGTGGGAGTCGATGTAGATGCACCAGTCGGGGCACTCACGGGCACACAGCATGCAGACCGTGCAGTTCTCCTCGAACAGGCCGATCACGCCGCGGGTGCGGGGCGGGAGGTCGGGCTGGACGTCGGGGTACTGCTCGGTGACGGTCTTCCTCGTCATCGTGCGGAGGGTGACGGCCAGGCCCTTGGCCAGCCCGGAGCCGGGGATGCGGGACATGGTTACCGGATCACCACCTTGACGATGCCGGTGAGGGCGATCTGGGCGAGGGAGAGGGGGACGAGGACGGTCCAGGACAGCTTCTGGAGCTGGTCCTCGCGCAGGCGGGGGTAGGTGACGCGCAGCCAGATCACGACGAAGGCGAGGACCGCGGTCTTCAGCAGCGTCCACACCCAGCCGAGGCCGTCGGCGCCCCAGGGGCCGTGCCAGCCGCCCAGGAAGAGGACGGTGGTCAGGCCGCACAGCACGACGATCCCGGCGTACTCGGCGAGGAGGAACAGGGCGAAGCGGAGGCCGGTGTACTCGGTGTACGCGCCGAAGATGATCTCCGAGTCGGCGACGGGCATGTCGAACGGGGGGCGCTGGAGTTCGGCGAGGCCGGCGATGAAGAAGACGATCGCGCCGACGATCTGCCAGGGCAGCCACCACCACTCGAAGGCGTCGAGGATGCCGACCAGGGAGACCGTGCCGGCCGCCATGGCGACGGAGGCGGCGGTGAGCAGCATCGGCAGTTCGTACGCCAGGAGCTGGGCGGCGGTGCGCAGGCCGCCCAGCAGGGAGAACTTGTTGGCGGACGCCCAGCCTGCCATCAGCGAGCCGAGGACGCCGACGCCCATGACCGCCAGGACGAAGAAGATGCCCGCGTCGACGACCTCGCCGACCGCGCCCTCGCCGGGGCCGATGGGGATCGCGAGCAGGACGAGGAGGTACGGGAGCAGGGCGACGGCGGGGGCGAGCTGGAAGATGCGGCGGTCCGCGCCGGCCGGGACCACGTCCTCCTTCTGCGCGAACTTCACGCCGTCGGCGACGAGCTGGGCCCAGCCGTGGAAGCCGCCCGCGTACATGGGGCCGAGGCGGCCCTGCATGTGCGCCATCACCTTGTGCTCGGTCTGGCCTACGAGCAGGGGGAAGGCGAGGAAGACGACGAAGACGGCGAGGAGTCGCAGGGCGACGTCGAGAGCGTCGTTCACTGCGGGCCTCCTGTGGGGGGTTCGGGGTCGTCAGGGTCTTCGGGGGTCGGAGCGGTGTTGGCCTCCGGCTCCTTCGTCGGCTCGGGCTTGGCCGTCGGCTCGGGCTTGGCCGTCGGCTCAGGCTCCGCTGTCGGTTCGGGCTTGGCAGTCGCTTCGGGCTTGGCCGTCGGCTCGGGCTCGGCTGTCGGTTCGGGCTCCGCTGTCGGTTCGGGCTTGGCAGTCGGCTCGGGCTTGGCAGTCGGCTCAGGCTCGGCTGTCGGCTCAGGCTCGGCTGTCGGCTCGGGCTCGGCTGTCGGCTCGGGCTCGGCTGTCGGCTCGGCGTCCGTTGCCTCGAAGGCGGGGCGGGCGTGGTGCCACGGGGCGTCGGGGCTGCGCGGGGCGGCCTTCCGGGCCGGGGTTTCGGCGGGCGGGGTCTCGACGGGCGGGGTCTCGGCCGACGGCGTGACGGCCGCGGCGTCCGTGCGTTGGGACGCCGAGCCCTCCGCCGCGCTGCGTGCCCGGCGCGGTGCGGCAGCCGGGGTTTCCGTGGCGGCAGGCTCCTGCGCCGGCGTCTGGCCGGCCGAGCCCTGGGACGCCGTACGGGTGCGGCGCGGTGCGGGGGCCGGGGCTTCCGTGGCCGGGGTCGCCGGGGTTTCCGGCGTGGTCTGGCCGGCCGAGCCCCCGCTCGCGGTGCGGGTGCGCCGGGGCGGGCGGTCGGCCGCCGTGCGGGCGGTGCCGCGGGCCGGGCGGGCCGGGGCCGGGGGGAGCCGGCCCTTCAGGGGACCCCATTCGTTCGGGTCGGGGACGCCCGGCGGGAGCATCTGGCGGCGTTTGGGGCCGCCGTGTTCCGACTCGCCGGGTTCCTTGGCGCCGGGCCAGGCCTTGGCGACGCGGGCGGCCAGGACGAAGTCCTTGCGGAGGGGGTGGCCCTCGAAGCCGTCCGGGAGGAGGAGGTGGTTCAGGGCGGGGTGGCCCTCGAAGGTGATGCCGAACATCTCGTGCGTCTCGCGCTCGTGCCAGCCCGCGCCCGCGTACACGCCGCCGGCGGTCGGCAGGGTCGGCGCCTCGTGCGGGACGGTCGTGCGCAGCAGCAGGCGCCGTACCGGGGAGAGGGCGACGACGTGGGCGGCGACGCGGAAGCCGGTGCCGGGTTCGTCGACCGCGCTGAGCCAGTCGAAGTAGGTGCAGCCGAGCCGGTCGCGGGCGGTCTCCAGGGCGGGGATCCACGCGGCCGGGGGGACGTCGACGGTCAGGACGTCGTACGCCTCCTCGGCGGTGGCGTCCGGGCCGAAGAGGTCCTCGATGTCGGCGGGCAGCCAGCCGGCCGTCGTCATCGGGTCTCCCCCTCCCGCGCGGCGTCGGCCGTGCTGGGCGGCTTGACCAAGTCGCTGGTGAGGGCGGCGGCGGACGGGCGGGGCGCCGAGCCGTACCGCTCGCCCAGCGACTCGCGCGCGATCTTCTCCTGGAGCTTGAGGATGCCCTGGAGGAGCGCCTCGGGGCGCGGCGGGCAGCCGGGGACGTAGACGTCGACGGGGATGATCTGGTCGACGCCCTTGGTGACCGAGTACGAGTCCCAGTACGGGCCGCCGCAGTTGGAGCAGGCGCCGAAGGAGATGACGTACTTCGGCTCGGGCATCTGCTCGTACAGGCGCTTCACGGCCGGGGCCATCTTGTCCGTGACCGTGCCGGAGACGACCATCAGGTCGGCCTGGCGCGGGCCCGGCGCGAAGGGGATCACGCCGAGGCGGATGAAGTCGTGGCGGGCCATGGACGCGGCGATGAACTCGATGGCGCAGCAGGCGAGCCCGAAGTTGAAGACCCAGAGCGAGTAGCGGCGTCCCCAGTTGAGGACGACCTTCATCGGTTCGGGGGCGAGGCGCGCGAGGGTGCCAAGGCGCTTCGGTTCGGGCAGCATCACGCGTTCGGGGTTCACGTCCATGTCAGGACGCCCTTCTTGTATGCGTACAGCAGGCCCACGGCGAGGAAGCCGAGGAAGACGAACATCTCCACGAGGGTGGTGGCGCCGTAGCCGTCGGCGGCGAAGACGGTTGCCCAGGGGAACAGGAAGATCGAGTCGACCGCGAAAATCACGTACAGAAAAGCGTAGACGTAGTAGCGGACCTGGGTGTGGGCCCAGCCCTCGCCGACGGGGTCGACGCCGCACTCGTACGTCAGGAGTTTCTCGGGGGTCGGGACGACGGGGCGCAGCAGGCGGCCCGCGCCGAAGGCGACCGCGACGAAGAGCACGCCGAGGACGGCGAGCAGTCCGACGACCGAGTACGACTGGAAGTAGTCCGCCGCGACGAGCGTGGTGCCGACGGCGGTCGCGTCGGCGGCGGTCGCGTCGGTGACGGCGGTCGTGCCGGCGGCTGCCGCATGGACGACGGTCGGTTCGAGCACGTCCGTCCCTCGCTCCCTGTTCCTCGAGCGCCAGTCGGGCGCCAGTGGCTGTCCCGGCGGGTGTCCCCGTGGCTGCCGCTGTTCGGCGATCTGTACGCACGGGAGTCTAGGCCCTGCTAAGGAGACCGTAAGCAGCCCGTCGGGCGTCGGCGCGTGCGGGTGGGCGCGGGGTGGGGTTTTCCCCAGGGGCCGGTCGCCGGTGCACCTCATGGCGCGGGGCGCCCGTCGCCGGGCACGCTGGCCGGTATGACCGAACGTCTCCCGTCTTCGAGCCCGGCCAGGGGCGGCACCGTCGCGCCGCTGCCGCCGGCGCGTTTCGCCTACGACCGGCACACCTGGAAGGAGATCGCGCATCTCCTGGCGAACCTGCCGCTGGCGGTGTTCGGCTTCGTCTACGTCATGACGGTGCTGTTCACGAGCCTCTGGCTGACCGTCACGGTGATCGGGTTCCCGCTGCTGGCAGCCGGTCTGATGGGCGCCCGGCAGCTCGGAAAGCTGGAGCGGGCGCGGGCCCGGGCGCTGCTCGGGGTGCGGGTGGACGAGCCGAGCCCGCTGCCGCTGCGCCGCCGCGGCAGGAACGACGGCGGGGTCTTCGCGCAGCTGTGGATGGCGCTGAAGGACCCGGTGGGCTGGCGGACGGTGCTGTACGACGTCATCCGGTTGCCGTGGGGTGTGGTCACCTTCGTGATCACGCTGGTGTCGTTGTTCGTGCTGTGGCCGGTGCTGCCGTACATCGCGCGGGGTCTGGCGAACGCGGACCGGGCGATGGTGCGCGGGCTGCTGTCGCCGTCGGACGAGCTGGAGCGGCGCATCGCCGAGCTGGAGTCGGACCGGGGTGTCGTGGTGGACACGGCGGCGGCTGACCTGCGGCGCATCGAGCGGGATCTGCACGACGGGGCGCAGGCCCGGCTGGTCAACCTCGCGATGGGCCTCGGCCTGGCCAAGGAGAAGCTGCTGGAGGGCCAGGCGGACGAGCACGTGGCGGCGATGGTCGAGGAGGCGCACGGCGAGGTGAAGCTGGCGCTCCAGGAGCTGCGGGATCTGGCCCGCGGCATTCATCCGGCGGTGCTCACCGACCGGGGTCTGGATGCCGCGTTGTCGGCGGTGGCGTCGCGCTGCACGGTGCCGGTGAAGGTGACGGTGGACCTGACCGCCCGGCCGGTCGCGGCCATCGAGGGCATCGCCTACTTCACCGTCTCGGAGCTGCTGCAGAACGTCAGCAAGCACAGCGGGGCGCGGTCGGCGACGGTCGACGTGTGGCGTGCGGACGACCGGCTGTTGATCCAGGTCCGGGACGACGGGCGCGGGGGCGCGCGGCTGGACGGCGGTACGGGGATGCGAGGGCTCGCGGACCGGCTGGGCGCGGTGGACGGCCTGTTCGTCGTGGACTCGCCGGAGGGCGGCCCGACGAGCGTCACGGCGGAACTGCCCTGGCGGGACCGGGATGGGGGATAGGGCGCGGGGCCCGCGGCCGGGGTGGTGGGCGGGGCCGCGAACGGGGGGTGGGGAAAACCCCCCTGCCAAGACGCCGACGGACTCCATGGTCCGCCGACCTGCGGTGGAGCACTGTGGTGGTACGGCACCGGACGACGAGGAACGGACGACACCGATGGCCATGGAGTACGGGCAGGGCTACGGGCCGGGTGGGCCCGGATGCGCGATGAGCGGCAGGGAGCGGCGGCACCGGCTGCCGGCGGGGCTGCGGGCACCGTTCGAGGGGCGCTTCTGGCGCGAGTTCGGCTTCGTGCTGCTGAGCCTGCCGATCAGCGTGCTGCTGTTCGTGTTCACCGTCACGATGGTCGCGCTGGGCGCGGGTCTGCTGGTGACGTTCCTCGGGGTCCCGGTGCTGGCCGCGGCGCTGGCCGGCTGCCGCGGGCTGGGGGCGCTGGAGCGGGCGCGGGCGCGCGGGCTGCTGGGCCTGGAGGTGGCGGAGCCGGAGCCGCTGCGGATGCGCAAGCAGGGTCCGATGGCGTGGATCGGTGCCGTCCTCAAGAGCGGCACGTCGTGGCGGGCGGTGCTGTACGCGCTGCTGCACTTCCCGTGGGCGGTGTTCTCCTTCGTCGTCGCCCTGAACCTCTGGGCGTACGGCTGGGCGCTGGTGACGTATCCGCTGTGGTTCTGGGTCTTCCCGATGTGGGTGGGGCAGGGCGGTCTTCAGCTGTACGGGGACGAGACGCACCGCGTGTACCTGGACAACCCGTTCGAGATCACGGTGGCGGCGCTGGTGGGGCTGCTGTTCACGCTGGCCACGCCGTGGATCGTGCGGGCGCTGACGATGGTGGACCGGGTGATGGTGCACGGGCTGCTCGGGCCGTCGCGGCTGGCGACGCGGGTCGTGGAGCTGGAGTCGGACCGGGGTGTCGTGGTCGACACCGCCGCGGCCGATCTGCGGCGCATCGAGCGGGATCTGCACGACGGGGCGCAGGCCCGGCTGGTCAGCCTGGCGATGGACCTGGGGCTGGCGAAGGAGAAGCTGCGCGAGGACCCGCAGGCCGCGGCGCGGATGGTGGACGAGGCGCACGGCGAGGTGAAGACGGCGCTTCAGGAGCTGCGCGATCTCGCGCGGGGCATCCACCCGGCCGTGCTCACGGACCGCGGGCTCGACGCGGCGCTGTCGGCGGTGGCGTCGCGGTGCGCGGTGCCGGTGCGGGTGGAGGTGGACCTGCGGGAGCGGCCGGCGCCGGCGATCGAGGGGATCGCGTACTTCACGGTGTCGGAGCTGCTCCAGAACATCAGCAAGCACGCGCGGGCGACCTCGGCGGTGGTCGAGGTGTGGCGCGTGGACAACCGGCTGATGCTCCAGGTCATGGACGACGGGGCGGGCGGCGCGGACGTGGGCCGGGGTTCGGGCCTGGCCGGGCTGGCGGAACGGCTCGACGCGGTGGACGGCATCCTCGTGGTGGACTCACCGGCGGGCGGGCCGACGCGGGTGACGGCCGAACTGCCGTGGCGCAGGTGACGGCCACCCGAAACCGCCAGCCGCGGGTCGCAGGCCGCGGTTCACGGACCGCGGACCGCAGGCCGATGGCCGAGCCCTCTCCGTGGGCGAATCCCACCCCAAGCCGCAATCCGGGCTCCTCAACCGGAGCCGGCTCCCCCAGTCCCGGCGCGGCGCCGCATCCCTCTGCCAATGCTGGGATGCTGGACCTGTCGCAGGTCCGCCGTGGGGCGGGCCGCCGTGGGCAGGGGGCAGAAGGACGTGGAGGACAGGGTGCGGGTGGTCATCGCCGAGGACTCGGTGCTGCTGAGGGAGGGCCTGACCCGCCTCCTGACCGACCGCGGGCACGACGTCGTGGCCGGCGTCGGTGACGGGGACGCGCTGATCAAGACCATCACCGACCTGGACGACCAGGGCGCGCTGCCCGACGTGGTGGTCGCCGACGTGCGGATGCCGCCGACGCACACCGACGAGGGCGTCCGGGCCGCGGTGCAGCTGCGCAAGGCGCACCCGGGGCTCGGGGTGCTCGTCCTGTCGCAGTACGTGGAGGAGCGGTACGCGACGGAGCTGCTGGCGGGCTCCAGCCGTGGCGTCGGCTATCTGCTCAAGGACCGGGTGGCCGAGGTGCGGGAGTTCGTGGACGCGGTGGTGCGCGTGGCGCGGGGCGGTACGGCCCTGGACCCGGAGGTCGTCGCACAGCTGCTGGGCCGCAGCCGCAAGCAGGACGTGCTCGCGGGGCTGACCCCCCGGGAGCGCGAGGTGCTGGGCCTGATGGCGGAGGGCCGGACGAACTCGGCGATCGCGCGGCAGCTGGTGGTCAGCGACGGGGCGGTCGAGAAGCACGTCAGCAACATCTTCCTGAAGTTGGGACTGTCCCCGAGCGACGGCGACCATCGCCGCGTCCTGGCCGTCCTCACCTACCTCAACTCCTGACAAACCGGTGAACCGGGACGGGCGTCTTCGGGGGTGGCGGCGCAGGCGGGTCGCCGGGGGGCGGGAAATCATGACACGTCGGGGCCGCGGGCCGTCTCGCTGTCGTGTCCATCATGCGAATGTCACACCGGGTGCGGGCGCCGCGGACGTAGGGTTGACGCGGGCGGGCCTGCGGGAAGGCCTGTCCCGGACAGCCGTCCACCAGGGAGGTCCAGTTCAGTGACCAGCCAGGTCAGTAGCCCAGCGGAACAGGCCGACGGAGCCGTCGCGGGAGAGCAGCGCAAACCGGCCGGGACGAAGGACGTCCGCCGGCTGGATCGGGTGATCATCCGGTTCGCGGGGGACTCGGGCGACGGAATGCAGCTCACCGGCGACCGCTTCACCTCGGAAACCGCGTCGTTCGGCAACGACCTGTCGACGCTGCCGAACTTCCCGGCCGAGATCCGCGCGCCCGCAGGCACCCTGCCGGGCGTCTCCAGCTTTCAGCTGCACTTCGCCGACCACGACATCCTCACCCCGGGCGACGCGCCGAACGTCCTCGTGGCGATGAACCCGGCCGCGCTGAAGGCGAACATCGCTGATGTGCCGCGCGGCGCGGAGGTCATCGTGAACACGGACGAGTTCACCAAGCGGGCGATGCAGAAGGTCGGGTACGCGACCTCGCCGCTGGAGGACGGTTCGCTGGACGGCTACCACGTGCATCCGGTGCCGCTGACCACGCTGACGGTGGAGGCGCTGAAGGATTCGGGGCTGGCCCGCAAGGACGCGGAGCGGGCGAAGAACATGTTCGCGCTGGGCCTGCTGTCCTGGATGTACCACCGGCCCACCGAGGGCACGGAGCGGTTCCTGCGGGCCAAGTTCGCCAAGAAGCCCGAGGTGGCCGAGGCCAACGTGACCGCGTTCCGGGCGGGCTGGAACTTCGGCGAGACGACGGAGGACTTCGCCGTCTCCTACGAGGTGGCGCCGGCCGCGCAGGCCTTTCCGCCGGGCGTGTACCGCAACATCTCCGGGAACCTGGCCCTGGCCTACGGCCTGATCGCGGCCTCTCGCCAGGCGGACCTGCCCCTCTTCCTGGGCTCGTACCCGATCACCCCGGCCTCGGACATCCTCCACGAGCTCAGCCGCCACAAGAACTTCGGCGTACGCACGTTCCAGGCGGAGGACGAGATCGCGGGCATCGGCGCGGCCCTGGGCGCGGCCTTCGGCGGCTCCCTCGCCGTGACCACCACCTCCGGTCCCGGCGTGGCGCTGAAGTCGGAGACCATCGGTCTCGCGGTCTCCCTCGAACTGCCCCTGCTGATCGTGGACATCCAGCGCGGCGGCCCCTCGACGGGCCTGCCCACCAAGACCGAGCAGGCGGACCTGCTCCAGGCGATGTACGGCCGCAACGGCGAGGCCCCGGTCCCGGTGGTCGCGCCGCGCACCCCCGCCGACTGCTTCGACGCCGCCCTGGAAGCCGCCCGTATCGCGCTCACCTACCGCACCCCGGTGTTCCTGCTCTCCGACGGCTACCTCGCCAACGGCTCGGAACCCTGGCGCATCCCCGACCTGGACGAACTGCCCGACCTGCGGGTGCAGTTCGCGCAGGGCCCGAACCACACCCTGGACGACGGCACCGACGTCTTCTGGCCCTACAAGCGCGACCCGCAGACCCTGGCACGCCCGTGGGCGGTCCCCGGCACGCCGGGCCTGGAGCACCGCATCGGCGGCATCGAGAAGGAAGACGGCACGGGCAACATCTCCTACTCCCCGGCCAACCACGACTTCATGGTCCGCACCCGGCAGGCCAAGGTCGACGGCATCGACGTGCCCGACATCGAGGTGGACGACCCGTCCGGGCAGGCGCGGACCCTGGTGCTCGGCTGGGGTTCCACCTACGGGCCGATCACCGCGGCCGTCCGCCGGCTGCGCACGGCCGGCGAGACGATCGCCCAGGCCCACCTGCGCCACGTCAACCCGTTCCCCCGGAATCTCGGCGAGGTCCTGAGGCGTTACGACAAGGTGGTGATCCCCGAGATGAACCTCGGCCAGCTCGCCACCCTGATCCGGGCGAAGTACCTGGTCGACGCCCACTCGTACAACCAGGTCAACGGCATGCCGTTCAAGGCGGAGCAGCTCGCCACCGCTCTCAAGGAGGCCATCGATGGCTGACACGTCCACGGAAGGCACGGGCACGATCGAGGCGCTCACGCTCGTCCCGAAGGCCGAGGGCAAGCAGTCGATGAAGGACTTCAAGTCCGATCAGGAAGTGCGCTGGTGCCCCGGCTGCGGCGACTACGCGATCCTGGCCGCCGTGCAGGGCTTCATGCCCCAGCTCGGCCTGGCCCGGGAGAACATCGTGTTCGTCTCCGGCATCGGCTGCTCCTCCCGCTTCCCGTACTACATGAACACCTACGGGATGCACTCCATCCACGGCCGCGCCCCGGCCATCGCGACGGGCCTGGCCGCCTCGCGCCGCGACCTGAGCGTGTGGGTGGTGACCGGTGACGGCGACGCGCTGTCCATCGGCGGCAACCACCTGATCCACGCCCTGCGCCGCAACGTCAACCTGAAGATCCTGCTGTTCAACAACCGGATCTACGGCCTGACCAAGGGCCAGTACAGCCCCACCTCCGAGGTCGGCAAGATCACCAAGTCGACGCCGATGGGGTCGGTGGACGCCCCGTTCAACCCGGTGTCCCTGGCGATCGGCGCGGAGGCGTCGTTCGTGGCCCGTACGGTCGACTCCGACCGCAAGCACCTCACCGAGGTCCTGCGGCAGGCGGCCGAGCATCCGGGCACGGCGCTGGTGGAGATCTACCAGAACTGCAACATCTTCAACGACGGCGCCTTCGACGCGCTGAAGGACAAGCAGCGGGCCGAGGAGGCGGTGATCCGCCTGGAGCACGGGCAGCCGATCCGCTTCGGCAGCGGCCTCGCCAAGGGCGTCGTACGGGACCAGCAGACCGGCGACCTGAAGGTCGTCACGGTCACGCCGGAGAACGAGGCGCGGATCCTCGTCCACGACGCGCACGCGGCGTCGCCGACCACGGCGTTCGCCCTGTCGAGACTGGCCGACCCGGACACGCTGCACCACACGCCGATCGGCGTGTTCCGCTCCGTCGACCGGCCCGTCTACGACACGCAGATGGCCGAGCAGCTCGACGCGGCCGTCGAGCAGAACGGCAAGGGCGACCTGGCCGCCCTCCTCGCCGGCGGCGACACCTGGACGGTCGTCGGCTGAGCACGCGGTACGGCTGTGGGCCCGGGCGCTTCAGTGCGTCCGGGCCTCGTCGTATGCCCGGCGGGCCCGTTCCACGTCCGCCATCCGCCGCTCGGTCCACAGCGCGAGTGAGCGGACCTGTTCGGCGGCCTCGCGTCCGAGGCCGGTGAGGGAGTAGTCGACGCGGGGCGGGATGACCGGCCGGGCGTCGCGGTGGACCAGGCCCGGACGTACGAGCTGGGCGGCGACGAGGCGTGGAGCTTCGAGGAGTACGCGGCGAGAAGGGCGAACTGGTGATCGACTCCGGTAACCTGTCCCGCCTGACGGGACGCCCGACCACGCCGCTCGCCGAGGCGATCACGAGCGCGCTCAAGGGCTGACACGCCGCCGCCCCGTCCGTACTGGATCGCTGAACTCCTGTTCGGCGACTGTGCCCACGGCTACGCTGAGCCGCAGTCACGGGCTGTCACGGAGGCAGGCGGATGGGGGAGCCGGTATTCGGCGTGCTGGGCCCGCTCCAGGTACGGGCGCGGGGCGGAGGGGGGCCGTTGCGGCTGGGCGGTCCCAAGCCGCGCGCGGTGCTCGCCACACTGCTGCTGCAACCCGGGGCGTTCGTCTCCGTGGACGTGCTGACCGAGGTGCTGTGGCCGGGCGGCGCGCCCCGCTCGGCGGTGGCCAACGTCCGCACCTACGTCCGCGCGCTGCGGCGTGCCCTGACGGCCGGGGGCATCCCCACCGACGGGCTGCGCACCCTGCCGGCCGGCTACGCCCTGGACGTCGAGCCCGGCGACCACGACCTGCTGCTGTTCGAGCACCTCCTGGACGGCGCCCGCGTCGCACGCGACCGGGGCGACGACGGCACCGCCCTGCGCGGCTACGACACCGCCCTCGCGCTGTGGCGGGGCGGCGTGCTCCAGGACCTGCCGTCCAGCGTGGTGTGGGACCCGGTGCTCACCCGCGTCGAGGAGCTGCGCTCCCTGGCCGTGGACGAATGCCTCCAGGTCAGGCTGCGGCTGGGCGACTACCCGCCGCTCGTCGCCGGCCTCAGGACCCGGCTCGCCGAGGACCCGCTGCGCGAGGACCTGTGGCAGATGCTGGTCCGCGCCCTGCACGGCGCCGGGCGCGTCACCGAGGCCCGCGCCGCCTACGCGCAGGCCGAGCGGGTCCTCGCCGCCGAACTCGGCGTCGCCCCCGGCGCCCCGCTGCGCGCCACCGGCGAGGAGGTCAACGGGCACGCGGCGCGGCGCCGTACCGCCCCGGCCGCGCCGGTGTGCCAGCTGCCGATGGACGTGCCCGACTTCACGGGCCGCGCCACGGAGATCGCCGCGCTCGAGGAACTGCTGTCCGGCGCGGGGCGGCGGCCGGTCGTCGCCGTGGTGTCGGGCCCGCCCGGATCGGGGAAGTCCACGCTGGTCGTGCACGTCGCCCACCGCGTGCGGCACCTGTTCCCGGACGGGCAGCTGTTCGTGGACCTCGGCGGCATGAGCGACCGGCCGCGCGAGGCGGCCGACGTGCTCGCCGAGATGCTGCGCGGCCTCGGCGTCATCGACAACGCCATGCCCGCCGAATCCGGCGAGCGGGCCGCGTTGCTGCGCTCCCGGCTGGCCCAGCGGCGCGTGCTGATCGTCCTGGACGACGCCGCGACCGGAGCGCAGGTGCGCCCGCTGCTGCCCGGCACCGGAGGCTCCGCGGTGCTGGTCGCCTCCCGCCGCCGGATGCCGTCCCTGCCCGCGCAGCACTGCCCCCTCGGCGTCATGCGACGCGACGAGGCCCGCGCGCTGCTCGGCCGGATCGTCGGCGAGGACCGGCTGGGCGGCGCCGGGGCGGACGCGGACACGGACCGGGTGCTCACCGGCTGCGGCTCACTGCCGCTGGCCGTGCGGATCGCCGGGGCACGGCTGGCCAACCGGCCCGGCTGGACCGTCGGCGCGCTCGCCGGCTTCCTGCACGACGAGCGCGGCCGGCTGGACCAGTTGCAGACCGGCGAACTGGAGGTGCGGGCGAGCGCCGAGTTGAGCTACCGGTATCTGCCCGAGGACGCGGCCACCGCCTTCCGCGCCTTCGGCCGGCTGCCCGACGAGGCGGTGCCCGGCTGGCTCGTGACCGCCGCGACGGGACGGCCCGGCGAGCCGCACCGGGCGCTGGAGACGCTGCTCGACGAGCACCTGGTGGAGGTGGTGGGCACCGACCCGCTCGGCCTCCAGCGCTACCGCATGCACGACCTGCTCCGCATCTACGCGCGTGAACTCGCCGAGGCGGACCCGCCGGACCTCTGGCGCGAGCGCGGGCTGCGGACCGTGGACGCCCTGATCGCGCTGGCCCGCTGCGCGAACGCCGCGATGCCGACGCGTTTCCTCGGGGTGCTCGGTGAGGCGGTGCCGCTGCCCGGCCCGGCCGCCGGACTCGCCCGCGCCGTACGGGCCCGGCCGATCGAGTGGTTCGAGAGCGAACGGCGGGTGCTGGTCGCCGCCGTGGAATCCGCGCTGCGGCTCGGCGACCCGGCCCGGGCCGCCGATCTCGCCGTGGAGCTGGCCGGCTTCTTCGACATGCGCGGCTACTACGACGACTGGCTGCGCACCCACCGGCTCGTCCTGGACGCGGTGCCCGACCCGGCCGACGCGCGGTCCGCGGCCCTGCTGCGCAACCTCGGCCAGCTCCACCTCTACCAGGACCGGTACGCCGACGCGCTCGCCGCGTTCGACCGGTCCCGGGAGGTCTTCGCCGGCCTCGGCCACCGCGCGGGCGAGGCCGTCGCCGGGCTCGGCACCGGCTCGGTGCACCGGGTGACCGGCGATCCGGACGCGGCCCTGACGTCGTTCACCGAGGCGCTGCGCGCCTCCCGGGCCGCGGGCGACCGGCACTGCGAGGCCGTCGCGCACAACGCGATCGCCTCGGTGTGGCTGGAGCGCGGCGACCCCGACGCCGCCGCGCCGTGGCTCGCGCGGGCACTCGCCCTGTCCCGCGACGTCGGCGACCGGCACCGCGAGGCACAGGTCCGCCGCCGCATCGCCGTCCTGCACGAGCTGCGCGGGGAACCGCAGGTGGCGCGGGCCGAGCTGGAGCGGGCGCTCGGGATCTTCGACGAGCTGACCGACACGCACTGCGCGGCGTACGTGCAGCAGAGCATCGGGGAGCTGTGCCTGCGCCAGGGCGACCCGGGCCGGGCCTCGGCGCTGCTGGTCGGCGCGCTGGCGGTGCAGCAACAGCTCGGCGACCGGCGCGCGGAGGCACGGGTGGCGTGCCTGCTGGGCGAACTGCACCACGCGACGGGCCGCAAACAGACCGCACGCCGCTACTTCCACCGCTCCCTGTCGGCCTGGCGCCGCCTCGACGTACGCGACCAGGCAGAACTGGTGGACGCGAAATTGCGGTCGCTGCGGTGAGGCGCCGGGGGCGGGGAGCGGGGGCAGGGCGGCGCGCGGGTGCTGTTCGCTGCGGCGAGCCGCGGGTGCCGGAGCGGGGGCAGGGCGGCGCGATGCCGCGGTTGCTGCGGTGAGGCGCTGGGGGCGGGAGCGGTGGTACGGCGGTACGCGGGTGCCGCCGCTGCGGCGAGCCGCCGGGTGCCGGAGCGGGGGCAGAGCGACGCGATGCCGCAGTCGCCGCGGTGAGGCGCTGGGGGCGGGAGCGGGGGCAGGGCGGCGCGCGGGTGCCGCCGCTGCGGCGAGCCGCCGGGTGCGGCACAGGCGGATACGGCGATGCGAAGCCGCGGCCGCGCACTGAACCGCCGGGCGGGGAAGCTTCGGCACGTCGGCACCCGGCCTCTATACGCCCCCCAGCCCGGCGCGGGCACCCAGCCACCGCACCCACTCCCCCGGCCCGGCGCGGGCACCCGACCGCCGCACCCGCTCCTCCGGCCCCCGGCGCGGGCACCCGACCGCCGCACCCGCTCCCCCGCCCCGGCCCCGCGCCGAAACTCCCGCCCCGGCTCAGCAGCCGTTCGTGCTGGTCTGGTAGCGCGTCGTGTAATCGGGCCAGGAGACGCCCTGGACGACGGCCACCACGACGTTGCCGTCGTGGATCTGCTCGTAGTGCAGGTGCGGGGAGATGTCGTAGAGCGCGGACGTCGCGCCGACCGTGCCGATGCGCTGGCCGCGCGTGACGGTGGCGCCCTCCTGCACGTCGCGGGACTGCAGGTGCGAGTAGCGGGTGCGCCAGCCGTCGCCGTGCCCGATGACGATGGTGTTGCCGTAGCCGGTGCTGGTGGCGTAGTACGACTGGAGGACGGTGCCGCCCGCGCTGGCGAGGACGCGGCGGCCGAGGTCGTCCGGGGTGCCGTTGGCGTCGTAGTGGTTCCAGTC
Organism: Streptomyces sp. NPDC051207; assembly: GCF_040682395.1. Taxonomy (NCBI): domain Bacteria; kingdom Bacillati; phylum Actinomycetota; class Actinomycetes; order Kitasatosporales; family Streptomycetaceae; genus Streptomyces; species Streptomyces sp. NPDC051207. The sequence goes on along the minus strand of NZ_JBFBAX010000005.1, from coordinate 118,206 downwards.
GATGGAGTGGGCGGGGCTGTGGCCCTGCCAGTTGCTGCCGCGCCAGGTCTGGCCGCAGACGAACGGCATGCGGAACGCGGGCCGGGTCGCGGCGGCCTCGACTCCGGCAGAGGCCGTCTCCGGGGCCGCGGTGGCGGCCGGGGCCGCAGCCGCCAGCGCGGCCAGGCCGCACAGCGCCGCGAGCAGCCGCCGGCCGTGTCTCTTACGTCTCTGCATGGTTCCTCCCGTGGTCGCCGAGGTGACGCGGCGATTGAAGGAGGCGGGCATACAAAGCGGATACAAGCCGGTACGCGGCCCCGGCCCGGCACGTGCCGTCGAGGTCCGGGCGGCGACGTGAAACTGTCATGACCGTATGCCGATACGGGCATGACAGCCGTGGCATCCCGGCGTTACCTTCGTCGGTGCTGCACCTGCGCGGCCAGGCGAGAAGGAGATGCCCGTGACCGGGAAGTCGAGGAGCGAGCGGCATATAGGACTGCTGAACGGCTTCGCGGCCTACGGGATGTGGGGCCTCGTGCCCCTGTTCTGGCCCCTGCTGAAGCCGGCCGGGGCGACGGAGATCCTCGCGCACCGCATGGTGTGGTCACTGGCCTTCGTGTCCGTCGCCCTGCTGGTGATCCGGCGCTGGGCCTGGGCGGGCGAACTGCTGCGCCGGCCGCGCCGGCTCGGGCTGATCACGTTCGCCGCGGCCGTCATCACCGTCAACTGGGGCCTCTACATCTGGTCCGTGAACTCCGGCCACGTCGTCGAGGCCTCCCTCGGTTACTTCATCAACCCGCTCGTCACCATCGCCATGGGCGTGCTGCTGCTGAAGGAGCGGCTGCGTCCCGCGCAGTGGGCGGCGGTCGGCATCGGCCTCGTGGCCGTCGTCGTCCTCACCGTCGGCTACGGCAGGCCGCCGTGGATCTCCCTCGTGCTCGCCTTCTCCTTCGCCACGTACGGGCTGGTGAAGAAGAAGGTCAACCTCGGCGGCATCGAGTCGCTGGCCGCCGAGACCGCCGTGCAGTTCCTGCCCGCGCTGGCGTATCTGCTGTGGCTCGGCACGCGGGGCGGCCTCACCTTCGGCTCCGAGGGCGCGGGGCACGCCGCGCTGCTCGCCGCGACCGGCATCGTGACCGCGCTGCCGCTGGTGTGCTTCGGCGCGGCGGCGATCCGCGTGCCGCTGTCGACGCTGGGGCTGCTGCAGTACATGGCGCCGGTGTTGCAGTTCCTGCTGGGCATCCTGTACTTCCACGAGGCCATGCCGCCGGAGCGCTGGGCCGGGTTCGCGCTGGTGTGGCTGGCGCTGTCGCTGCTCACGGGCGACGCCCTGCGCACCGCCCGCAAGGCCGCGCAGGCCCGCGCGGAACTGCGCCTGCCGCGCACCGCCACGACACCGAACGCCGACCCCGTCGGCCGGCACCAGGCCTAGGGCCTGCGGAAAGAGGCCAGGACCTCAAAGGCCCAGGACCTGCCGGAAGGCCGTTAGCCGGGCCCGTCCGGGGATTCCCGGTGGGTGCGGGCCCGGTGGGCGCGCACCTTCTCCCGGTTTCCGCAGTGTTCCATCGCGCACCAGCGGCGGCGGCCGGGGCGTGAGGAGTCGACGAACAGCAGCCGGCAGCCGTGGGCGCCGCACTCGCGGACGCGGTCCCCGTACGGGCCGGTGAACAGGTCGATCGCGTCGCGGGCCACCGTCGACAGCAACTGCGTCGCCGTGGCGCCCGGGGCCCAGCCGGGCGTGCCGTCCGGCTCGATGCGGGTGACGAGCGGGGGCCGGGCGGCGGCCTCGTTGACGACATCGAGGTGGGCCCGTCGCAGCGGGCGGCCGTGGGCACGGTCGGCGGTCAGGAGGAACAGGGTGTCGCGGAAGACGCGGGTCCGCTCCAGCTCCGCCACGCTCACCGTGAGGTCCAGGCCGCCCCGCAGCCGGCTGCGGCCGGCCCAGGTGACGAGGTCGGCGGGCTCGTGCAGCACCTCGTAGCGCGCGAAGGCGCCGGGGCCGCCGGTCGGCAGCAGCTCCAGGCACAGGGCGCCCGGGTCGAAACGGTAGGGCTTGCCGTCCCGGGAGACCAGCGTCAGGCCGGGCGTGGGCCGCCGCCGCACCGATCCGGCGGCCCCCGCTGTTCCCCGCGTCTCCGGTGTTCCCGGCGTTTCCGTTGCCCGCTCACTCATGTAACCAGTATAAGAGGTTACATGACTCGGACTCTCACACCCGTGCACTGGAAACTCGTCATCGACGCGGCCGACCCGCACGCCCAGGCCGACTTCTGGGCCGCCGCGCTGCACTACGCGCTGGAGGACAACAGCCCGCTCATCGACAAGCTGCTCGGCGCCGGGGCCGTACCGGCCGGGCTCACCGTCGAGCGCCACGACCGGCGCTTCTGGCGGGACCTGGCCGCCGTACGGCATCCCGAGGACCCGTACGACGAGGAGAGCGGGACAGGGCTCGGACGGAGGCTGTTGTTCCAGCGTGTGCCGGAAGTGAAGGCAGTGAAGAACCGGCTCCACATCGATCTGCACCCGGGTGCGGGCCGGCGCGACGAGGAGGTCCCGCGGCTGGAGGGGCTGGGCGCGGGCGTGCTGCGGCGCGTGGCGGAGCCGTCGGGGTCGTGGGTGGTGATGGCGGACCCGGAGGGCAACGAGTTCTGCGTCCATTAGGCGGCGCGGGGCGGCACGGGCGGTCCGGCGCGGGCGGACCGCCGCTCCGCTATTCGGATAACGAAATCCCTGTCCGGATAGTGCTCTTGACCAAGAGTCAGTCGTACCTCGACCATCCAGGGCACCCGTTCACATGGAATCCCCCAGGATTCCCTTGGAATTCGGAGCCCCCACATGAAGCTCTCCGTCTCCGCGCGCGCCATGACCGCGGCCGTCGTCGCGGCCACCACCCTGCTGGCCGGCGGGACCGTCGCCGACGCGGCACCCGCGCCGCTGCCGGCCGCGGCACCCGACATACCCGTCGCCAACGTCAAGGCGCACCTCACGCAGTTGCAGTCCATAGCCGGCGCCAACGGCGGCAACCGCGCGCACGGCCGCCCCGGCTACCGGGCGTCCCTCGACTACGTGAAGGCCAGACTGGACGCGGCCGGATTCACCACGAGGATCCAGCAGTTCACGTACTCCGGCCGCTACGGCTACAACCTCATCGCCGACTGGCCCGGCGGCGACCCCAACCAGGTCGTCATGGCCGGCTCGCACCTCGACAGCGTCAGCTCGGGCCCCGGCATCAACGACAACGGCTCCGGTTCGGCGGCCGTCCTGGAGACCGCGCTCGCCGTGGCACGGGCCCAGTACAAGCCCACCAAGCACCTGCGGTTCGCCTGGTGGGACGCGGAGGAGCTGGGCCTCGTCGGCTCCCGCTACTACGTCAACAGCCTCTCCGCCGGGAGCCGCGCGACGATCAGAGGCTACCTCAACTTCGACATGATCGGCTCGCCCAACCCCGGCTACTTCGTCTACGACGACGACCCCGCCATCGAGAAGACCTTCAAGGACTACTTCGCCGGCATCGGCGTGCCCACGGAGATCGAGACCGAGGGCGACGGCCGCTCCGACCACGCGCCGTTCAAGAGCGCGGGCGTGCCGGTGGGCGGCCTGTTCACGGGCGCGAGCCGCACGAAGACGGCGGCGCAGGCCCAGAAGTGGGGTGGTACGGCGGGCGTGGCCTTCGACCGCTGCTACCACTCGTCCTGCGACACGACGTCCAACATCAACGACACGGCCCTGAACCGCAACAGCGACGCCCTGGCCCACGCGATCTGGCAGCTGTCGCTCTAGGCCCTGTCCTGGTTCCGGCCCTCCGACGCCCGGGCGCGCCGGGCGAGCCGTTCCATGCGGGTGCGCACGGAGTCCAGCTGCTCGATCTCGTCGGCGGCCGGACCGCCCTCGGCCGCGAGCCCGGTCCACACGCCGATCAGCTCGCGGCCCAGCTGCAGGCCCCGCGCCGGGTCGCGTACGGCACGCCAGGCGGTCGCCGCGCTCTGGACGTTGCCGTACGCGGCCTCCGCGTCGCCCAGGCGGCGGTGCACGCCGGCCAGTTCGAGGGAGAGCCGCAGCGCGCGGACCGGTTCCCCGGCCAAGTAGGCGATGTACGCGGTGAGTTCCCGCAGCCGCAGCACCTCGGGGTGCTCCGCCCCGAGCGTCCCGGACGCGTCGGCGACGGTCTGCTCGGCCAGCCTCGCCGCCTCCTCGGTGCGCCCGCTCCGCACGGCCTCGTTGATCCGTCCCACCGGCTCGGCGAGCAGCGCGGGCGCGGTGCCGTTCCCGGGCGCGGTGACCGGCTCGACCCCGAGCACGGCCTCGGCCACGGCGTCGAACCCGCGCGCGGGGGTGGGCTTGGGGTCGGGCCCCGGGCGGGGCGGGAGGGTGACGCCGGGGGCGGGGCGGCGAACGGCCGGAGATGGCGGGATCGGCGCGGGGACGCGGTGGTGGCCTGCCGGGCGGATGAGGTCAGGAGCGGGAACCCGCTCTGCCGGGCGGGTCGACTCAGGGGCGGGGCCGTGTGCCGCCGGGTGGGGCGGCTCGGGAGCGTGACCCCGCTCTGCCGGGCGGGGCGGCTCGGGAACATGGCCCTGTGCCGCCGGGCGGGGCGGCTCGGGGATGTGGCCGTGATCCGGCGGGCGGGTGGCGTCCGGGGCGGCGGCGGTGTGCGTCCCGGCGTCCATGCGCGGCGGCGGGCCGAACGCGCCCGTCGGGGCGGTGACCGTACCGGGCGGCGCGGCGTCCGACGGCGGTTCCTGCCCGGCGCGCGCCTCACGCTCGGCGGCCCATGACGGCACCGCCCGCAGGCGGAACGTGGCGGCGCCCGCGCCTGCCCCCCGGGACTCGGGCGAGGGCTCGGGAATCGCCCTCATGCGGAACGTGGGGGCCGACTCCCCCACCGGCTCGGCGACCGGCCGGAAGACGTGCGTGTGCCGGTCATCTGTCACGGACGCCTGAGCCGGCGGCGGCTCGGGCGGTTCGGCGCCGGACACCACCGGTACCGCGGACCCGGCCGGCGCCGGAGTCGGCGCCGGCCCGTGAGGCGGCGACGCCATCGGTACGGGATCCGCCGTCAGATGGCTGGAGCCGTCCAGGTCGATCCGGAGCGGGATCACGTACCCCATCCGCTCGTCGTGGACCGTGGCCAGGACCGGCTGCCCGGAGGCGAGGGCCATGCGGTGCAGGCGGTCGAGGACGGTCCGCTGGATCTCCTCGCCGTCCGCCGCGGCGACCGGGACGCCGCCGACCGACGCACCGGCCCGCGCCTGCCCGGCGTCCTCGCCCCCGTCCGCTCCCCGCGTGGGGGCCGGCACGGACACGCGCACCTCGATCGGGGGCCGGTGAGCCGCGGAGCCCGCGTCACCCTTCTGTTCCCGCGTGTTCTCGCGGCTGAGTCGAGACATCGTCCCCTCATTCGGGTGCGCCGGGGAGTCTCCGGTCATACGTACACCTGTCACCGAGTCTCTCCGCTCGCCCGCGATTCTCATGTCACCGAGGTGTCACAGGCTCGTCCCAAGCAGCGTCCGCCCCGCGGGCCGGTTTTCCCTTGAGACATTTCATGCATGTGCATATGATGCACATGACCATTATTGATGCGCGCCGATTTGTCTGGGGGACCCCATGACCCGCCGCTTCCTCTTCGTGCTGGGCAGCAGCCGCAGCGACGGCAACACCGAACTGCTCGCCCGCGCCGCCGCCGAGCAGCTCCCGGGCGACGTCGAGCAGCAGTGGATCGACCTCGCCGAGCACCCGCTGCCCGACTTCGCGGACCTGCGGCACGACAGCGACCACGTCCGCCCCACCCACGGCAATGCCGCCCTGCTGCTCGACGCCACCCTCGCCGCGACGGACCTGGTCATCGCCTCGCCCCTGTACTGGTACACGGTCTCCGCGCACACCAAGCGCTACCTCGACCACTGGTCGGGCTGGCTGCGCACCCCCGGCCTGGACTTCCTGGCCACGATGGCGGGCCGCACCCTGTGGGGCGTCACCGCGCTCGCGCACGAGGAGCAGGAGGTCGCCGACCCGCTGATCGGCACGCTGCGCAACTCGGCGGCGTACATGGGGATGCGCTTCGGCGGTGTCCTGCTCGGCAACGGCAGCAGGCCGGGCGACGTCCTGAAGGACACGGAGGCGCTGGCGCGCGCGAAGACGTTCTTCGCCCAGGACCCGCCCCTCGCCCGTTTCCCCTACGAGAGCTGACGGCTCGCCGGGACGACCACGGCGGGGCCTACGTCGTGATGTCCTTCGCCGCCAGCCGGGCCCATGCCGCCGACCCGAACACTCCCGCGTACAGCCCTTGCAGGCCGAGGTTCCTCAGCAGGTCGTCCCAGTGGACCGGCTCGCGCATGAGGTCGGCGAAGGACAGCCAGTAGTGCGGGAAGAGGTAGGGGTGGATCGCGTGGAGCTGCGGGATCTGGTTGAGGATCTGCACGGTGATCAGCAGCCCCACGGTCGTGGCCATCGCCGCGATGCCGCTGTGGGTCAGCGTGGACACGAACAGGCCGAGCGCCGCGACGCCGAGCAGTGACGCGGCGACGACGAGGGCGATCAGCAGCGCCCTGAGCAGGCCGTCGGCGAAGCCGATGCGCGTGCCGGAGATGGTCGTGAGGTCGCCGAGCGGGAACAGCAGGGCCCCGGTGGCCAGCGCGGACACCGCGACGACGAGGGTGGCGACCAGGCAGAAGGCGACCACGGTGGCGTACTTGGTGAGCAGCAGGCGGGTGCGGCCGGCGGGGGCGACCAGCAGATAGCGCAGGGTGCCCGCGCTCGCCTCGCCGGCCACGGCGTCGCCCGCGACGACGCCCACCGCCATCGGCAGGAAGAACGGCAGGGTCGCGGCCAGCGCGCTGAAGACGAGGAACAGCCCGTTGTTGGTGATCTGCGAGATGAACGCGGGCCCCTCGCCGCCTCCGCCGCCGCCCGGCGACCCGCCGTCGGTCTCGATCTCGACGGCGACCCCGATCAGCACCGGTACGGCGGCCAGCACGCCCAGCAGCGCGAGCGTGCGCCAGCGCCGGAAGGTCACCGCCAGTTCGTTGCGCAGCAGCCCGAACGTCCACACCGCGCGCACCGGGCGGCTCCCCGCGGCGGCCGGGTCAGCGCGCGACATCGAAGCCCTCCCCGGTCAGCGCCACGAACGCGTCCTCGAGGGAGGCCCGTTCGACGGCGAAGCCGCGGACCCGGACGCCCGCCGTCACCAGCGCGGCGTTCACCTCGGCGAGGTCGCGCCCCGGCACCTCGCCGGTCACCCGCTCGCCGTCGGCCACCACGTCGCCGACGCCCTGCTCCTTCAGGACGCGGGCCGCCTCCCCGGGGTCCGGCGTGGTCACCGCGAGCCGCCCGCGCGCCCCGGCGGCCAGGTCGGCGACCGGGCCCTGGGTGAGGAGGCGGCCCTGCGCCATCACGGCGGCGTGCGTGCACACCTGCTCGATCTCGTCCAGCAGGTGCGAGGAGAGGAACACGGTCGTGCCGTCCGAGGCCAGTTCCCGCACCAGCGTGCGGATCTCCCGCATGCCCTGCGGGTCGAGCCCGTTGGTCGGCTCGTCCAGGACCAGCAGCCGGCGCGGCCTCAGCAGCGCGGCGGCCAGGCCCAGCCGCTGCTTCATGCCCAGCGAGTACGCCTTCGCCTTCTTGCCGGCCGCCGCGGCGAGCCCCACCCGCTCCAGCGCCGCCGCGACACGGGCACGCCGGATGCGCGGGTCGGCGGTCGGGTCGGCGGCGTCGTAGCGGATCAGGTTGTCGTGGCCGGACAGGAAGCCGTAGAGCGCGGGGCCCTCGATGAGGGCGCCGACGTGCGGCAGCACGGAGCGCGCGGCCCGGGGCATGGGCTTCCCGAGGACGCGCGCGGTGCCGGAGGTCGGCTCGACGAGGCCCATCAGCATGCGGATGGTGGTGGTCTTGCCGGAGCCGTTCGGGCCGAGGAAGCCGAAGACGCTGCCCGCCGGGACGGTCAGGTCGAGACCGTCCACGGCGAGCTGTCCGCCGCGGTAGCGCTTGGTGAGCGCACGGGTGTCGATGACGACACCGCCGTCCGTGTCACCCATCGACTCTCCCCCGCTCCCCGCTGCGCCCTGCCTTACGGTGCCTACCGGCCCGCGTCGGCCGCCTTCACGAGGGCGTCCTTCGTGACGGTGCCCACGTAGACCTTGCCGTCGTCGGTGATCAGGGCGTTGACCAGGCGGGTCTTGAAGACCGTGCCCGAGCCGAAGGCGCCGTTCACCTTGTCGCCGAGCGAGTCCAGGAAACCGCCGAACGCGCCGGACCCGCCGGCCCCGGAACCGGTCGGCAGGCCCTGGCCGCCGGTGTCGAAGGTGGCCACCGAGTTCCAGCCCTCGCCGATGACCTTCAGCCCGTCGAGTTCCTTGCCGAGGTGCTCACCGGACTTGGCCGACGGCCGGGGGGCGTGCCCGGCGGCCTCGTCGTCCTCGGTGACCTTGGCGCCCTTGGGCGGCGTGAAGTCGAACGTCGACGCGGCCGGCCTGGCGAAGCTGACCTTGGTGAAGCCCGCGTCCACGACGGCGGCGCCGCCGGAGGCCGGGGTCAGCGTGAACTTGAGCGGCATGCCGGTCTTCGCGTCCACCGCGACGCTGATGGCGCCGACCGTGGAACCGGACTGCTTCGGCTTGATCAACAGCTTGTACGCGTCCCGGCCGGCGACCTGGGCGGTGCCGTCGACGGTCACGGACGTGGTGTCGTCGACGGCCTTCAGGGCCTGCTCGGCGAAGTCCTTCGGCGTGGCCGGGACCTCGTCCTTCCGCTCGCCGCGGCCGGTGTCCTCGGCGGTGGAGTGGTAGACCTCGTTGGACGCGCTGTCGTAGCCCCAGACGTCCTTGCCGTTGTGGATGAGGCTGTACTCCGCGGCGTTCTCCAGCAGGGACAGCTTGTGCCGGTCCGGGCCGTCGGCGGCGACGCGCAGCGTGTGCGTGCCGTTCGCCAGCTCGGTGAGCCGGGAGGACGGGTCGGCGGGCGAACCGTCCTCGCCGTCCGTCCGGCCGGCGCCCGACAGCAGGCTGTCCTCCAGCCCGCCGAGGTCGGGCAGCCCCAGGTCCGTGCTGATCTTCACGGTGCCGGACAGCTGCTGCACGTCCGACTCGGCCATCTTCTCGATGAGCTGCTGGGCGGTGATCTCCGGGAGGTCGGGGTCACCGGAGTCGGCGATCGCCGGCACGAGCCCGATGGTCGCGGCGGCCAGCCCCATCACCGCCACCGGGACGACGTACCGCGCGGCCTTGCGCCGGCCCGCGCTGAGGTCGTCGGCCTCCCCGGCGGTCGTGGTGTCGTCGGATGCGTACGGTGCCATGTGTGCCTTACCTCCGTCGTCGGCGGCGGCTGTCCGTCTCGTGTCCCCGCGTCTCGTGTACTCGCGCCGGTCCCACCCCGAGCCGCCATTGTCACCCGAATCGGTGAGCAGTGGTGTTGTCCGTGACATCCATCTGACCAAATCCGCCGCCGAGTTGCGTCAGCCCGGGGGCCCAGCTCCGCGTACACCTGGGGTATGACACGAGGGCTCCGGGACTCCCCCGACCAGTAGGGGTCGGGTCGGCTGCGGCAGGTCGGCCCGCCCGTCTGCATCACCGGGTCGGCCCGCCCACCGCATCACCGGATCAACCCGCCCGGTGCACCACCGCGTCGCACAGCTCCATCAGCGCCACCTTCGCGTCGCAGTCCCGCAGCGGGGCCAGCGCCGTGCGCGCCTCCTCCGCGTACCGGATGGTGTCCCGCCGGGCCTGCTCCAGCGCCGGGTGCGCCCGCAGGGCCGCCAGCGCCTTCCGGTGCCGCACGTCGTCGCTGAGGTCGGAGTCCAGCAGCTCGCACAGCGCGAGGTCCTCGGCGAGACCGAGCCGCGCCGCCCGTTCCCGCAGCCGCAGCACCGGCAGCGTCGCGATGCCCTCGCGCAGGTCGGTGCCCGGTGTCTTGCCGGACTCGGCCGACTCGGACGCGATGTCGAGCACGTCGTCGGCGAGCTGGAAGGCGACCCCGAGCCGCTCGCCGTACTGCGTGAGGACGTTCACGACCCGCTCGTCGGCGCCGGACATCATCGCGCCGAACCGGCACGACACCGCCACCAGAGAGCCCGTCTTGCCTCCGAGCACGTCCAAGTAGTGCTCGACCGGGTCTCGACCGTCCTGCGGTCCCGCCGTCTCCAGGATCTGCCCGGTGACCAGCCGCTCGAACGCGAGGGCCTGCACGCGGACCGCCTCGGGCCCGAGGTCGGCGAGGATCTGCGAGGCGCGGGCGAACAGGAAATCGCCGGTGAGGACGGCCACCGAGTTGCCCCAGCGGGTGTTCGCGCTGGCGACCCCGCGGCGCACCTCGGCCTCGTCCATCACGTCGTCGTGGTACAGCGTGGCCAGGTGGGTCAGCTCGACGACGACGGCCGACGGCACGATCCCGGGCGCGTAGGGGTCGCCGAACTGCGCGGACAGCATCACCAGCAGGGGACGGAACCGCTTGCCGCCCGCCCGCATCAGGTGCTGGGCTGCCTTGGTGATGAAAGGCACCTCGCTCTTGGTTGCTTCGAGCAACCCTTCTTCGACAGCCGCCAACCCGGCCTGGACATCGGCCTCCAGAGCCTGGTCCCGCACGCTCAGCCCGAACGGCCCGACGACGGTCACGAAGGTCTCCTGTCTGCTGGCGCCTACTGGCGATTACCTGTTTGTCGATAGGTCGCTGCCCTCACTCAAGTCAGCGTATCCGGTCATGTTTCGATCACCGCCAGCGCCCACCCGTCCAGGCCACCAGCTATCGGATCACGACCGGCATTTTCTCGATCACTCGACAGATAACGACATAGCCGACATGTGCGGCTCTACACGACTCGCCCGACAAAGCACCGGACACGTGCCTGATGTCCTCTTTGTCGAGCTTGGCACTCGAATTCCCCTTGGCCCCAGATGCTCCTCACGGCTCGCGCCCGTGAGTTGAGTCACGCGTTCCCCGGGCGCGGCACCGCACTCCCCGCGCCCGCATCCCCGCGCGCCACGGGCGAGTTGCACCTTGGCGACGGCGGAGGATCAAGCTCCCCATATGCCTCACACCAAGGTCAACCCGGGCGTTCTGTGATCCGGTCCCTTGTTCCGGACATGTGCCCTCGCATACGTTCCCGGCCTGTCGGGCGGACGCCGAGTCCTGCCACCGCCCGCACCACCGACCACGAACCCACTCGCAGGCAGGAGCGGGGGACCCAGGCAAGACGCCGGACCGGTCACCGCACCGGAACGGCTCGGGGTGAAGCCGTGCCCGTCACAGGGCCCGGCCGGGCACCTCCCGCCCGAACCCGACAGCTCACCTCGCAGGCGCAGGAGAGGACATTCGCCATGCCTGCATCCGTTCAGTCCCGCCGTGCCGGGAACCGCGGCCTCGTCCGCAAGCTCGCCGCCGCCGGCGCCGCCGTGCTCGCCCTTCCGCTGATCGGCGCGACGAGCGCGTCCGCCGCCACCCCGGCCGCGCCGGCCCCGGCCGCGGCGACGGCGTACCCGGACGACCTCGACGGCTGGATCCGCCAGTCCCTCGCCGTCATGGCGGAGCACGGCATCCCCGGCTCCTACGACGGCATCCACCGCAACATCATGCGGGAGTCCTCGGGCAACCCGTACGCCATCAACAACTGGGACTCCAACGCCGCCGCCGGTACGCCGTCCAAGGGCCTGCTCCAGGTCATCGACCCCACCTTCCTGGCGTACCACGTGCCCGGCACGTCGTTCGATCCGTACGACCCGGTCGCGAACATCACCGCCGCCTGCAACTACGCGGCCCAGCGGTACGGCTCGATCGACAACGTCTTCGGGGCGTACTGAGTCGGACGGAGCGCCTATTGGGGGGAGCGGGGCTTCGGGACCGCCGCGGTTGCGGCCCTGGGCTTGGGCCTGGCCGGGGCTCCCGCTCCCGCTCCTGCTCCGGCCACGGCTCCCGTTCCGGCCGCGGTTGCGGCTCCCGCTCCGACCGCGGGGAACAGTCGCTCCAGGACGGCGGCGATGCCGTCGTCCTCGTTCGACAGGGTGATCTCGTCCGCGACGGCCTTCAGTTCGGGGTGCGCGTTGGCCATGGCGACGCCGTGCGCGGCCCAGTCGAACATCGGGATGTCGTTGGGCATGTCCCCGAAGGCGATCGTCCGGTCCGGGCCGATCCCCAGGTACTCGGCGGCCAGTGCCAGACCGGTCGCCTTGGTGATGCCGCACGGCTGGAGCTCGACGGTCCCCGGGCCCGACATGGTCACCGTCGCCAGGGAGCCGACCACTCCACGCGCCGTCGCCGCCAACTCGTCGTCGGACAGCCCGGGATGGCGCAGCAGCACCTTGCTGATCGGCTCCTGCCACAGGGCGTCGCGCCGGTCGACCCGCACGGCCGGCAGGGTCGGGTGCGGCATCAGGTAGCCCGGCTCGATCAGCGTGAGCCCGTCCACGCCGTCCTGGTCGACGGCCGCGAACACCTCACCCACCTCGGCCTCGATCTTGCCGAGCGCCGTCTCGGCCAGTTCCCGGTCCAGGGTGACCGACCACAGCAGGCGGTCCGTACCGGCGTCGTAGACCTGCGCGCCCTGCCCGCACACCGCCGGCCCCGTGCTGCCGAGATCGGCGAGCAGCGGACGCACCCGGGGGGCCGGGCGCCCGGTCACGACGAGATGCCGGGCGCCTGCCTCGGCCGCCCGCGCGAGCGCGGCGAGCGACCGGTCGGAGAGGGTGTCGTCACCACGCAGAAGCGTTCCGTCCAGGTCGGTGGCGATCAGTGAGTATGCGAGGGGTGCGGGCATGATCAGAGAATACGGACATCGCGCGCCCTCGCCTCACCGCGCTTTTCCCACCCGTCAATTCTGTTCCCCACCCGTCATTTCCGATCCCGACCAGCCGTTTCTTGTCTTCACCAGCCGCATCTGAGCACTGCCGGTCACCGGCTGAACGGTCCTGTCCGGAACCGCTCAACGGTCCTCTCCGGGACCGCTGGACGGTCCCGTCCGGGGGCGCGCGACCGTGTGCCGGGGTGCGTGAAGCGCCCCTGTCGAGCCCTCGGTTCCGGTTCGCGCCAACGTGCTCCGCCACCTACCGAAGGCGAGGACGGCCGGGAGCCCCGGCCGGCGGCCTTCCGGCACGCGCCCGGAGTCACCCTGCTCCCACCGCTCCGTCAAGATCACACACCTGCCTGTGGACAACTTCTGGTACGGAAGCGGAAGCGGTGCGCCCAAGAACGACAGACCGGCCGTAACGTGTGGCGCGGTCCCACGACGCGTGGAACACACCTGGCGCACACGAAAGCGAGGCAGCACCCCATGCCCCCGTTCGATGTACCCGAGGGCGACCCCTTCGGCCCGCACAACCTTCCGTACGGCGTGTTCTCGCTCCCCGGCTCCGAGGAGCGGACCGTGGGCGTCCGGCTCGGCGACCACGTCCTCGACGCGGGCGCCGCGGCCCGCGCGCTCGGCTCGCCGTACGCCTCCCTGCTCGCGCGGCCGACCCTGAACCCGTTGCTGGCCGCCGGCCGCACCGCCTGGTCGGACGTGCGGCGCGCGCTGACGGCGTGGGTGACGGTCCCCTCGCACCGGGAGACCCTGGAACCGCTGTTCCACCCGCTGTCCGAGGTGACCCTGCACCTGCCCTTCGAGGTCGCCGACTACGTCGACTTCTACGCCTCCGAGCACCACGCCCGGAACGTCGGCCAGATCTTCCGCCCCGACGCCGAGGACTCCCTCACCCCGAACTGGAAGCACCTGCCCATCGGCTACCACGGCCGCTCCGGCACGGTCGTCGTCTCGGGCACGGACGTCGTACGGCCCTCGGGGCAGCGCAAGGCGCCCACCGACCCGGCGCCGGTCTTCGGGCCGTCCGTCCGCCTGGACATCGAGGCGGAGGTCGGCTTCGTCGTCGGCGTGCCGTCCGCGCTGGGCAGCCCGGTCGCGCTCGGTGACTTCCGCGAGCACGTCTTCGGGCTGTGCCTGCTGAACGACTGGTCCGCGCGCGACATCCAGGCCTGGGAGTACGTCCCCCTCGGCCCGTTCCTCGGCAAGTCCTTCGCCACCTCCGTCTCCGCGTGGATCACCCCGCTGGACGCCCTGGACGCGGCCCGCGTCGCACCCCCGCGGCGCACCCACGACCTGCTGCCCTACCTGGACGACACCGACGACGAACCCGGCGGCTACGACCTGCGGATCACCGTCGCGATCAACGGCCACCCCGTCTCCGAGCCGCCCTTCTCCACCATGTACTGGACGGCCGCCCAGCAACTTGCCCACCTGACCGTCAACGGCGCCTCCCTGCGCACCGGCGACCTGTACGGCTCGGGCACCGTCAGCGGCCCCGAGCACGGTCAGCGCGGCTCGCTGCTGGAGCTGACGTGGAACGGCCGCGACGCGCTGGAACTCCCCGACGGCAAGCGGACGTTCCTGGAGGACGGGGACGTCGTGACCCTGACCGCCTGGGCGCCGGGACCGGACGGGGTCCGGGTCGGGCTCGGCGAGGTCACCGGGCGCATCGTGCCGCAGTGAATATTCCGGGGGCCCATTCCCCGGCGGATCGCTGCTGACACCTGTCTCGCACCGCCCGGCGCCGTCATACTGGCGTCGGGCGGTGTGCACGGGACGCACGCCACGCCCGGTGCCGCGACTCCGCGCGCTCCCGGCCGGTTCACGACGGCCGGCGCGGGCGGTCCCGGAGCTGCCGCGGGACCGCAGGCGTCGCGGCCACCGTGCACCGGCCCCGACAGCACGACCCGAAGCCGCACCTTCTCTGACCAGAACCGGAGCCCGTGGCATGACTGTCTGCCTGCTCCTGCTGAGCGTCGTCGCCCTGACCGCCGCCGTGCCGGTCCCCCGCGCACTGACCCGCGCCGCCTGGCCCGAGCGGGAACCCGTGGTCGGGCTGTGGGTGTGGCAGTGCCTGGTCGCCACCGTCCTGCTGTGCTGCCTGACCGCCCTGGCCCTCGGCGCCGCAGCCGTCTTCGGCACCGTCCGCGCCCAGTTGTTCGCCCCCGCGCCGCCCGCGGTGACCGCCGCCTACGACCTGTCCGCCGCGCCGCCCTGGGCCCTCGCCCTCTTCGTGCTGCTGGCGTGCGGCGCCGCCTGGACGACGGCGATGCTCGCCCGCGAGCTGGTCGAGGCGCGCCGATGCCGCGCACGGACCCGGGCGCACCTGCGCGAGCGCGCCCCGGAGCTGCCCGCCGGCCTGCCCACGGCCCGCGGCCCCCTGCTGGTCCTGGAGGACGACTACCCCGACGCCTGGTGGATGCCCGGCAGCCGGCCCCAGCTGGTCGTCACGACCGGCGCCCTGCACCGCCTCACCGACCACCAGCTCGACGCCGTCCTCACCCATGAGCGGGGCCACGCCCGCGCCCGGCACGACTGGCTGCTGCACCTGTCGAGCGCGCTGGCCACCGGCTTCCCGCACGTGCCGCTGTTCACCCACTTCTGCGACCAGACCCACCGCCTCGTCGAACTGGCCGCCGACGACACCGCCTCCCGCCGCTGCGGTCACCTCACCACGGCCCTGGCCCTGATCGAGCTGAACCAGCACCGGGGCGTCCTGTCCTGCGCCTCCAGCAACCGCCTCCTCAGCGAGCGCGTCGACCGCCTGCTGGAGCCCCCGCCCCGCCTGGACCGCAGACACCGCGCCCTCACCACGACGGCCGCGGCCCTGGTCCCGCTGGTCCCGATCCTGATCACGTTCGCCCCGGGCCTGACGGCACTGTCGTAAGCACCTGTCGCAGCGGCGGCGGAAGCCCTCACGGGCGCCGAACGCCGCCGTCGAGCACGGTGGCGCGCCGTGCCCACAGCGACGCGAAACCGCAGGCCACGCTATATCCAGTCGTCCGGCTCGGGCTCCTCCTCGGGCCAGTCGGCCCCGCCCGGCCCAGCACCGTCCATCGAAGCCGAAGCCGCCGATGTCGGAGCCGAGGCGGGTGCGACCTCCGCACCCCCGGGGGCCTCCAGCGAGGCCAGTACCCCGATCACCCCCTCCCCGTACGTGGCGAGCTTCTTCTCACCGACCCCGCTGATGCCGCCGAGCTCGGCGACCGACGTCGGCCACACGGTGGCGATCTCCCGGAGCGTGGCGTCGTGGAAGATGACGTACGCCGGGACGCCCTGCTCCCTGGCCTGTTCGGCGCGCCAGGCGCGCAGCGCCTCGAACGCCGGGAGCAGTTCCTCCGGCAGCTCGGCCGCCGCGGCCCTGGGCTTGCGGTCGCCGCGGGACGCCGTGCCGCGCGAGGTGGCCGGCTTCTTCGGCTCCTTGCGCAGCGGCACCTCCCGCTCCCGCCGCAGCACGGCCCCGCTCGCCTCGGTCAGCACCAGCGTGCCGTACTCCCCCTCGACCGCGAGCAGCCCCTGGGCCAGCAACTGCCGTATGACGCCCCGCCATTCACCCTCGGTCAGGTCCTCGCCGATGCCGAACACGGACAGCTGGTCGTGGTCGAACTGGATCACCTTGGCGGTGCGCCGCCCCAGCAGGATGTCGACGATCTGCGTGGCGCCGAACTTCTGCCCCCGCTCCCGCTTGAGCCGCACCACCGTCGACAGCACCTTCTGCGCGGCCACGGTGCCGTCCCACGTCTCGGGCGGGCTGAGGCAGGTGTCGCAGTTCCCGCAGCGCGGCGCGGCGGGATCCTGGCCGAAGTAGGCCAGGAGCTGGCCGCGGCGGCACTGGACCGTCTCGCACAGCGCCAGCATCGAGTCCAGGTGCTGGGCGGCCCGCCGGCGGAACGCCTCGTCGCCCTCCGAGGACTGGATCATCTTGCGCTGCTGGATGACGTCGTTGAGCCCGTACGCCATCCACGCCGTCGACGGGAGCCCGTCCCGGCCGGCGCGGCCCGTCTCCTGGTAGTAGCCCTCGACCGACTTGGGCAGGTCGAGGTGGGCGACGAAGCGGACGTCCGGCTTGTCGATGCCCATGCCGAAGGCGATGGTCGCCACGACCACCAGCCCGTCCTCCCGCAGGAAGCGGGACTGGTGCGCGGCCCGGGTGCCCGCGTCGAGCCCCGCGTGATACGGCACCGCCGCCACGCCGTTGCGCGAGAGGAACTCGGCGGTCTTCTCCACCGAGTTGCGCGAGAGGCAGTAGACGATGCCCGCGTCGCCGGGGTGCTCCTCGCGCAGGAAGGCCAGCAGCTGCTTCTTCGGGTCGGCCTTCGGAACGATGCGGTACTGGATGTTGGGCCGGTCGAAGCTCGCCACGAAGTGGCGGGCCCGCGGCATGTTCAGCCGCTGGGTGATCTCCTGGTGCGTGGCGTGCGTGGCCGTCGCCGTCAGGGCGATCCGCGGGACGTCCGGCCAGCGCTCGCCGAGCAACGACAGCGACAGGTAGTCGGGCCGGAAGTCGTGGCCCCACTGGGAGACGCAGTGCGCCTCGTCGATGGCGAAGACGGAGATCTTGCCGCGCGACAGCAGGTCCAGCGTCGCGTCGAGCCGCAGCCGCTCCGGCGCGAGGTAGACCAGGTCGAGCTCACCGGCCAGGAACTCGGCCTCGACCATGCGCCGCTCGTCGAAGTCCTGCGTGGAGTTCATGAACCCGGCGCGCAGGCCCAGCGCCCGCAGCGCGTCCACCTGGTCCTGCATCAGCGCGATGAGCGGGGAGACGACCACCCCGGTGCCCGGCCTGAC
Source organism: Streptomyces sp. NPDC051207 (assembly GCF_040682395.1). Lineage (NCBI taxonomy): Bacteria > Bacillati > Actinomycetota > Actinomycetes > Kitasatosporales > Streptomycetaceae > Streptomyces > Streptomyces sp. NPDC051207. The sequence goes on along the minus strand of NZ_JBFBAX010000005.1, from coordinate 100,664 downwards.
CAGGGCCGGAATCTGGTAGCACAGCGACTTGCCGCCGCCGGTCGGCATGAGCACCACGGCGTCGCCGCCCGCCACGACGTGCTCTATCACGGCCTCCTGCTCGCCGCGGAAGGCCTCGTAACCGAAGACCCGGTGCAGCGTGGCCAGCGCCTCGCTCGCGTCGTCCACCCTCGACGTGTCCACGTCGGTCGTCACAACCGTCCCGCCCATCCCTTGCATCGCCCGTCCCCCGTACGCAGTCCTCGACCACTGCCTCCACGATAGGGGTCCACGCCGACAGGCCCGGAAGTTGTCCACAGGACCGCCCCGATCTCGTGACCCGCCGTCGCGCGGCCCTCCGCAACGCGGACGGCCCGGCACCCCCCGAGCGGGTGCCGAGCCGTTCCGCGTGGACGGGCGTCCGTGTCAGCGCACGAACACGCCCGCCTGTCCGGCGAGGTCCAGGAAGTACTGCGGAGCCACGCCCAGGACCAGCGTGACGGCCACGCCGACGCCGATCGCCGTCATCGTCAGCGGTGACGGCACCGCGACCGTCGGGCCTTCCGGCTTCGGCTCGCTGAAGAACATCAGGACGATCACCCGGATGTAGAAGAACGCCGCGATCGCCGACGAGATCACACCGACCACGACCAGCGGGGCGGCCCCGCCCTCCGCCGCCGCCTTGAACACGGCGAACTTGCCCGAGAAACCCGACGTCAGCGGAATGCCCGCGAAGGCCAGCAGGAACACCGCGAACACGGCCGCCACCAGCGGGGAGCGGCGGCCGAGCCCCGCCCACTTGGACAGGTGTGTCGCCTCGCCGCCCGCGTCCCGCACCAACGTGACCACGGCGAACGCGCCGATCGTCACGAAGGAGTACGCCGCCAGGTAGAACAGGACCGAGGACACACCGTCGGGCGTCGTCGCGATGACACCGGCGAGGATGAAGCCCGCGTGCGCGATCGACGAGTACGCCAGCAGCCGCTTGATGTCGGTCTGCGTGATCGCGACGATCGCACCGCCCAGCATCGTGACGACGGCGACGGCCCACATCACCGGCCGCCAGTCCCAGCGCAGGCCCGGCAGCACCACGTACAGCACCCGCAGCAGGGCGCCGAAGGCCGCGACCTTGGTCGCCGCCGCCATGAAGCCCGTCACCGGCGTCGGCGCGCCCTGGTACACGTCCGGCGTCCACATGTGGAACGGCACGGCGCCCACCTTGAACAGCAGGCCCATCACCACCAGCGCGGCACCGATCAGCAGCAGCGCGTCGTTGCCCATGGTGTTGGCGAGCGCCGGCGTGACGTTCTGCACGCTGCCGTCGACGACCTGCGCGATCGTCGCGTACGACATCGAACCCGCGTAGCCGTACAGCAGCGCGATGCCGAACAGCGTGAACGCCGAGGCGAACGCGCCGAGCAGGAAGTACTTGACGGCGGCCTCCTGCGACATCAGGCGCTTGCGGCGGGCCAGCGCGCACATCAGGTACAGCGGGAGCGAGAACACCTCCAGCGCGATGAACAGCGTCAGCAGGTCGTTCGCCGCCGGGAAGATCAGCATGCCGGCGACGGCGAACATCAGCAGCGGGAAGACCTCGGTCGTGGTGAACCCGGCCTTGACGGCCGTCTTCTCGCTGTCGCTGCCCGGCACGGACGCGGCCTGCGCGGCGAACGAGTCGACGCGGTTGCCGTGCACCAGCGGGTCGAGCCGCCGCTCGGCGAAGGTGAACAGCCCGACCAGTCCGGCCAGCAGGATGGTGCCCTGCAGGAACAGCGCCGGACCGTCGACGGCGATCGCGCCCATCGCCGCGATGCGCGCTTTGGTGGTGCCGTATCCGTCGGCCGCGAGCGCGACGACCGCGGCGAACGCGGCGACCAGCGCGACGACCGACACGAACATCTGGACGTAGTAGCGGGCCTTGCGCGGGACGAACGCCTCGACGAGCACGCCGACGAGGCCGGCCGCGACGACGATCAGCGTCGGCGCCAGCTGTCCGTACTCGATCTTCGGCGCTTCGATCTTCGAGATCGGGTCGGCCGCGGTTGTCCACAGGCTGTGGACGGCTGATGCGCTCACTTGGCCGCCTCCACCTCGGGCTGGGGGTCCTTCTTCTGTACGTCCGACATGGTCTGCTCGACCGCCGGGTTCACGATGTCCGTCAAGGGCTTCGGGTAGACGCCCAGGAAGATCAGCAGCACGACCAGCGGGGCGACCACCGCCAGCTCGCGCACCCTGAGGTCCGGCATCGCGGCCACCTCGGGCTTCACCGGGCCCGTCATCGTCCGCTGGTACAGGACGAGGGTGTAGAGCGCGGCGAGCACGATGCCGAGGGTGGCGATGACGCCGACCACCGGGTAGCGCGCGAACGTGCCGACCAGGACCAGGAACTCACTGACGAACGGCGCCAGACCGGGCAGCGACAGCGTCGCCAGACCGCCGATCAGGAACGTGCCGGCGAGCACCGGGGCGACCTTCTGCACTCCCCCGTAGTCGGCGATGAGCCGGGAGCCGCGCCGCGAGATCAGGAAGCCGGCCACCAGCATCAGCGCGGCCGTCGAGATGCCGTGGTTGACCATGTACAGCGTCGCGCCGGACTGGCCCTGGCTGGTCATGGCGAAGATGCCCATGATGATGAAGCCGAAGTGCGAGATCGACGCGTACGCCACCAGCCGCTTGATGTCGCGCTGGCCCACCGCGAGCAGCGCCCCGTAGATGATGCTGATCAGGGCGAGGACCAGGATCGCGGGCGTCGCCCACGTGCTGGCCTCCGGGAACAGCTGGAGGCAGAAGCGCAGCATCGCGAAGGTGCCGACCTTGTCGACGACCGCCGTGATGAGCACGGCGACCGGGGCGGTGGCCTCACCCATGGCGTTGGGCAGCCAGGTGTGCAGCGGCCACAGCGGCGCCTTCACCGCGAAGGCGAAGAAGAAGCCGAGGAACAGCCACCGCTCGGTGTTCGTCGCCATGTCCAGCGAGCCGTTGGCCCGCGCCTCGGCGATCTCCGTGAGCGAGAAGTTCCCCGCGACCACGTACAGCCCGATCACCGCGGCCAGCATGATCAGACCGCCGGCCAGGTTGTAGAGGAGGAACTTCACCGCCGCGTACGACCGCTGCGTCGACGCCGCCTCCTCGCCGTGCTCGTGGGCACGGTCCCCGAAGCCGCCGATGAGGAAGTACATCGGGATGAGCATGGCTTCGAAGAAGATGTAGAAGAGGAAGACGTCGGTGGCCTCGAAGGAGATGATCACCATCGCCTCGACGGCCAGGATCAGGGCGAAGAAGCCCTGCGTCGGCCGCCACCGCTTGCTGCCGGTCTCCAGCGGGTCGGCGTCGTGCCAGCCCGCCAGGATGATGAACGGGATGAGCAGGGCGGTCAGCGCGATGAGCGCCACCGCGATGCCGTCCACGCCCAGCTCGTAGCGCACCCCGAACTCCTTGATCCAGGAGTGCGATTCGGTGAGCTGGTAGCGGTCGCCGCCCGGGTCGAAGCGGACCAGCACGACGATCGCCAGGACGAGCGTGGCGAGCGAGAAGAGCAGCGCCAGCCACTTCGCCGCGGTGCGTTTGGCGGCCGGTACGGCGGCCGTGGCGATGGCCCCGACGGCCGGGAGCACCGCCGTCGCTGTCAGCAGGGGAAAGGACATCGGTATCAGACCGCCCTCATCAGCAGGGTCGCGGCGACGAGGACCGCCGCACCGCCGAACATCGAGACCGCGTAGGAACGCGCGAAGCCGTTCTGCAGCCTGCGCATCCGCCCGGACAGGCCACCGACCGACGCCGCCGTGCCGTTGACGACCCCGTCGACCAGCGTGTGGTCGACGTACACCAGGGAGCGCGTGAGGTGCTCCCCGCCGCGGACCAGGACGACGTGGTTGAAGTCGTCCTGGAGCAGGTCGCGCCGGGCCGCCCGGGTGAGCAGCGACCCGCGCGGGGCGACGGCCGGGACCGGTCGGCGCCCGTACTGCGCCCAGGCGAGGGCGACGCCGATCACCATCACGGCGACCGTGGACAGCGTGACCGTCAGGGCGCCGATCGGGGCGTGGCCGTGGTCGTGCCCGGTGACGGGCTCCAGCCAGTGCAGGAAGCGGTCGCCGATGCCGAAGAACGCGCCGCCGAACACGGACCCGACGGCCAGCACGATCATCGGGATCGTCATGACCTTCGGCGACTCGTGCGGGTGCGGCGGCTCGTACGCGCCGCGCGTCTCGGCGGCCGGCTCCACGTCGGGCTCGGCCGGCGACGGCGTCGGGGCGTTGCGCCAGCGCTCCTCGCCGAAGAACGTCATCAGCATCACGCGCGTCATGTAGTACGCCGTGATGGCCGCGCCGAGCAGGGCGCAGGCACCGAGGATCCAGCCCTCGGTGCCGCCCTTGGCGAACGCCGCCTCGATGATCTTGTCCTTGGAGAAGAAGCCGGACAGGCCGGGGAAGCCGATGATGGCGAGGTAGCCGAGGCCGAAGGTGATGAAGGTGACCGGCATGTACTTGCGCAGGCCGCCGTAGCGGCGCATGTCGACCTCGTCGTTCATGCCGTGCATGACGGAGCCCGCGCCGAGGAACAGCCCGGCCTTGAAGAAGCCGTGCGTCACCAGGTGCATGATCGCGAAGACGTAGCCGATGGGGCCGAGGCCCGCGGCGAGCACCATGTAGCCGATCTGCGACATGGTCGAACCGGCCAGTGCCTTCTTGATGTCGTCCTTCGCGCAACCGACGATCGCACCGAACAGCAGCGTGACCGCGCCGACGATGGTGACGACGAGCTGCGCGTCCGGCGCGCCGTTGAAGACGGCGGCGGAGCGGACGATCAGGTAGACGCCGGCGGTCACCATCGTCGCGGCGTGGATGAGGGCCGAGACCGGGGTCGGGCCCTCCATCGCGTCGCCGAGCCAGGACTGCAGCGGCACCTGCGCGGACTTGCCGCAGGCCGCGAGGAGCAGCATCAGGGCGATGGCCGTGAGCTGGCCCTCCGTGGCGTCCCCGGCGAGGCCCGGCTCCTCGTGCGAGCCGAGCAGCGGGCCGAACGCGAACGTCCCGAACGTCGTGAACATCAGCATGATCGCGATGGACAGGCCGACGTCACCCACGCGGTTGACGAGGAAGGCCTTCTTCGCCGCCGTGGCGGCGCTCGGCTTGTGCTGCCAGAAGCCGATCAGCAGGTAGGAGGCGAGACCGACGCCCTCCCAGCCGACGTACAGCAGCAGGTAGTTGTCGGCGAGGACGAGCAGCAGCATCGCCGCGAGGAACAGGTTCAGGTAGCCGAAGAAGCGGCGGCGCCGCTCGTCGTGCTCCATGTACCCGATGGAGTACAGGTGGATCAGCGAGCCGACGCCCGTGATCAGCAGCACGAACGTCATCGACAGCTGGTCGAGGCGGAAGGCCACGTCGGCCTGGAAGCCCTCCACCGGGATCCAGCTGAACACGTGCTGCGTCAGGGTGCGGTGTGCGGCGTCCTCACCGAGCAGGTCGGCGAAGAGCACCAGGCCGATGACGAAGGACACGGCCGCGAGCAGCGTGCCGATCCAGTGGCCGACGGCGTCCAGCCGGCGTCCGCCGCACAGCAGGACCGCCGCTCCGAGCAGGGGCGCCGCCACCAGCAGCGCAATCAGGTTCTCTGCGTTAGTCACGGTTCAGCGACCCCTCACAGCTTCATCAGGCTGGCGTCGTCGACCGAGGCCGAGTGGCGGGCACGGAACAGGGACACGATGATCGCGAGCCCGACCACGACCTCCGCGGCGGCGACGACCATCGTGAAGAACGCGATGATCTGGCCGTCGAGGTTGCCGTGCATCCGGGAGAACGCGACGAACGCGAGGTTGCAGGCGTTGAGCATCAGCTCCACGCACATGAACACCACGATCGCGTTGCGTCTGATCAGTACGCCCGTGGCGCCGATCGTGAACAACAGGGCCGCGAGGTAGAGGTAGTTGACGGGGTTCACTTCGACGCCTCCTCGGCCCGCTTGAAGTTGGCCGGCTCGATGGCGCGGCGCTCCAGGCGCTCCTCGGCGCGCTGCTCCAGCGCCCGCAGGTCGTTGAGCGCCTCCGGCGACACGTCTCGGATCTGCCCGCGCTCCCGCAGCGTCTTGCTGACGGTGAGCTCGGACGGGGTGCCGTCGGGCAGCAGGCCCGCGATGTCCACCGCGTTGTGCCGGGCGTACACGCCGGGCGCGGGCAGCGGCGGGAGGTGCGTGCCTTCGCGCACGCGTGCCTCGGCGAGCTCGCGCTGCGTCCTGGCGCGCTCGGTGCGCTCCCGGTGGGTGAGCACCATGGCGCCGATGGCGGCCGTGATGAGCAGCACACCGGTCATCTCGAAGGCGAAGACGTACTTGGTGAAGATGAGCGCCGCGAGGCCCTCCACGTTGCCGCCCGCGTTGGCCCGGCCGGTGCCGCTGAACTCCGTGAGGGAGGCGTGGCCGATGCCGGCGATCAGCAGGATGCCGAAGCCGAGCCCGCTCAGCAGGGCCAGCCAGCGCTGGCCCTTGATCGTCTCCTTCAGGGAGTCCGCCGAGGTGACGCCGACGAGCATCACCACGAACAGGAACAGCATCATGATCGCGCCGGTGTAGACGACGATCTGCACGACGCCCAGGAAGTAGGCGCCGTTGGCGAGGTAGAACACCGCCAGGACGATCATGGTTCCGGCCAGGCAGAGCGCGCTGTGCACGGCCTTCTTCATGAAGACGGTGCACAGGGCGCCGATCACGGCGATCGTGGCGAGCACCCAGAACTGGAGCGCCTCTCCGGTGGAGGTGGTGTAGGCGGCGAGCTGCGCAGTCATCGGCCGATCACCTTCTCCGACGCCGGTTCGCTCTCGCCGAAGGTCGAGTCGGCCTCCTGGACGACCTCGCCCTTGGAGTGCGCGACCTGCCGCACCGTGCCCGGCGCGGCCTCGGTCACCACGCCCCGGTAGTAGTCCTGTTCGTCCGTGCCCGGGTACATGGCGTGCGGGGCGTCGACCATGCCTTCTTCGAGGCCGGCGAGCAGTTGCTCCTTGGTGAAGATGAGGTCGGCGCGGGTGGAGTCGGCCAGCTCGAACTCGTTGGTCATCGTCAGCGCGCGGGTGGGGCACGCCTCGATGCACAGGCCGCACAGGATGCAGCGGGCGTAGTTGATCTGGTACACCCGTCCGTACCGCTCGCCCGGCGAGTAGCGCTCCTCCTCGGTGTTGTCCGCGCCTTCCACGTAGATCGCGTCGGCGGGACAGGCCCAGGCGCACAACTCGCAGCCGACGCACTTCTCCAGGCCGTCCGGATGGCGGTTGAGCTGGTGCCGTCCGTGGAAGCGCGGAGCGGTGGTCTTCTTCTGCTCCGGATACTGCTCCGTGAGCCGCTTCTTGAACATGGCCTTGAAGGTCACGCCGAAGCCGGCCACGGGATTCAGGAAACCGGGCTTGATCTCCTTGGGCTCCTCAGCCATCGGACGCCTCCTTTCCATCCGTAGATCCGCCCAGAGGTCCATCACTCTGAGTATCGGGTCCGCCACTGACAATCAGCTCGCGCTCACGGCGCGAGGGGCGCCGCGGCACGGGTGGCAACTGCTGTCCGGGCAGTGGCGGCACGGGGAATCCACCGGCCATCGGGTCGAACGGGGCCGGTTCCGCGGCGGCCTTCTCGGCCGGCTTCGACCGCTCGCGGTACATGTCGGCGACGAAGGACAGCAGGAGCAGGACGAGCACACCGCCGCCGATGTAGAGCGCGATGTCGGCGAAGTCGTAGTTCTCGTTCCTGAGGGCCCGCACGGTCGCCACGAGCATCAGCCACACCACGGAGACCGGGATGAGGACCTTCCAGCCGAGCTTCATCAGCTGGTCGTAGCGCACGCGGGGGAGCGTGCCGCGCAGCCAGACGAAGAAGAACAGCAGCAGCTGCACCTTGAGGATGAACCAGAGCATCGGCCACCAGCCGTGGTTGGCGCCCTCCCAGAAGGTGCTGATGGGCCACGGGGCCCGCCAGCCGCCCAGGAACAGCGTGACCGCGACCGTCGAGACCGTCACCATGTTCGCGTACTCGGCCAGTATGAACAGCGCGAACTTGATCGAGGAGTACTCGGTGTTGAAGCCGCCGACCAGGTCGCCCTCGGACTCCGGCATGTCGAACGGCGCGCGGTTGGTCTCGCCGACCATCGTCACGATGTAGAGCACGAAGGAGACCGGCAGCAGCAGGATGTACCAGCGGTCCGTCTGCTGCTCGACGATCGTCGACGTCGACATCGACCCGGAGTACAGGAACACCGAGGCGAACGCGGCGCCCATCGCGATCTCGTACGAGATCATCTGCGCGCAGGACCGCAACCCGCCGAGCAGCGGGTACGTCGATCCGGAGCTCCAGCCCGCCAGGACGATGCCGTAGATGCCGACCGACGCGATGGCGAGGACGTACAGCATGGCGATCGGCAGGTCGGTGAGCTGCATCGTGGTGCGCTGACCGAAGATCGAGACCTCGTTGCCGGCCGGGCCGAAGGGGATCACGGCGATCGCCATGAACGCCGGAATGGTCGCCACGATCGGGGCGAGGACGTAGACGACCTTGTCCGCGCGTTTGACGATGATGTCTTCCTTGAACATCAGCTTCACGCCGTCGGCGAGCGACTGGAGCATGCCCCAGGGGCCGTGCCGGTTGGGGCCGATGCGCAGCTGCATCCAGGCGACGACCTTGCGCTCCATGACAATGGTGAGCAGCACGGTCACCATCAGGAAGGCGAAGCAGAACACCGCCTTGACGACGATCAGCCACCAGGGGTCGCGGCCGAACATCGAGAGGTCTTCAGCGGCGAGGTACGGGCTCATGCCTCCACCTCCTTGGGGGCCTCGTCGGCGAGGGTCGCCGGGCCGATACGGACGAGAGAACCGGGCCGGGCGCCGGTGTCGGAGGCGACGCCGGAGCCGTTGGAGTTCAGCGGGAGCCAGACCACCCGGTCGGGCATCTCGGTGATGCGCAACGGAAGTTCGGTCGTTCCTGCGGGGCCGGTCACGGCCAGCAGGTCGCCGTCCTTGATGCCGGCCTCGGCGGCCGTCGCGGCCGACACGCGCGCGTACGCGGCGTGCCGTGTCCCGGCGAGCGCCTCGTCGCCCTGCTGCAGGACGCCCTGGTCGAGCAGCATCCGGTGCCCGGCGAGGACGGCCTCCCCGGCGGCGGGCCGCGGCAGCGCTCCCCCGCTCTCCAGCGGGTCGGTGGCGCGTGGCCCGCCCCAGGCGCCGAGCCGGTTCAGCTCGATGCGCGTGGTCCGCAGGTCCGGCAGACCGAGGTGGACGTCCATGGCATCGGCCAGCATTTGCAGTACGCGCCCGTCGGTCGGCGCCACGCGGCGGGTCATCAGCTCGGGCTTGAGCGCGGTCTCGAACATACGGACCCGGCCCTCCCAGTTGAGGAAGGTGCCCGGCTTCTCGGCGACCGCGGCGACCGGCAGGACGACGTCGGCGTGGCGGGTGACCTCGCTGGGCCGCAGCTCCAGCGACACCAGGAAGCCGACCTCGGCGAGCGCTTCACGCGCGCGTGCCGGATCGGGCAGGTCGGCGATCTCCACGCCGGCGACCAGCAGCGCCTGGAGTTCCCCGGACGCCGCCGCCTCGATGATCTGGCCGGTGTCGCGGCCGTAGCGGTGCGGGAGTTCGGCGACGCCCCAGATGCCGGCGACCTCGTCCCGCGCGCGTGGGTCGGTCGCCGGGCGCCCGCCCGGCAGCAGCGACGGCAGCGCGCCCGCCTCGATGGCGCCGCGCTCCCCGGCCCGGCGCGGGATCCACACCAGCCGGGCGCCGGTCGCCGTCGCGGCCCGTACGGCGGCGGTGAGCCCGCCGGCCACGGCGGCCAGCCGCTCACCGACGACGATCACCGCGCCCTCGGCGCGCAGCGCCTCGGAGGCCACCGCGCCGTCGCCCTCCAGGCCGACGCCGCTCGCGAGCGCGTCCAGCCACTCGGTCTCGGTGCCGGGAGCGGCCGGCAGCAGCGTGCCGCCCGCCTTCTCCAGGCCCCGGGTGGCGTGCGTGGCCAGCGCGAAGGTGCGCTGGCCGTGCTTGCGCCAGGCCTTGCGCAACCGGAGGAAGACGCCGGGCGCCTCCTCCTCGGCCTCGAACCCGACCAGCAGCACCGCGGGCGCCTTCTCCAGCGCGGTGTACGTGACGCCCGTGCCGTCGAGGTCACGGCCGCGGCCGGCGACCCGCGCGGCGAGGAAGTCGGCCTCCTCGCTGCTGTGCACCCGCGCGCGGAAGTCGATGTCGTTGGTGTCGAGCGCCACGCGCGCGAACTTGCTGTACGCGTACGCGTCCTCGACGGTGAGCCGGCCGCCGGTCAGCACACCGGTGCGGCCCCGCGAGGCGAGCAGCCCCTGGGCGGCGATCTGGAGGGCCTCCGGCCAGGACGCCGGCTGGAGGTCGCCCTCCGCGTTGCGCACCAGGGGCGTGTCGAGCCGGTCCCGCTGCTGCGCGTACCGGAACGCGAAGCGGCCCTTGTCGCAGATCCACTCCTCGTTGACCTCGGGGTCCTCGGCCGCGAGGCGGCGCATGACCTTGCCGCGCCGGTGGTCGGTGCGGGTGGCGCAGCCGCCGGAGCAGTGCTCGCACACCGACGGCGAGGACACCAGGTCGAAGGGGCGGGAGCGGAACCGGTAGGCGGCCGAGGTGAGCGCGCCGACCGGGCAGATCTGGATGGTGTTGCCGGAGAAGTACGACTCGAACGGGTCGCCCTCGCCGGTGCCGACCTGCTGCAGCGCGCCCCGTTCGAGCAGCTCGATCATCGGGTCGCCCGCGACCTGGTTGGAGAACCGGGTGCAGCGGGCGCACAGCACGCACCGCTCACGGTCGAGCAGGACCTGCGTGGAGATCGGCACGGGCTTTTCGAAGGTCCGCTTCTTTCCCTCGAAGCGGGACTCGGCGTTGCCGTGCGACATCGCCTGGTTCTGCAGCGGGCACTCGCCGCCCTTGTCGCAGACGGGGCAGTCCAGCGGGTGGTTGATGAGCAGCAGCTCCATCACGCCCTTCTGCGCCTTCTCCGCGACCGGCGAGCTGAGGTGGGTCTTGACCACCATGCCGTCGGTGCAGGTGATGGTGCAGGACGCCATGGGCTTGCGCTGGCCCTCGACCTCGACGATGCACTGGCGGCAGGCGCCGGCCGGGTCGAGCAGGGGGTGGTCGCAGAACCGGGGGATCTCGATGCCGAGCTGTTCGGCGGCGCGGATCACCAGCGTGCCCTTGGGCACGCTGATCCCGACGCCGTCGATCGTCAGCGTGACGAGGTCCTCCGGCGGGACCGCCGCCTCTCCCCCGCTGGAGGGAGCGTTGGTGGTCACGGTCATGCGTTCACCTCCGTGCGGTCGGCCCACGCCGTCGACTTGGCCGGGTCGAAGGGGCAGCCGCGGCCCGTGATGTGCTGTTCGTACTCCTCACGGAAGTACTGCAGCGAGGAGAAGATCGGCGCGGCGGCGCCGTCGCCGAGGGCGCAGAACGACTTGCCGTTGATGTTGTCGGCGATGTCGTTCAGCTTGTCGAGGTCGGCCATCGTGCCCTTGCCGGCCTCCATGTCGCGCATCAACTGCACGAGCCAGTACGTCCCTTCGCGGCAGGGGGTGCACTTGCCGCAGGACTCGTGGGCGTAGAACTCGGTCCAGCGCGTGACGGCGCGGACGACGCAGGTCGTCTCGTCGAAGCACTGGAGCGCTTTTGTGCCGAGCAGGGAACCCGCGGCGGCCACTGCCTCGTAGTCGAGAGGGACGTCGAGGTGCTCGTCGGTGAGCAGCGGGGACGAGGAGCCGCCCGGCGTCCAGAACTTGAGGCGATGGCCGGGCCGCATCCCGCCGCTCATGTCGAGGAGCTGGCGGAGCGTGAGGCCCATCGGACCCTCGAACTGTCCGGGGTTGGCGACGTGACCGCTGAGGGAGTACAGCGTGAAGCCGGGAGACTTCTCGCTCCCCATCGACCGGAACCATTCCTTGCCCCGGTTCATGATGGCGGGAACCGACGCGATCGACTCGACGTTGTTCACCACAGTCGGGCACGCGTAGAGGCCCGCGACAGCAGGGAAGGGGGGACGCAGCCGCGGTTGGCCACGGCGGCCTTCGAGGGAGTCCAGCAGCGCGGTCTCCTCACCGCAGATGTACGCGCCCGCGCCCGCGTGCACGGTGAGTTCCAGGTCCATGCCGCTGCCCAGGATGTTCTTCCCGAGGTAGCCGGCCGCGTAGGCCTCGCGCACGGCCTCGTGCAGCCGCCGCAGAACGGGGACGACCTCACCCCGCAGATAGATGAAGGCATGCGACGACCTGATCGCGTAGCACCCGATGACGATGCCCTCGATGAGGCTGTGCGGGTTCGCGAAGAGGAGCGGGATGTCCTTGCAGGTCCCGGGCTCCGATTCGTCGGCGTTGACAACCAGATAGTGCGGTTTTCCGTCGCCCTGCGGGATGAACTGCCACTTCATGCCCGTCGGGAACCCCGCGCCACCGCGGCCGCGCAGACCCGAGTCCTTGACGTACGCGATCACGTCGTCCGGTGACATGGCGAGCGCCTTGCGGAGCCCCTCGTACCCCTCGTGCCTTCGGTAGACGTCCAGCGTCCAGGACCTGTCCTCGTCCCAGAAGGCCGACAGCACGGGTGCGAGCAGCTTCTCCGGACTCGTGTCCTTGAGTTCGGGTGCCAAGGTCATCACTCCCCCTCCTCGGCGGCAGGCCCGGCCGGGTGGTCCGGGTCGGAGGCCGACGTCTCCTGTGGCGCGTCGTGCGAGCTCAGGTGCTCGGACGGTGACGGCTCGTGCACGGTGTCCCGCGGCTCGTCGTGGGGTCCGCCGTCGCGCGGATGGACCACGCGCGCGGGTGCGGTCTCTCCCTTGGCCAGGCGGAGGCCCACCAGCGACGCGGGTCCCGCGCTGCCGCTCTCCTCGACGGCCCCGGGCCGCTCGTCGGGGAAGCCGGCCAGCATCCGCGCGGTCTCCTTGAAGGTGCACAGCCGCGCCCCGCGGGTGGGGGTGACCTCGCGTCCCGCGCGCAGGTCGTCGACGAGACGACGGGCGCTGTCCGGGGTCTGGTTGTCGAAGAACTCCCAGTTGACCATCACGACGGGGGCGAAGTCGCAGGCCGCGTTGCACTCGATGTGCTCCAGGGTGACCTTGCCGTCGTCGGTGGTCTCGCCGTTGCCGACGCCGAGGTGCTCCTGGAGCTCCTCGAAGATCGCGTCACCGCCCATCACCGCACACAGGGTGTTGGTGCACACGCCGACCTGGTAGTCGCCGGAGGGCTTGCGCCGGTACATGGTGTAGAAGGTGGCGACGGCGGTCACCTCGGCGGTGGTCAGACCGAGGACGTCCGCGCAGAACTGCATCCCGGTGCGCGTGACGTGTCCCTCCTCCGACTGCACGAGGTGCAGCAGCGGCAGGAGGGCGGACCGGGAGTCCGGGTAGCGGGCGACGATCTCGCGCGCGTCGGTCTCCAGCCGGGCTCGGACCTCGTCCGGGTAGGCGGGCGCGGGCAGTTCAGGCATGCCCAGGCTGACGCCCCGCTCCGAAGAACTGGTGGTCACCGGTCGACGCCTCCCATCACGGGGTCGATGGACGCGACAGCGACGATGACGTCGGCGATCTGGCCGCCTTCGCACATCGCCGCCACCGTCTGCAGGTTGGTGAAGGACGGGTCACGGAAGTGGACCCGGTAGGGACGGGTGCCGCCGTCGGACACGGCGTGCACCAGGAGTTCGCCCTTCGGCGACTCGACGGCCGCGTACGCCTGTCCCGGCGGTACGCGGAAGCCCTCGGTGACCAGCTTGAAGTGGTGGATCAGGGACTCCATGGAGGTGCCCATGATCTTCCTGATGTGGTCGGGGGAGTTGCCCAGTCCGTCGGGTCCCAGGGCGAGCTGGGCGGGCCAGGCGATCTTCTTGTCGGCGACCATGACCGGGCCGGGCTCCAGCCGGTCCAGGCACTGCTCGACGATCCTGAGCGACTGGCGCATCTCCTCCAGCCGGATCAGGAAGCGGCCGTAGGCGTCGCAGGTGTCGGCGGTCGGGACGTCGAAGTCGTACGTCTCGTAGCCGCAGTACGGCTGGGCCTTGCGCAGGTCGTGTGCCAGGCCGCTGGCGCGCAGGACGGGGCCCGTCGCGCCGAGGGCGATGCAGCCGGTCAGGTCGAGGTGGCCGATGCCCTGCATGCGGGCCTTGAAGATGGGGTTCCCGGTGGCGAGCTTGTCGTAGGCCGGGAGGTTCGTCCTCATCGTCGTCACGAACTCGCGGATCCGGTCCACCGCGCCGGGCGGCAGGTCCTGGGCGAGTCCGCCGGGGCGGATGTACGCGTGGTTCATCCGCAGGCCGGTGATCAGCTCGTAGAGGTCGAGGATCAGTTCACGGTCGCGCAGTCCGTAGATCATGACCGTGCTGGCGCCGAGTTCCATGCCGCCGGTGGCGATGGCGACCAGGTGGGAGGACATCCGGTTCAGCTCCATCAGGAGCACGCGGACGACCGACGCCCGGTCGGGCACCTGGTCCTCGATGCCGAGGAGCTTTTCGACCGCGAGGCAGTACGCCGTCTCGTTGAAGAACGACGTCAGGTAGTCCATGCGCGTCACGAACGCGCTGCCCTGGGCCCACGTCCGGTACTCGATGTTCTTCTCGATGCCGGTGTGGAGGTAGCCGATGCCGCAGCGGGCCTCGGTGACGGTCTCGCCCTCGATCTCCAGGATCAGGCGCAGCACGCCGTGCGTGGAGGGGTGCTGCGGGCCCATGTTGACCACGATGCGCTCGTCGTCGGCGCGGGACGCGGAGCGGACGATCTCGTCCCAGTCGCCGCCGGTGACGGTGTAGACGGCGCCCTCGGTGGTCTCCCGCGGGGCGGCCGGCGCGGAGGTGGCGGCCGACGGGGGGTGGCGGGTGCTCACGAGTACGACCTCCGCTGGTCCGGGGCCGGGATCTGGGCGCCCTTGTACTCGACGGGGATGCCACCGAGGGGGTAGTCCTTGCGCTGCGGGAAGCCCTGCCAGTCGTCCGGCATGATGATCCGCGTCAGGGCGGGGTGGTCGTCGAAGACGATCCCGAAGAAGTCGTAGGCCTCGCGCTCGTGCCAGTCGTTGGTCGGGTAGACGGAGACCAACGACGGGATGTGCCGGTCGCTGTCGGGGCAGCTGACCTCGAGGCGGATCAGCCGGTTGTGGGTGATCGAGCGCAGGTGGTAGACGGCGTGCAGCTCGCGGCCCTTGTCGTTCGGGTAGTGGACGCCGCTGACGCCGGTGCACAGCTCGAACCGCAGGGCCGGGTCGTCGCGCAGGGTGCGGGCGACGCGGACCAGGTGCTCCCGCTCGATGTGGAAGGTCAGCTCGCCGCGGTCGACGACCGTCTTCTCGATGGCGTTGCCGGGGAGCAGTCCCTGTTCCTCCAGCGCGCCCTCGAGTTCGTCGGCGACCTCGTCGAACCAGCCGCCGTAGGGGCGGGCCGTCGGTCCCGGGAGCCGGACCGAGCGCACCAGGCCGCCGTAGCCGGAGGTGTCGCCGCCGTCGCCGGCGCCGAACATGCCCCGCTGGACGCGGATCTCCTCGCCGCCCTGGCCGCGCCGGCCGGGGAGGTTGGAGGCCGAGAGGTCCTTCTCGGGGTTCACGCCGCCGGAGTCGTTCACGTCGCTCATCGCAGCAGACCCTTCATCTCGATCGTGGGCAGCGCCTTCAGGGCCGCCTCCTCCGCCTCGCGGGCCGCCTCCTCGGCGTTCACGCCGAGCTTGCCGTTCCGGATCTTCTGGTGGAGCTTGAGGATGGCGTCCATCAGCATCTCGGGGCGCGGCGGGCAGCCCGGGAGGTAGATGTCGACCGGGACGATGTGGTCGACGCCCTGGACGATCGCGTAGTTGTTGAACATGCCGCCGGAGGAGGCGCAGACCCCCATGGAGATCACCCACTTGGGGTTCGGCATCTGGTCGTAGACCTGCCGCAGCACCGGGGCCATCTTCTGGCTCACCCGGCCCGCGACGATCATCAGGTCCGCCTGGCGCGGTGAGCCGCGGAAGACCTCCATGCCGAAGCGCGCGAGGTCGTACCTGCCGGCCCCCGCCGCCATCAGTTCGAAGGCGCAGCAGGCCAGACCGAACGTGGCGGGGAAGACCGACGACTTGCGTGCCAGTCCCGCGGCATGCTCGACGGTGGTCAGCAGGAAGCCGCTCGGCAGCTTTTCTTCGAGTCCCATGGCTAAAGGCCCCTCAGTCCCATTCCAGCCCGCCGCGCCGCCACACGTACGCGTACGCGACGAAGACGGTGAGCACGAAGAGCAGCATCTCGACGAGCCCGAAGATCCCGAGGGCGTCGAAGGAGACGGCCCAGGGGTAGAGGAAGATGATCTCGATGTCGAAGACGATGAAGAGCATCGCCGTCAGGTAGTACTTGATGGGGAAGCGCCCGCCGCCGGCCGGCGTGGGGGTCGGCTCGATACCGCACTCGTAGGCCATGACCTTGGCGCGGTTGTACCGCTTCGGACCGATCAGCGTGGCCATGACCACGGAGAAGATCGCAAAGCCTGCCCCGAGGGCTCCCAGTACGAGGATGGGCGCATACGCGTTCACCGCTCCTCGCTCCTCTCAGTCGGCACTGACTGCTGGCGGTTTGCATTGGGCTCACGTCCGCCCCGGCGTCCCCGGGAACCCCGCCCGTCCCGGGCGAAGATCGAGAACATGTGAAGCAGGTCACAAGCCCAACTGCTCCGCATCTTATGCCCGCAGGTCTGTGATCTGCGACACGGGGTATTGCACAAGCTTTGTGATCTCCACCACCTGACGAAGGATCATGAAGTCGTATGAGCGTTGATCTTCGCACGCGAAGCGTTCAGTCGATCACCAGACGTGACATTTCCGCTAGTCAGCGCAGGTAGGGAGGGTGCGTCTCCATATCAAGATGCTTCCGGTGCATGCAAATTGGCGCTGGACGGGATCGCTTGATAGGGGATCGTGTTCACACTCCCGCGGGGTCCGGGGGGCGATGTGGACGCGTGCACGCATTCACGAGCAGAACCGGGTGGACGGCTCGCGCGACGCGACCCGCACAGGACGCAGTCATCCCGGTGACCGTTCCGTGACCTCCGCCACACTCATGGGGGGTGCCCGAGAAGCGGGCTTGGCCATCCGTCCCAAGTGATGGTAGGCGGGGGGCAATTCGGGCGTAATGGCGAAAGACCGTGATCACGGGCCACGTGAGGTCTGCCCGCAATGTCCGTTACGGCGTCAATAAAGAGTCACGCGCCCGGGATTCGGGACCTCCGTTGAACAACTGTGGCGCAGCACACGTTTCTTGTAGGTATGGAGGAGCCCCTGGTACCCGTTGTTCTCATGTCCCACACCGCTCACATACGCAGCCACCGGAAACCCCGCCGCAGCGCGTCGACGATCGCGATGCGGGCCGGAGTTGCCGGTGGCGTCCTCAGCACCCTGGCAGTGGCCGGTGCGTCGGGTCCGGCGAACGCCGCCGAGCCGGTGGCGCAGACTCTGGAACTGCCCACCCTGACGGCCGACCTGGCCGCACAGGTCGCCGAGTCCGCGGACGCCACGCAGCTGGCCGCCGCGAACTACCAGCTGCAGGCCGAGCGTGACGCGGCCGCCGCCGAGGCGGCCAAGGAGGCCAAGGCCGACCTGGCCGAGGCCAAGAAGAAGGCGGAGGCCAAGAAGAAGGCCGCGGAGGCCGCCCGCAAGGCCGCCGCCGAGCGCGCCGCCCGCAGCGCCGAGCGCCCCACGCTGAGCCTCTCCACCGCCGCGAGCACCGCGACCGCGTCCGCGCCGGCCGGCGGCAGCGTCGCCACCGTCATCGCCTTCCTCAAGGCCCAGCTGGGCGACGCCTACGTCATGGGCGCCACCGGCCCCCACGCCTGGGACTGCTCCAGCCTCGTGCAGGCCGCGTTCCGTCAGGTCGGCGTGGAACTGCCGCGCGTCTCCCAGGACCAGTCGATGGCCGGCACCGAGGTGTCGCTGTCCAGCCTCCAGGTCGGCGACATCCTGTACTGGGGCGGCAAGGGCTCCGCGTATCACACGGGCGTCTACATCGGCAACGGTCAGTACCTCGACGCGGCCAACCCGTCCAAGGGCGTCGTCATCCAGGACCTCTCCGGCTACCCGGCGTCGGGCGCGGTGCGCGTCCTCTGACCCGGACCGGACGGACGAGCCGAAGGACTGGCTGACCGGGTCACCTCCGGCAGCACCGGTCGGCCACACGGAACACGGACACGGAAGGGCCGCTGCCTCGGGGCAGCGGCCCTTCCGTCACGCCGTGGCGCCGGTCAGGCCTTCGGGGCCACCCGGCTCAGGCCGTTGATGATGCGGTCCATCGCGTCGCCGCCCGACGGGTCGGTGAGGTTGGCGAGCAGCTTCAGGGTGAACTTCATCAGCATCGGGTGCGTCAGGCCGCGCTGGGCGGCGATCTGCATGACCTTCGGGTTGCCGATGAGCTTCACGAAGGCCCGGCCGAGGGTGTAGTAGCCGCCGTAGGTGTCCTTCAGGATGCGCGGGTAGCGCCGCAGCGCCGCCTCGCGCTGGACGGGCGTCGTGCGGGCGTGCGCCTGGACGATGACCTCGGCGGCGATCTGGCCGGACTCCATGGCGTAGGCGATGCCCTCGCCGTTGAAGGGGTTGACCAGGCCGCCCGCGTCGCCGACCAGGAGCAGGCCCCTGGTGTAGTGCGGCTGGCGGTTGAAGGCCATGGGGAGGGCGGCGCCGCGGATCGGGCCGGTCATGTTGTCCGGGGTGTAGCCCCACTCCTCCGGCATGGACGCGCACCAGGCCTTCAGGACCTCGCGCCAGTCCAGCTCCTTGAAGGACTCGGAGGTGTTGAGGACGCCGAGACCGACGTTCGAGGTGCCGTCGCCCATGCCGAAGATCCAGCCGTAGCCGGGCAGCAGGCGGTCCTGAGGGCCGCGGCGGTCCCACAGCTCCAGCCAGGACTCCAGGTAGTCGTCCTCGTGGCGGGACGAGGTGAAGTACGTGCGGACGGCGACGCCCATCGGGCGGTCCTCGCGTCGGTGCAGGCCCATCGCCAGCGACAGCCGGGTGGAGTTGCCGTCGGCGGCGACGACGAGCGGCGCGCGGAAGGTGACCTCGCGCTTGTCCTCACCGAGCCTGGCGGTGACGCCGGTGATGCGGCCGGTGCGGTCGTCGAGGACCGGGCCGGAGACGTTGCAGCGCTCGTAGAACCGGGCGCCCGCCTTCTGCGCCTGGCGGGCGAGTTGCTCGTCGAAGTCGTCGCGCTTGCGGACGAGGCCGTAGTCCGGGAAGGAGGCGAGGTCCGGCCAGTCCAGCTGGAGCCGGACTCCGCCGCCGATGATCCGCAGGCCCTTGTTGCGCAGCCAGCCGGCCTCCTCGGAGATGTCGATGCCCATCGACACCAGCTGCTTGACGGCGCGCGGGGTCAGGCCGTCGCCGCACACCTTTTCCCGAGGGAACTCGGCCTTCTCCAGCAGGAGGACGTCGAGCCCTGCCCTGGCCAGGTGGTACGCGGTGGTGGAGCCGGCTGGGCCCGCGCCCACGACGATCACATCGGCGGAGTTGTCGGAGAGGGGCTCGGTCACGGCGGGATCTCCCCAGGGTCGAAGTCTGCGTGCCGACCGGCACTGGACAGGGGCAGTCTATTCAGCGGAATGGATCAACCGGCCGAAGGGTTGCCCTCTCGACCGGGCCCGCCGGGACGGTCACGGGCCCGGCCCCGCGGCGCGAGGGGCACCGCAGCGGCCTCACTCGTGACGTACGGTAATCATCGGCTACGGAACGGTACTTGACGCTTCCGGGCGGTGGGGGGCGGCGCTACTCTGCCTGTACCGCTGGGGGTGACGTCCGTGCGCCTGACACCCAAGAGTCCGGAAGTGCCTGTGCCGCGCCTGGTCGGCCTGATGGCCGTGGACGCGCGGGAGACGGCCGAGGCGGGCGGCGTGCTGCTCGCCTCGCCCGACCGGCCCGACCTCCACGTCGTGGACCACGTCGTACGGCAGTACCCGCCGCCCGGGGTCGCGGTGCCCCGGGGCGCCGTCGTCACCGTGTGGTTCGACGCCGGGGACGGCGAGGGCGGCGGGGGCGTCCGGGAGCCGCGGCGGGGCGCCCCACCGCCGGGCGGGCTGCGCCGCGAACGGGGCGAGCCGGAGGACCCTTGCGCGGTCCTCAGCCACCCCTTTTAGCGTTCCCCGGCCACCTTCCCAGCGGTCCTCGACCATTCCTTCCGGACGGCGGGCCGCGCCGAGGGGGTCAGCTCTCCTTGTATCCCCGGTGCAAGGCCACGATGCCGCCCGAGAGGTTGCGCCACGCCACCTTCGACCAGCCGGCCTCGATCAGGTGCCCGGCGAGAGCGGCCTGGTCGGGCCAGGCGCGGATGGACTCGGCGAGATAGACGTACGCGTCGGGGTTGGACGACACCGCGCGGGCGACCGGCGGCAGGGCGCGCATCAGGTACTCGGTGTAGACGGTCCGCAGCGGCGCCCAGGTCGGCTGGGAGAACTCGCAGATCACGACGCGTCCGCCGGGCCGCGTCACGCGGTACATCTCGCGCAGGGCGGCGCCGTGGTCCTGGACGTTGCGCAGCCCGAAGGAGATGGTGACGGCGTCGAACACGTCGTCGCGGAAGGGCAGCCGGGTCGCGTCCCCGGCGGTGAACGGCAGCCAGCCGTGGCGCTCCTTGCCGACCTGGAGCATGCCGAGGGAGAAGTCGCAGGGGACGACGTAGGCGCCGGTGCGGGCGAACGGCAGCGAGGAGGTGGCCGTGCCGGCGGCGAGGTCGAGGACCTTCTGCGCGGGCCGGGCGTCCACCGCCCTGGCGACCTCCTTGCGCCACAGCCGCGCCTGCCCGAGGGACAGCACGTCGTTGGTCAGGTCGTACCGGTCCGCCACGTCGTCGAACATCGAGGCGACTTCGTGCGGCTGCTTGTCCAGGGATGCGCGGGTCACCCGCCCATTGTGGCAGGGCGGGCCGGGCGCGCCCGCGGCGCCGTGCCCGTGCGGCCGGACCGAAGTGCCGGAGTGGACCGGGGGGTCAGCGGCGCCGGTGCACGAGCCGGCCCGCGAGGACCGTCGCCACGCAGGTCCCGGCTCCGCGGGCGCGGAGGGCGGCCTCGTCGGGGACGTCGAACACCGCGAAGGTGGCGTCCTGCCCGGCCGCGCCCGCGGGCGCCAGCGGCAGCGCGATCGCCTCGGCCAGGCTCCGCCCGGCCAGCGGATCCAGGCCGGGCGGCCCGGCCGGTGGCCCGGGGCGCGGTCCGGTGGTGAGTCCCGCGCGGTGCACGGCGTCCCGTACGGCGGGCCGCGCGAGGTCCCCGGCGACGGCGACGGTCCCGTGCGCCAGCATCCGCTGCACGCCGCGCCGCGCGCTCGCGCCCCAGCGGGCGTCGGTCATGGGCAGCGCGGCGAGGGCGTCCCCGGTGAGCGGTTCGGTGCCCAGCTCGGCGGCCTCGCGCGGGTCCGGGTGGTAGGCCCGCTCCAGCAGTTCGGGCCCGTACGGGTTCAGCAGCCCGGGCGTGAGGAGCCCCGGCCAGGTGCGGACCCGGGCGGCCGGATGCGCCGCCGCCAGTTCCTCGTACGGGCCGACGGCCGCGATCCGCCGGCCGTCGACCAGGACCGCGCCGCCGGGCAGGGGTGGCCGCCGGTCCCCGGCGAGCAGGAGACCGGCGGTGTGGATCGTCAGCATGCCGGGGTCAGTTGGACGCGAGCAGCTTCAGCTCGGGGTGGGCCGTGCCGCCCTCGATGGCCGTGGAGGAGATGTGGGAGGCCACGCGGTCGTCGACGGGGTCGTTCGCCGGGTCGTCGTGGACGACGAGGTGCTCGTACGTCGTCGTGCGCTGCGCGGGCACCCGCCCGGCGCGCCGGATCAGGTCGATGATCTCCAGCCGGTTGGAGCGGTGCCGGGCGCCCGCGGAGGACACCACGTTCTCCTCCAGCATGATCGAGCCGAGGTCGTCGGCGCCGTAGTGCAGGGACAGCTGGCCGACCTCCTTGCCCGTCGTCAGCCAGGAGCCCTGGATGTGCGCCACGTTGTCCAGGAACAGCCGGGCGACGGCGATCATCCGCAGGTACTCGAAGATCGTGGCCTGCGTGCGGCCCTTCAGGTGGTTGTTCTCGGGCTGGTAGGTGTACGGGATGAAGGCGCGGAAGCCGCCGGTGCGGTCCTGCACGTCACGGATCATCCGCAGGTGCTCGATGCGCTCGGCGTTGGTCTCGCCGGTGCCCATGAGCATGGTGGACGTGGACTCGACGCCGAGGTTGTGCGCGATCTCCATGATCTCCAGCCAGCGCTCCCCGGACTCCTTCAGCGGCGCGATGGCCTTGCGCGGGCGGGCGGGCAGCAGTTCGGCGCCGGCGCCGGCGAAGGAGTCGAGGCCGGCCTCGTGGATGCGGGTGATGGCCTCCTCGACCGGCACTCCGGAGATCCGCGCCATGTGCTCGACCTCGGACGCGCCCAGCGAGTGGATCACCAGCTGCGGGAAGGCGTCCTTGATGGCCTTGAAGTGCTTCTCGTAGTACTCGACGCCGAAGTCCGGGTGGTGGCCGCCCTGGAACATGATCTGCGTGCCGCCCAGCTCGACGGTCTCCGCGCAGCGGCGCAGGATGTCGTCCAGGTCGCGCGTCCAGCCCTTGGCGGTGTCCTTGGGGGCGGCGTAGAAGGCGCAGAACTTGCACGCCGTGACGCACACGTTGGTGTAGTTGATGTTCCGCTCGATGATGTACGTGGCGATGTGCTCGGTGCCGGCGTACTTGCGGCGGCGTACGGCGTCGGCGGCGGCGCCCAGCGCGTGCAGCGGCGCGTGGCGGTAGAGGTCGAGCGCTTCTTCGGGGGTGATCCGCCCACCGGCGGCTGCGCGGTCGAGGATGGGCTGAAGGTCGGCCTTCTCGGTCACCGGCGTCCCTTTCGTAAGGGGTGTGGACGGACGTCCTCAGCGTACGCCAGGGGCTTTGCCCGGCCGACGCCAGGCCGTTGGCGCCAGGCCGTCGGGGGCCCGTACCCGCGCGGTCATGCCGCGTAGGCGCCCGCCAGGACGCCCAGGTACGCGCCCGTGATCAGGAACGGCCCGAACGGGATCGCCGTCTTGCGGTTCGCCCGGCGGGCGACGACCAGGGCGCCGCCGTACAGCGCGCCCAGCAGGAACCCGGCGAAGGTGCCCAGCACCACCGTCGGCCAGCCGTACCAGCCGAGGGCGGCGCCCGCCCCGAGCGCCAGCTTCACGTCGCCGAAGCCCATCCCGGCGGGGTTGATCAGGAACAGCACGAAGTAGCCGGCGCCGAGCGTCAGGGCGCCCAGCAGCGCGGTCGTCCACCGCCCGGCGTGCTCGGGCAGCAGGGCGGCCGGGGCGAGCAGCGCGAGCGCGGCGCCCGCGAGCGGCAGGGTGAGCGGGTCGGGCAGCCGCTTCACCCGCAGGTCGACCACCGCCAGCAGCACGCCGGCCGGCGCGAGCAGCAGCCAGACGGCCAGCTCGGGCCGGGTCCCGGTGGCGGCGGCGAGCCCGGCGCACACCAGGCCGGTGACGACCGCGAGGCGGCCCCCGCCCGGCCCGTAGGCCGGCGCGCGCTCCCCGCACTGACCGCACCGGGCGCGCCCGAGCCACCCGCGCAGCGGGTGCCCCCCGGGACACCGCTCCCGCCACGGCTCACCGGAGGGCACGGAGAACCGGTGGGCGGCACGCGGCAGCAGGGCGCCCGCCGCCCCGCCCCACACCGCGGCGACGGCGACGGCGACGACGAGGCCCGTGTCCGGCACGCTGCTCATGGCCCGCTCCCCCTCACCCGATCCCCCGGGACGCTACTCGACCTTCGACAGGCGCGCCTCGGGCTTCCCCGACGGCTTGCTGTCCGACTCGTACCTGAGGTCGTCGCCGACCGGGACGAGGCGTACGGTCGTCGCGCCCTGACTGCAGTGGCCGGGGTTCTTCCCGGCGCCCACGGAGACCGCCACCAGGTGTTCCCTCGTGACCTGCTTCAGGGTGAGGACGTCGGTGCAGACGCTGCCGAGCTGGTCGGTCTGGGTGACGCGGCCCATCTCCTCGCCCACGCGGGCGCGTTGCACCGTGACCCGGAAGGTGCCCGCGGGCAGTGTGCCGCCGAGTGCCGTGCCCTGCCCCTCCCAGGTGCCGAGGTAGCGGGCGGGCACGTCGGACGCCGCGCCGCCGGTCGCGCTCGGGGCCGGGGACGCGGCGTCGCCGGCGCCGTCCCGCCTGCCGTCCGGCAGCAGGTCGAACACGAACACCGAGCCGACCGTCACCGCCGCCAGCGCCCCCGCGACGGCCAGGGCGAGGGTGCAGCTCAGGCGCCGGCCGCGTCCGCCGGCGCCGGGAGCCGACGTGGCCGCGACGGAGACGGACAGCTTGCCGGGCCGCGCGCCGAACGCCTGCCGGGGAACACCGGGCGCCCCGCCCGGCGACGGCACCGGACCACCTGACGGCCTCCCGCCCGGCGAGGGCACCGCGCCACTCGGCGGCGTCCCGGCCGACGGCGACCCGCCCGGCGGCGTGAGCACAGCACCCGACGGCGGCCCGGCCGGGGGCGGCGGCACCGCACCGCCCGAGCCACTCACACCACCCGCGCCGCCCACACCACCGGGAGAACCGGCGCCACCCGCACCCCCCGGCATCACCGGCGCCGGCCCGAACTGCCCCACCGTCGGCGCCCCGGCCGCCTCCCCGCCCGCCGTGTCCGGCGCCCGTACCGCGGGGCTGCTGAAGCCCACCGGCCCGGACGCGGCACCGGCGCCCGCGGCCTCCAGATGCAGCAGCTGTACGGCGCTCCTGCTGACCTTCTCCACCAGCGAGCCCGGCAGCCAGCCGCCCGCGACGAGCCGGGCCGCCCCCTCGGGAGCCAGCCGCCGGGCCAGCTCGGCCGGGGCCGGCCGGGCGGCCGGGTCCTTGGCGAGGCAGGCCGCCGCCAGGTCCCGCATCTCGCCGGACAGGGCGCCCAGTTCGGGTTCCTCGTGGACGACCTTGTAGAGCAGCGCGGCCGAGGAGTCGCCGCGGAAGGGCGGTTCGCCGGTCGCCGCGTACGTCAGGACGGCGCCCAGCGAGAACACGTCGGCGGCGCCCGTGACGCCCTTGCCGAGGATCTGCTCGGGCGCCATGTGGCCGGGGGAACCGACGGACACGCCCGTCGAGGTCAGGGACGCCGTGCCGTCGGTGGCGCGGGCGATGCCGAAGTCGATCAGCAGGGGCCCGTCCAGGGTGAGCAGGACGTTGGACGGCTTCACGTCCCGGTGCACCAGGCCCAGCGCGTGCACGGCCGTCAGCGCCTCGGCCAGTCCCGCCCCCAGCACCCGTACGGTGTGGAGCGGCAGCGGGCCGCCGTCCGCGACGGCCGCCGTCAGCGAGGGGCCCGCGGCGTAGGCCGTGGCGACCCACGGCACGCGCGCCTCCGGGTCGGCGTCCAGCACGGGCGCGGTCCACGCGCCGCCGACCCGCCGCGCGGCCTGCACCTCGCGGCGGAACCGGGCCCGGAACTCCCCGTCCAGCGCCAGGTGCGGGTGCACGATCTTGACGGCGACGGTACGGCCGCCCGCGCTGCGTCCCAGGTAGACCCGGCCCATGCCGCCGGAGCCGAGCCGGCCGAGCAGCCGGTAGGGCCCCACCACGACCGGTTCGTCGGCGTCGAGCGGCTGCATGGTCACTCCTCCCCCGAGCCCCGAGCCTCCCCGGACCCGACCCCCGTACGACTGCCCAGCAGCGTAGTGCCGCAGCCGCCGCGTCTCACGGCCCCCGCGGCAGCGTCACGGCTCCAGCAGGTCGACCTTGACGTCCGCCGGGAAGCCCGTCGTCGGGCCGACGCGCCGGGCGAACTCCGCGACCGCCGCCAGCTGTGGTTCGCCGAAGCGGAAGTCGAGGGTGGTGAAGTACCGCTCCAGGACCCGCTCGTCGAAGTCCTCCCAGCGGGCCGCCTGTTCGGCGACCTTGCCGACCTCCTCCAGGGAGAGGTTGCGGGAGGCGAGGAAGGCCTCGTGCACCTTGCGGGTGATGACCGGCTCGCGCTCCAGGTAGTCGCGCCGCGCCGCCCACACCGCGAAGACGAACGGCAGCCCCGTCCACTCCTTCCACAGCGCGCCCAGGTCGTGCACCTGGAGCCCGAAGCGCGGCCCGTCGTGCAGGTTGGCGCGCAGCGCGGCGTCGCCGATCAGTACGGCGGCCTCGGCCTCCCGCATCATCAGGCTGAGGTCGGGCGGGCAGGTGTAGTAGTCCGGCCGTACGCCGAAACGGTCCGCCAGCAGCAGCTGGGCGAGCCGCACGGAGGTGCGCGAGGTCGAGCCGAGGGCGACCCGGGCGCCGTCCAGGCGCTCCAGCGGGACCTGCGAGACGATCACGCACGACATCACCGGGCCGTCGCAGCCGACGGCGATGTCGGGAAAGGCGACCAGGTCGTCCGCGTGCCTGAGGAACTCGACCAGGGTGATCGGGCCGATGTCGAGGTCGCCCTGCACCAGCTTCTCGCTGAGCTTCTCGGGGGTGTCCTTCGTGAGCTGGAAGTCGAGGAGCGTGCCTGTTCTCGCGAGCCCCCAGTACAGGGGCAGGCAGTTGAGGAACTGGATGTGGCCGACACGCGGCCGGGTGCGGGAATTGTCCACATCGTGAGGCTAGCCCTCGGGCCCCGGGGTCCGGCCGCCGCCCCCGCGGACGCCACGGTCCCGGTCCCGGAGGGCCCGGGCGCGACTTCTTCCGCGCCCTCGGAGAGATCTTCAAACATTCGGGTGACGTGATCTTGCCCTCTATTGCATCCCGACCTTCGCGTGCTAGGCTCGTCGCAAGTTGCAGTTTGGTTTCCCTTGCAGTACAGAGCCTGCGGAGCATGTGACCGCGGGCTCTCGTCGTTCTCAGGCATAGGCAGTTGTGCAGAATTCATCTTCACACTTGCTGGTTCTGGAGCAGGGCAACCCTTTGGGCCCAAGGAGGGCTTATGGCTACCGGAACCGTTAAGTGGTTCAACGCCGAAAAGGGCTTTGGTTTCATCGCCCAAGAAGGCGGCGGCCCCGACGTCTTCGTCCACTACTCCGCGATCAATGCGACCGGCTTCCGTTCGCTTGAGGAGAACCAGCAGGTGTCTTTCGACGTCACTCAGGGCCCGAAGGGCCCGCAGGCGGAGAACGTCACCCCTGTCTGACACGTAATACCAAGGAGCCCCGCGCCGTCAGGCGACGGGGCTCCTGCCCTTTTCCGCACCTTCTTTTTCACACGGGCTGCTCCATTCACTCCGGCCTGCGACGTCACGGCCGGGCACGGATCCACCCGTGGCCGGATCGGCACCGCTCTGTCGGTGGCCCCCGCTAGGGTCCCCGCCCATGACGACCGGACCCGAGACCACCACCCGCGTCTTCTACGACGCCATCGCCGAGGACTACGCGGACCGGTTCCGGGCCGAGCCCAGTGCGCCGTTGGACCGGGCGGTGCTGACCGCGTTCGCGGAGTCGGTCGGGGCCGGCGGCCGGGTGGCCGACCTGGGCTGCGGGCCCGGCCGGGTCACCGCGTACCTCGCCTCGCTCGGCCTGTCCGTGCACGGCGTCGACCTGTCGGAGCCGATGCTGGAGATCGCCCGGCGCGACCACCCGGGGCTGCGTTTCGAGCAGGGCTCGATGCTGGACCTGGACCTGCCCGACGGGGCGCTCGCGGGCGTCGTGTCCTGGTACTCGAGCATCCACACGCCCGACGACCGGCTCCCCGCCCTCTTCGCGGAGTTCGCGCGCGTGCTGGCGCCGGGCGGGTATCTGCTGGTGGCCTTCCAGGTCGGCGACGAGCCGCGCACGCTCGACCGCCCGTTCGGCCACCCGGTCCGCCTGGACTTCCTGCGCCGCCGGCCCGAGCGGATCACGCCGCTGCTGTCGGCGGCGGGCCTGACCCCGCACAGCCGGACCGTCCGCGAACCGAACACCGGCAACGGCGAGTCCACGCAGCACGCGGCCCTGATCGCCCGCAAGTAGCAGGCCGCCGCCGACGGCCGAGCCGCCTACCCCCCGTACAGCCCTTCCACCACGTGCGCGAAGTCCCGCAGGACCGCCTCTCTGCGGAGTTTCATCGACGGGGTCAGGTGGCCGGACTCCTCGGTGAGGTCGGTGGGGAGGACGGCGAAGCGGCGGATGGACTCGGGGCGGGAGACCAGTTTGTTGGCCTCGTCCACGGCGCGTTGCAGGACGGCCCGCAACTCCTCGTCGTCCACGAGGAGTTCCGCCGGGACCGGATGCTTGCCGTTCATGCGGCGCCAGTGGGTGATGCCGTCGGGGTCGAGGGTGATGAGGGCGCTGACGTAGGGGCGGCGGTCGCCGAGGACCAGGCAGTGCGAGATCAGGGGGTGGGAGCGCAGCCAGTTCTCCAGCGGGGCCGGGGCCACGCTCTTGCCGCCCGCCGTGATCAGGAGTTCCTTCTTGCGCCCGGTGATGGTCAGGTAGCCCTCGTCGTCCAGCTCGCCCATGTCGCCCGTCGCCAGCCAGCCGTCGCGGGCGACGGGGACGACACCGCCCGCCTGCGGGTCCCAGTAGCCGCGCAGCACCTGTGCGCCGGAGATGAGGATCTCCCCGTCGACGGCGATGCGGACCCGGGTGCCGGGCAGCGGCCAGCCGACCGTGCCCAGGCGGGGTTTCAGCGGTGGCGTCACCGTCGCCGCGCCGGTCGTCTCGGTGAGGCCGTAACCCTCGAAGATCTCGATGCCGGCACCGGCGTAGAAGGCGGCCAGGCGGCGGCCGAGCGGGGAGCCGCCGCAGATCGCGTAGCGGACCCGGCCGCCCATGGCGTTGCGGATGCGCCGGTAGACCAGCGGGTCATAGAAGGCGCGGGCGGTGCGCAGGGCGCGGCCGGGTCCGGTGCCGGTGCCCGTCTGGCGGGCCTCCATGGCCTCGCCGTAGCGCCGGGCGGCCTCGGCCGCGCGGTCGAAGGAGGACAGCCGGCCGCCCGCCTCCGCCTTGGCGCGGGCGGCGTTGAACACCTTTTCCAGCATGTAGGGGATGGTCAGCAGGCACGTCGGTCTGAACGCCGCGAGGTCCGGCAGCAGGTCCTGCGCCTTCAGGCTCGGCGCGTGCCCGAGCCGTACCCGGGCGCGGACGCAGGCGACGGCGACCATGCGGCCGAAGACGTGCGACATGGGCAGGAAGAGCAGGACCGACGGCTCGTCGCCGGTGCGGGCCTTGAACACCGGGTAGAGCAGCTCGATGGCGTTGTCGACCTCGGCGAAGAAGTTGCCGTGGGTCAGGGCGCAGCCCTTGGGGCGCCCGGTGGTGCCGGACGTGTAGACCAGCGTGGCGAGCGTGTCCGGGCCGAGCATGCCCCGGCGTACGGGGATCTCGCCGTCCGGCCGGCCCGCGCCGAGCTCCGCGAGCCGGTCCACGTGCCCCTTCTCCATGACCCACAGGTGGCGCAGGTCCGGGATGCGCTCGAGTTCGGGGCCGAGGGACGCGGCCTGCGCGGCCGTCTCCGTGACGAGGGCGACGGCGCCGGAGTCCTGGAGGATCCAGCGGGTCTGGAAGAGGGAGGACGTCGGGTAGACGGGGACGGTGACCAGTCCGGCCGCCCACGCGGCGAAGTCCAGCAGCGTCCACTCGTACGTCGTGCGCGCCATGATCGCGACGCGGTCGCCCGGCATCAGTCCCTCGGCGACGAATCCGTTCGCCACGGCCAGCACCTCGGCGGCGAACCGCGTCGCCGTGACGTCGCCCCACGTGCCGTCCGGGCCCTTGCGGCTGAGGACCACGGCGTCGGGCACCGCGGCGGCGTTCTCGAAGGGCAGCTCGGCGAGCGAGCCGTGCCGCACGGGCGGGGCGAACGGCGGTACGTACGCCTCCCGCACGACCCCGTCCAGGCGCCGGGTCTCGGGCTCCACGAGGACGGGGCCGGGGGCGTCGTCGTAAGCGGCGGAGGCCGCGAAGGAGGGCAGCGGGGTGGTCACGGGCGGCTCCAGAGGCGGCAGCGGGCGCTCGGGCGCTGCACGGCGTACGCGCCTCGCGCGCCGAGGCGTGCACCGGCGGTTCCCCGGGCTCTCCCGGGGTCGGGGTCACCGCCGGTCGGGTGTGGAGATCGTACGGCCCGCGCGTGGGGGGTCTGTGCGGAATCGGGGAGGGTACGGCGCCGGGGATGTGCAGCCTCGTGGGTTACCGGACGGTCTGTCACCTTGGTGCCGGGTCGCTGCCGCTGGGGCGAATGCGGCAACCGTGCCGCTCGTCCCTCACGGGGCGTCCTTCCCGTGCCCGCGGGCCCCGGGCGTGCGCGCCCGGCGCACCGGGGCGCCCCGCCGCTCCCCTCCGGCGCGCGCCGCGGAAGCCGCGCCACCGGCCGGTCGCCCTCTCCCCAGCGCCGCCCCGGGGCGCATGCCTCGGCCGCCGCGCCGCCTGCTCGTCACTCCCTCTCCAGCACCGCCGTGACCCCCTGCCCGCCCGCCGCGCACACCGAGATCAGTCCCCGTCCCGGCTCCCCGCGCTCGGCGAGCAGCTTCGCCAGCGTGGCGACGATCCGCGCGCCGGTCGCGGCGAAGGGGTGCCCGGTCGCCAGCGACGAACCCGCCACGTTGAGGCGGGCGCGGTCCACCGGGGCCAGGCCCCGCTTCTCCCACGCGGCCAGCGTCGCCAGCACCTGGGACGCGAACGCCTCGTGGATCTCGAACAGCGCGAAGTCCTCGATGCCCAGCCCGGCCCGCTCCAGCATGCGCGGCACCGCGTACGCGGGCGCCATGAGCAGGCCGTCTCCGCCCGGGGAACCGTCCGGGGCGCCGTCCGCGACGTCCCCGTGCACGAAGTCGACCGCCGCCGTCTCGTACGCCGTGAGGTACGCGAGCGGCTGCAGGCCCCGCGCCTTCGCCCACTCCTCGCTCGCCAGCAGCACCACCGCGGCGCCGTCCGTCAGCGGCGTCGAATTGCCCGCCGTCATCGTCGGATCGGGCCGGTCCACGCCGAACACGGGCTTCAGAGCGGCCAGTTTCTCCACCGTCGAGCCGGGGCGCAGGTTCTGGTCGCGCTCCAGGCCCCGGAAGGGCACCACGAGGTCCTCGAAGAAGCCCCGTTCGTACGCCGCCGCCAGCCGCTGGTGGCTGGCCGCCGCCAGTTCGTCCTGCGCCTCGCGGCCGATGCCCCAGGCGCGGGCGGTCACGGCGGCGTGCTCACCCATGGACAGGCCGGTGCGCGGCTCGGCGTTGCGCGGGATGTCCGGGACGAGGTGGCCGGGGCGGATCTTCGCCAGGGCCTTCAGGCGGGCGCCCGCCGACGTGGCGCGCCGGGCCTCCAGGAGGATGCGGCGCAGCCGGTCGTTCACGCCGAGGGGCGCGTCGCTCGCGGTGTCCGCGCCGCCCGCGACGGCCGCCTCGGTCTGCCCGAGGGCGATCTTGTTGGCGGCGGCGATCACGGCCTGGAGCCCGGTGCCGCAGGCCTGCTGGATGTCGTACGCGGGGGTGCGCGGGTCCAGCTTCGAGCCGAGGACGGTCTCGCGGGCCAGGTTGAAGTCCCGGCTGTGCTTGAGGACGGCCCCGGCGACGAACTCGCCGACCGCGCCCGGCGCGTGCAGCCCGTACCGCTCGACCAGGCCGTCGAGGGCGGCGGTGAGCATCTCCTGGTTGGACGCGGTGGCGTACGGCCCGTCGGAGCGGGCGAAGGGGACGCGCGAGCCGCCGATGACCGCGACCCGTCGTGCCGTCGGTGACTTCAGGGGGCTCATCCTGACCTCCGTACCATAGGCTTACCTACGGTAACCTTACTCCACGGTAAGGATTTCGGGGACCGTCGGGACCGCACCGACCGCATCTGGGGAGTTGGACATGGCCGACCGCTATCTGAGCTTCACCGGCACCGCGCCCGGCCGCTTTCTGACCCGCCGCCTCGGCCTGCCGCAACCGGCGCCGCTGGCCCGCTGGTCCGCCGAGCGGCCCGCGCTGAGCGGCGGCCTGCTCCACCTCACCGCAGGCACGTCCGGCCTCGGCCTCGGGCCGGTCCTCGCCCGCACCGGACTCGGCGCCGACGACACCGGCAGGCCCGCCGCCGTCGTCCTGGACGCCACCGGGGTGCGGGACGTCGACGGGCTCGCCGACGTCCACGCGGCCCTGCACCCGGTCGTACGGTCCGTCGCCGACAGCGGACGCGTCCTCGTGCTGGGCGCGCCGCTCGACCCCGCCGACCACCACCAGGCCGCCGCCCAGCAGGCCCTGGAGGGCTTCACGCGCTCGCTCGGCAAGGAGATCGGCCGCGGCAGGACCGTCAACCTCGTCCGCCTCACCGACGCGGACGCCGCCGAGTCCACCCTGCGCTTCCTGCTCTCCCCCCGGTCCGCCTACGTCAGCGGCCAGGTCGTCGAGGTCGGGGCGGGCCCGGCGACACCCCCGGACGACTGGGGCCGCCCCCTGTCCGGCCGCACCGCCCTCGTCACCGGCGCCGCCCGCGGCATCGGGGCGGCGGTCGCCGAGACGCTGGCCCGGGACGGCGCCCACGTCGTCGTGCTCGACGTGCCGGGGGCCGAGGCGGACGCCCGCGAGGTCGCCGGACGGCTCGGCGGCACCGCCCTCGCCCTGGACATCACGGCCGCCGACGCGGGCGAGCGCATCGCCGCCGCGCTCCCCGACGGCCTGCACGTCCTCGTCCACAACGCGGGCATCACCCGGGACCGGCGGCTGGTCAACATGCCCGCCGAGCGCTGGAGTTCCGTCCTCGACGTCAACCTGGCGAGCGTCCTGCGCACCACCGACGCGCTGCTCGCCTCCGGCACCCTGCGCCCCGGCGGCCGGATCGTCGCCACCGCGTCCATCGCCGGCATCGCGGGCAACGCGGGCCAGACCAACTACGGCGCCGCCAAGGCGGGCATCGTGGGCCTGGTCCGTTCCCTCGCGCCGCGGGCCCTGGAGGAGCACGGCGTGACGGTCAACGCCGTGGCGCCCGGCTTCATCGAGACGAGGATGACGGCCGCCGTACCGCTGCTCATCCGCGAGGCGGGCCGCCGTATGAACTCCCTCGCCCAGGGCGGCCTGCCCGCCGACGTCGCCGAGACCACCGCCTGGCTCGCCCACCCCGCCTCCGGCGCGGTCAACGGCCAGGTCGTGCGGGTCTGCGGCCAGAGCCTGCTGGGGGCCTAGTGACCGCCCCGGCCGCGTTCACCGTCCTCACCGACTCCCCCGCCCTGGCGCCGCTCCTCGCGCGCGGCGCGCTGCTGTCCCCGTTCCGGCGCCCGCGCCCCGACGCGGACTTCCCGCGCGCCCGGCTCGTCCTGCCCGGCCTGCGCGTCGACCAGGCACGGCTCGCCGCCTACGAGCGGGTGTGCGGCTTCCCTACCGGGGACGACGCTCTGCCGGTGACGTATCCGCACGTCCTCGGCTTCCCGCTCGCCATGCGGCTGATGAGCGACCGCGCCTTCCCGCTGCCGCTGCTCGGGCTGGTCCACACGTCGATCGAGATCACCCGCCGCACCCGTCTGACGACCGCAGACCCCTACGAACTCGCCGTCCACGTCGAGGGACTGGCGCCGCACCGGCGCGGCACGGAGGCGGCCGTCGTGACCGAGGCGCGGGTCGCGGGACAGGTCGTGTGGGAGTCACGCAGCACGTATCTGGCCCGGCACGGCGGGCCGGGCGGCGCGGAGACGGAAACGTCACGCGAGTCCTACGGCCGCGGCGAGCCCGGCGAATCCGCCGGCCCCGCCCAGCCCCCGTCCCCCCTCCCCCCGCTCACCCACTGGCGTCTCGGCGCCGACGTCGGGCGTCGTTACGGTGCCGCCTCCGGTGACCGCAACCCCATCCACCTGCACCCGCTCACCGCCCGCCTGTTCGGCTTCCCGCGTCCCGTCGCGCACGGCATGTGGACGGTGGCCCGGTGCCTGGCCGAGCACGGGACGCCGGACGCGGTCGCGGTGCGGGCCCGGTTCCGGGCGCCGGTGCTGCTGCCGGGGACGGTGACGTACGCGGCGCGGGACGGGCGCTTCGAGTTGCGCGGCGGGGAGCGCCGTCACGTCAGCGGGACGGTCTCCCCGCTCTGAGCGGCCGGCGTGCCGCTGTCGCCGGGCGGCGCCCAGGGCCGTCCGTCCATCAGGTTCCCCAGGCCCGCCCACGCGAAGTTCATCAGTGTCGCCGCGGCCTGCCCGGCGGTGACGCCCGGGGTGGCGTTGGCCCAGTCGGCGAGCGCCTCGGCGGCGCCGACGAGGGCTTCGGCGAGCCCGGCGACCTCGCGCTCGGGCAGGTCGGGGTCGCGGTGCGCGTCCCGCGCGGCGGCCACGATGAGCTGTGTCACGAACGCGACGATCTCCTCGCGCATCGCGGCGACCTCGGCGGCGAACGGCTCGCCGTGCGTGCGGGCCTGGAGGTGCAGCACCACCCAGCCCTCGGGGTGCCGGGCGGTGTGTGTGAAGAACGCCCGCAGCCCGTCCCACAGTTGCCGGTCGGCGGGCGTGCCGGGGCGGACCCCGGCGCGCACCGCCTCGGTGAGCGCCCTCGCCTCACGGCGGATGCAGGCGGTGAACAGGTCTTCCTTCGAGTTCAGGTAGAGATATACCAACGGCTTGGACACGCCCGCGAGTTCGGCTATCTCGTCCATCGACGCGGCCATGTACCCCCGGCGGCCGAAGATCTGTACGGCGGCGTCCAGCATCTGCTGTTCGCGGACCGCACGCGGCATCCGCTTGGTCTTCACGGCACCCATACCGTCAGCGTACGGTCCGCCCGGCGTCGTCCGGGCCGTCGCCGCCGCATCGGTCAGGCAGTTGCCACCACGGGTTGCGGCTCGTCCACGGGCGAGCTGCCGACCGCGGCGTAGGCGTCCCGGTCGAGGATGCCCTCACGGGCGGAGACGATGACGGGCACCAGGGCCTGGCCGGCGACGTTCGTGGCGGTCCGCATCATGTCCAGGATCGGGTCGATGGCCAGCAGCAGGCCGACGCCCTCCATGGGCAGGCCGAGCGTGGACAGGGTCAGGGTGAGCATGACCGTCGCGCCGGTGAGCCCGGCGGTGGCGGCGGAGCCGATCACCGAGACGAACGCGATCAGCAGGTAGTCGCCGACGCCGAGCGGGATGTCGAAGATCTGGGCGACGAAGATCGCGGCGATCGCCGGGTAGATCGCGGCGCAGCCGTCCATCTTGGTGGTCGCGCCGAACGGCACGGCGAAGGACGCGTACTCCTTCGGCACGCCGAGGCGCTCGGTGACCTTCTGGGTGAGCGGCATGGTGCCGACGGAGGAGCGGGAGACGAAGGCCAGCTGGATGGCGGGCCAGGCGCCCTTGAAGAACTGGACGGGGCCGACCTTGGCGACGGTGGCGAGCAGCGCCGGGTAGACCCCGAAGAGGACCAGCGCGCAGCCGACGTAGATGTCGGCGGTGAAGGTGGCGTACTTCCCGATCAGGTCCCAGCCGTAGCTGGCGATGGCGTTGCCGATGAGGCCGACGGTGCCGAGCGGGGCGAGGCGGATGACCCACCACAGGGCCTTCTGGAGGAGTTCGAGGACGGACTCGCTCAGGGTGAGGATCGGCTGGGCCTTCTCGCCGAGCTGGAGGGCGGCGATGCCGGCGACGGCGGCCATGAAGACGATCTGGAGGACGTTCAGCTCGGTGAACGGCGTGATGACGTCGGTGGGGACGATGCCGGTGAGGAAGTCGATCCAGGAGCCGGTGGTCTCGGGCTTCGCCCCGTCCTTGGGGCTGAGGCCGGTGCCCGCGCCGGGGTTGGTGACCAGGCCGATGACGAGGCCGATGGCGACCGCGATCAGTGACGTGATCATGAACCAGAGGAGGGTGCGCGAGGCCAGCCGGGCCGCGTTGTTGACCTTCCGCAGGTTGGTGATGGAGACGAGGATCGCGAAGAAGACGAGCGGGGCGACGGCCAGCTTCAGCAGGCCGACGAAGGTGCTGCCGATCTTGTCGAGGGTCGTGACGAGCCAGCCGAGGTCCTGGCTGCGGGCGAGCCAGCCGAGCAGGACGCCGAGGACGAGACCGCCGAGTATCTGGGCCCAGAAGGGCACCTTGGGCAGCGGGAAGGACTTCGTGTTCGTGGACACGGACATGCTCCGTCGGGGATGCGCGGGGTGAACTGACGTGGAGGACGGCGGGGAAGGACGTCAGGGACGACAGGTCGCGGACGCGCACCGGCAGAGGTCCACGTGCAGGCGCGCCACGAGCGGAACGCTCGGGGGTGTGCGGGGCGCGGCTGCGGGCTTCATGAGAACGACTTTAACACCGGAGCTTTGGGGCACTCAAAGCCTGGCTTTGAGAGGCTGGACACGTCGGCCGCCCGCACAATGCAAAGCGCCCCGGTTTTTCCGGTCATGACCGGAAAAACCGGGGCGCCGCGCAGTCGCCGCCCGGTGGGGCCTACGAGGTGTGGCCCTGCGCGCGGGCCGCGTCGTCGGCGCCGTCCTCCTGGCTGCGGCTGGCCTCGAAGCCGGCCTTCACGCGGTCCATCTTGTGCACGATCTGCTCGGAGGCCCGGTCGCGCTCCTTGCGCAGCGCCACGAAGCTGATCGGCGCGGAGACCACCAGGGCGAGCAGGATGATCCACATGCCGTTGGACTCGCCGAGGCCGCGCGGGAAGACGCCGAAGTGGACGAGGCCCCAGACGACCACGAGGCAGCCCACGAAGATCCCCAGGCGCATCAGTGTGTAGCGGAGCATCTCAATCCACTCTTTCGTTCCCAATGGTCTTCCGGGGGACAGGGTCTCCCGGGCGCACTCTCCAGTGAAGCACGCCGGAAGACGGATCTTGTACGGGGGGCGCGGGCCGGCTGTGCGGGGCTCAGGTCAGCGGCAGCAGCATGACGATGTCGTCGCGGTCGTCGCCCGGTGCGACGCGGATCGCCCCGGGGACGCGGCCGACCTCCTTGTAGCCGCAGGAGCCGTAGAACCGCTCCAGGCCGAGGCCGCCGCGGCAGGTCAGCCGGATCGCCTCGATGCCGTCGATGCGGCGGGCGGCGTCGGCCGCGGCGGCCAGCAGGTCGCGGCCGTAGCCCTTGCCCTGGTGCCGCGGGTGCACCATCACGGTGTAGAGCCACAGCCAGTGGGTCATCAGCCGGTGGGTGTTGAAGGTGAGGAACGCCGTGGCGGCCACCCGTCCCGCCTCGTCGTGGCCGACGAGGAGCCTGGAGCGTCCCTCGGCCGCCGCCGCGAAGTGCTTGACCAGTTCGGGCCGGACGTCCTCCCGCGTCACGGGCGGGACGAAGCCGACGGCTCCGCCCGCGTTGGACGCGTCGGTCCACAGGTCGAGAAGCCCGTCGCGCAGCTCGGGCGTGACGGCCGGATCGAGAGTGAAGGTAAGGGACATGCGGCGACACTAGGCATTACGATGTGTGCGGCTCAACGCCGTTTCGCCCAACGGACACCGAACACCGGGCGGCGCCCCGCACCCTCACCCCAGGGCCCGTGCCGCCACCTTGAGGTCGGACAGCAGTCCCTGGTAGGCGGCCTCGCGGTCGTCCGCCCGCAGCACCGACGAGGGGTGCACGGTCGGCACCAGCCGCTCGGGGCGCCCGTGGATCTCCTCCTCCAGCACCGTCCCGCGCACCTGCGTGACCCGGAACGACGAGCCGAGCAGCGCCTTCCCGGCCGTGGCGCCGAGCACCACGATCAGCTCGGGCCGGACGACGGCCAGCTCGGCGGCCAGCCACGGCCCGCAGGCGGTCGTCTCGCGCAGGGTGGGCGCCTTGTGGACACGGCGCTTGCGGGGCTCGGCCTGCGTGAACTTGAAGTGCTTGACGGCGTTGGTGACGTACGCCTCCGCCGGGTCCATGCCGGCCTCCTCCAGCGCCCGGTCCAGGAGCTTGCCGGCGGGGCCGACGAAGGGCCTGCCCTGCCGGTCCTCCTGGTCACCGGGCTGCTCACCGACGAGCATCACGCGGGCGTCGGCGCCGCCCGCGCCGAACACGGTCTGCGTGGCGTCCCGGTGCAGCGGGCAGCCGCGGCAGCCGGCGGCGGCCTCCCGGAGAGCGGCGAGACCGCCGCCGTCCGGGACGAAGGGCTCGGCGGTGTACTGATCCTCGGGAACCTTCGTGGGCATGCGGCCCGAGTACCCGGATACGGCTGCACCCCGCACACGGACGACGGCCCGGCGCGACTCACACCCGCATCGGCTGCGGCGACTCCCGGCGCTCCGGGTCGGGACCCTCGTACTCCCGGATGATCTCGTACCGCGTGTTCCGCTCCACCGGCCGGAAACCGGCGTCGCGGATCAGGTCCAGCAGGTCCTCGCGGGTCAGCTTGTTCGGCGTGCCGTAGTTGTCCGCGTCGTGCGTGATCTTGTACTCGACGACCGAGCCGTCCATGTCGTCCGCGCCGTGCTGGAGCGCGAGCTGGGCGGTGTGCAGGCCGTGCATCACCCAGAAGACCTTGACGTGCGGGACGTTGTCGAACAGCAGCCGCGACACGGCGAACGTCTTCAGGGCCTCCGCGCCGGTCGCCATCTGCGTCCGGGCCTGGAGGCGGTTGCGGATCTTGCCGTCCTTCATGTCCACGAAGTCGTGCTGGTAGCGCAGCGGGATGAAGACGTGGAAGCCGCAGGTCTCGTCCTGCAGCTCACGCAGCCGCAGCACGTGGTCCACGCGGTGCCGGGGCTCCTCGATGTGGCCGTACAGCATGGTGCACGGGGTCTTCAGGCCCTTCTCGTGCGCCAGGCGGTGGATGCGGGACCAGTCCTCCCAGTGGGTGCGGTGGTCCACGATGTGCTGCCGGACCTCCCAGTCGAAGATCTCCGCGCCGCCCCCGGTCAGCGACTCCAGGCCGGCGTCGATCAGCTCGTCCAGGATCTCGCTCGCGCTCAGCCCGGAGATCGTCTCGAAGTGGTGGATCTCCGTGGCCGTGAAGGCCTTCAGGGACACGTCCGGCAGGGCGGCCTTCAGCTCGCGCAGGGAGCGCGGGTAGTACCGCCAGGGCAGATTCGGGTGCAGGCCGTTGACGATGTGCAGCTCGGTGAGGTTCTCCCCCTCCATCGCCCTGGCCAGCTCGACGGCCTCCTCGATGCGCATCGTGTACGCGTCCTTCTCGCCCGGCTTGCGCTGGAAGGAGCAGTAGGCGCAGGACGCGGTGCACACGTTCGTCATGTTGAGGTGACGGTTCACGTTGAAGTGGACGACGTCGCCGTTCTTCCGCGTCCGCACCTCGTGGGCGAGCCCGCCGAGCCAGGCCAGGTCGTCCGACTCGTACAGTGCGATGCCGTCCTCGCGGGTCAGCCGCTCACCGGAGCGGACCTTCTCCTCCAGCTCGCGCTTGAGCCCGACGTCCATGCCGCCACCTCTCCTCGATCCAAGCCTCGGTCAACCGTACGCCCTGCCCGTCAGGCCTCCTCGGGCAGCTCACCCACCCGGTTCTCCCACTTCGTGGAGAGCACGATGGTGGTGCGGGTCCGGGAGACGCCCTTGGTGCCGCTGAGCCGGCGGATGATCTTCTCCAGGCCGTCGACGTCCGTGGCGCGCACCTTGAGCATGAAGGAGTCGTCGCCCGCGATGAACCAGCAGTCCTCGATCTCCGGCAGGTCCTTCAGCCGGCGGGCCACGTCCTCGTGGTCGGCGGCGTCGGACAGCGAGATGCCGATCAGGGCGATGACGCCGAGGCCGAGCGAGGCGGCGTCCACGGTGGCGCGGTAGCCGGTGATGACACCGGCCGCCTCCAGCCGGTTGATGCGGTCGGTGACGCTGGGTCCCGACAGGCCGACGAGGCGTCCCAGCTCCGCGTAGGAGGCCCGGCCGTTCTCCCTCAGGGCCTGGATGAGCTGCCTGTCCACCGCGTCCATGCGATTGAAGCCTTCCACTGAAATGGTCTGTTGAGAGGGTCCTGAACGTTGCTGAGGGGTGGCGCGCCGCACTCAGGTGGTGCGGCTCCCGCCGCCGATCTCGCCCTTCCAGCGGCGGTACAGGGTGTGTCCGACGCCCGCCGAGTCGAGGACGCGTCCGGCGACGAAGTCCACCAGGTCCTGGATGTGCGTCGCGCCCGCGTAGAAGGCCGGCGAGGCGGGCACCACGCTGGCGCCCGCGTCGTCCAGCGTCACCAGGTGCCGCAGGGTCTGCCCGCCCAGCGGGGTCTCGCGCACGGCCACCACCAGGGTGCGCCGCTCCTTGAGGGTGACGCTCGCCGCGCGCTGCAGCAGGTCCTTGGACAGGCCGAGCGCGACGCCCGCGACGCAGGCCGTGGAGGCGGGCACGATCAGCATGCCCTTGGCGGGGTACGACCCCGACGACGGCCCCGCCGCGAGGTCGCCCGCGGGCCAGTGCCGTACGCCCGTGAGGTCCACGGTGAAGGCGTCGGGCTTGCCGTCGGCGCCCCGCGCGAGCCATTCGCGCAGGTCGTCCCGCCAGTGGGCGTCACGGAAGGGGATGCCGGTCTCGTCCAGCAGGGTGAGCCGCGAGGCCCGGCTGACGACGAGGTCCACGCTCTCCCCGGCGTCGAGAAGCGCCCGCAGAACGGCAGCCGCGTACGGCGTCCCGGAGGCCCCGGACACCCCCACGATCCAAGGCGTGCGCTGCGTCTGTCCTGGCTTCATGACGTCGAGCCTAGCGGGCGGCTCGCATGGTTCAGACCGTCAGCCCGCGGACCAGGAGGTCGATCAGGGCGCACACGAAGAGGCTGATCCCGATGAAGCCGTTCGTCGAGAAGAACGCCCGGTTCAGGCGGGACAGGTCGTGCGGGCGGACGATGGAGTGCTCGTACACGAAGGCGCCCGCGACGATCAGCAAACCGAGCCAGAAGAAGGGGCCGGCTCCGGTGGCCACCGCGTACCAGGCGAACAGGGCCGTGGTGACGGCGTGGCAGCCGCGGGCGCCCCACACGGCGGCCGGGACGCCGAAGCGGGCGGGCACCGAGCGGACGCCGATGGCGCGGTCGGCGTCGACGTCCTGGCAGGCGTAGATCAGGTCGAAGCCGCCGATCCAGATGCCGACGGCCAGGCCCAGGATCACCGCGTCCCAGGACCAGCTGCCGGTGATGGCGAGCCAGCCGCCGATGGGCCCCATGGCCTGAGCGAGTCCGAGGATGGCCTGCGGGAAGTCCGTGAACCGCTTGCCGTAGGGGTAGACCACCATCGGGATCACGGCGACCGGGGCGAGGGCCAGGCACAGCGGGTTGAGCAGGGCCGCCGCGCCGAGGAAGACGGCGAGCGCGACGAGAGCGCCGGTCCAGGCGTGCTTCACGGACATCGCGCCGGTGACGAGTTCGCGGTGGGCCGTGCGCGGGTTGCGCGCGTCGATCTCGCGGTCGATGATCCGGTTCACGGCCATCGCGAAGGTCCTCAGGCCCACCATGCACACGGTGACCAGCAGGAGCTCGACCCAGTGGATGTTCCGGTCCCACCGGTACATCGCCGTCAGGGAGGCGATGTAGGCGAACGGCAGCGCGAAGACGGAGTGCTCGATCATGACGAGGCGCAGGAAGGCCCTCGTGCGCCCCGGCTGCGGGATCGCCGCGGAAGCCGGACTCACAGTCCGTACTCCTTCCAGCGGCGGTCGACCTTCGCCGCCGTGTCCGGGTCGGACAGCACCATGTCGGGCCAGCCGCCGTCCCGGATGTAGCCCTCCTCGGGCCACTTCTCCGTGGCGTCGATGCCCGCCTTGCCGCCCCAGAACTGCTGGTAGGAGGCGTGGTCGAGATGGTCGACGGGGCCTTCGACGACGCTGAGGTCGCGGGCGTAGTCGGTGTTGCCCAGGGCCCGCCAGGCGACCTCGTGCAGATCGTGCACGTCGCAGTCGGCGTCGACCACCACGATCAGCTTCGTCAGGGACATCATGTGCGCGCCCCAGATGGCGTGCATCACCTTCTGGGCGTGCTTGGGGTACTTCTTGTCGATCGAGACGATCGCGCAGTTGTGGAAGCCGCCGGCCTCGGGCAGGTGGTAGTCCACGATGTCGGGGACGATGATCTTCAGCAGCGGCAGGAAGAACCGCTCGGTGGCCCGGCCGAGCGGTCCGTCCTCCGTCGGGGGCCGCCCGACGACGATCGACTGCAGCAGCGGGCGCCTGCGCATGGTCACGCAGTCGATCTTCAGTGCGGGGAACGGTTCCTGCGGCGTGTAGAAGCCGGTGTGGTCGCCGAACGGACCCTCCGGCAGCATCTCGCCCGGCTCCAGCCAGCCCTCCAGCACGACTTCCGCCTGCGCGGGCACCTGGAGCGGCACGGTCCTGCAGTCGACCATCTCGATCCGCCTGCCCGCGACGAACCCGGCGAACAGGTACTCGTCGATGTCACCGGGCAGCGGCGCGGTGGCGGCGTAGGTGACGGCGGGCGGGCAGCCGAACGCGATGGCGACCGGCAGGCGTTCGCCGCGGCGGGCGGCGACCTGGTAGTGGTTGCGGCTGTCCTTGTGGATCTGCCAGTGCATGCCGATGGTGCGCCGGTCGTGCCGCTGGAGCCGGTACAGGCCGAGGTTGCGGATGCCGGTCTCGGGGTCCTTGGTGTGGGTCAGGCCCAGGTTGAAGAAGGAGCCGCCGTCCTTCGGCCACGTGAACAGCGCGGGCAGCTGCTCCAGGTCGACGTCCTCGCCGGTGAGGACGACCTCCTGCACGGGCGCGGAGCCGGACTTCACCTTCTTCGGCGGTACGTGCGTCATCGCGCCCAGCTTGCCGAACGCCTCGCGCACACCGACGAAGCCGTGCGGCAGCTCCGGCTTGAGCAGGCCGCCGATCTTGTCGGAGATCTCGCCGTACGACTTCAGGCCGAGGGCCTTGAGCAGGCGGCGGTCGGTGCCGTACACGTTCATCGCGAGCGGCATGCTCGCACCGCGTACGTTCTCGAAGAGGAGGGCGGGGCCGCCGGCCTTCTGCACCCGGTCGACGATCTCACCGACCTCCAGATACGGGTCGACCTCGGCCTTGATGCGCTTGAGGTCGCCCTCGCGCTCCAGCGCCCTGAGCAGGGAGCGAAGATCGTCGTAAGCCATGGGGCCCAGTATCCCTGAGCGGCTACCCTGGCCCTGTACCTGGGGGTCCCGCCGGGCCCCTACGACGACCGCTTCGCTGGAGAGGCCCCATGCTGCGGGTGCTGATGTTCCTCGTGCCACTGGCTCTGAGCGTGTACGCGTTCATCGACTGCATCAGCACGAAGGACGAGGACATCCGGCACATGCCCAAGCCCCTGTGGGCGATCCTCGTGCTGCTGTTCCCGCTGGTCGGCTCGGTCTCCTGGCTGATCGCCGGCAAGAAGCGCAGCCCGGCCGCCGAGGGCTGGTCCGGGATGCGCGCGGGCGGCGGCCGGTCCCGGCAGTGGGTGGCGCCCGACGACAACCCCGACTTCCTGAAGTCCCTCGACGACGACACGAAGGACGGCGGGCCGGACGACAAGCGGGACGAGGCCTGACAGGGAGTCCGGCACCACCGCGGGTCCGGGGCCT
Organism: Streptomyces sp. NPDC051207; assembly: GCF_040682395.1. Classification (NCBI taxonomy): domain Bacteria; kingdom Bacillati; phylum Actinomycetota; class Actinomycetes; order Kitasatosporales; family Streptomycetaceae; genus Streptomyces; species Streptomyces sp. NPDC051207. Next base: position 57,522 of record NZ_JBFBAX010000005.1, on the reverse strand, counting down.
TCGCATCGCCGTTCGACCTGCCATCCGTTCCACGGAAAACTCACGACACGCCGGGTGCGGACTCGCCATCTCCGCTTTCCCTTGGTCGGGTCTGTGCACACCTGCGAACGGAGACGCCCCGTGCGAACGACCGACATCCAACGCTGCGAGGTCCGGCCCGGACGACTCGTCGAGTGGACGCTCAGCGCGGCGACCGTCGAGACCGCGGCAGGCCTGCCGGAGGACTCGCGGCCACCGGCGTACATCCAGGAGTCGCACATCAGGACCGCCCGCTCGGTGCGCGAGGACGGCCTGTTCGTGCCCACCTGGCTCGGCGCCGCCTTCGACATCCCGGGCCGCGTCGACCTGGACGCCCTCCAGGAGGCGCTGCGCGGCTGGACCCTGCGCCACGAGACGCTGCGCAGCGGCTTCCGCTGGGCCGGCGAGTCCGGCGACGAGATGCGCCGCTTCACGCTCGACGCCGACGCGGTGTCGCTGCAGCGCGAGGACGTCGGGGAGTTCACCGACGCCGCCGCGCTGGTGCGCCACCTCCAGCAGCGCTTCGACGAGACGGCGGACGCGCTGCGCTGGCCCAACCTCATCTACACGGCCGTCGTCCGGGACGACGGCACCAGCGTCTACATGGCCTTCGACCACAGCAACGTCGACGCCTACTCGGTGCACCGCATCCCGGCCGAGATCCACGAGCTGTACGCGGCGCAGGTCGAGGGCCGGCCCGTGGACCGGCGGCCCGCGGGCAGCTACGTCGATTTCTGCGAGGCCGAGCGCGCCGACGCCGACCGCATCGACGAGACCCACGAAGTGGTCGCCCGCTGGCGGGAGTTCATTCACCGGTGCGACGGCAGGCTGCCCGGCTTCCCCGTGGACCTCGGCCTGCGGCCCGGCGACCCGCTGCCGCGGCAGAAGATGCTGAGCGAGCCGCTGGTCGACGCGGCCGACGCCGCCGCCTTCGAGGCCCACTGCCGCCCCTTCGGCGGCAGCCTCGTCGGTGTCCTGGCCGCCACGGCCCTCATCGTCCACGAGATCGGCGGCCCGCCCGTCTACCGCACGGTCGTGCCGTTCCACACCCGCGCCAGGTCCCAGTGGGCCGACTCGGTCGGCTGGTACGTCGGCGGCGCGCCCCTGGAGATCCCGGTGGCCGAACTGCCCGACTTCACGGCCGCGCTGCGGGCGGTGCGCGCCGGGCTGCAGGCCAACCGGCGGCTCGCGCGGATGCCGCTGGCCCGCGTGCTGCGGCTGCTCGGCTCCGACTTCCGGCCGACGTCGCCCGACCTGTACTCGATCGTGTCGTTCGTCGACTCCCGCGCCATGCCCGGCGCCGAACGCTGGCCGGAGCTGAAGGCGTACGGGCTGATCCGGGTGTCGTACGGCGACCAGGTGTGCGCGTGGGTGAGCCGGCTCCACGAGGGCCTGTGGTTCGCCGGCCGCTACCCGGACACCGACGTCGCCCACAAGAACCTCCGGCTCTACACCGAGCGGCTGCGCGACATCATCACGAGCGTCGCGCGCGGCCTGGTGTGAACCGGACCACCCCGACCGGGCGTGGGGCCGGTCCGGCCTACACGCCCGCGTAGGAGTGCATGCCGGACACGAAGATGTTCACGCCGTAGTAGTTGAACAGCCAGCAGCCGAACGCGACCAGGGCCAGGTAGGCGGCCTTGCGGCCCTTCCAGCCGGCCGTGGCCCGGGCGTGCAGGTAGCAGGCGTAGGCGATCCAGGTGATGAAGGACCAGGTCTCCTTGGGGTCCCAGCCCCAGTAGCGGCCCCACGCGTCGCCCGCCCAGATGGCGCCCGCGATGATCGTGAAGGTCCACAGCGGGAAGACGGCGGCGTTGACGCGGTAGGCGAACTTGTCGAGGGAGGCCGCGGCGGGCAGCCGGTCCAGGACCGAGTCGGCGAACCGGCCGGGCGTGCCGCCGCCGGCCAGCTTGTTCTCGTAGCCGTCCTTGAACAGGTACAGCACCGTGGACATCGCGCCGACGTAGAACACCGCGCCGCAGAAGATCGCGGTGGAGACGTGGATGTAGAGCCAGTACGACTGGAGCGCCGGGACGAGCTGGTCGCTCTCCGTGTAGAGCACGGTCACGGCGAGCCCGAGGTCGAGCAGGACCGAGGTGATCAGCGGCAGGCCGAGCCAGCGGACGTTCTTCCTCAGGCCGAGCAGCGTGAGGTACACGCCGACGGCGACCGTCGAGAACGTGATGTTGAACTCGTACATGTTGCCCCACGGCGCCCGCTCCACCGACAGCGCGCGGGTGAGCACGCCGCCGAACTCGAGCAGGAAACCGAGGGCGGTCAGGGAGATCGCGATCCGGCCGTACAGGTCGCCCTGCTGGTCGCCGCCGTGCGCGCCGGGCCCGTCGGGCACGTCCCGGGTGCCGGAGGCGGACCGGACGACGACCTTGGGACGCTCCAGCACGGCGGTGCCGCCGGCCTGCTGCACCGTGACCGCCGGTCCGCTCCCGGCCTCGGCCTGCGGCTTCGCGGTGAGCGCGGCGGCCGTACGGCCCACCTTGCTGCGGCTGCCGAACAGCCATTCGGCGATGTACGCGAAGAAGGCCAGCGTGTAGACGGCCATCGCGGAGTAGATCAGCACGTTGCTGAGGTGCGCGAGGTTCTCGTTGGTCGCGGCGGCCAGGTCGGTTGCGGCAGTCACTGCTTGTCAGCCCCTTCGGCAGGTACGGCAGGGGAATCGGAGGGTTCGGGGTCGGGGGCGCCCGGCGCCCGCTCGTACAGGATCCCGGCGAGTTCGCCGAGTTCGTCGGGCACCTTGGCGGACTCGCTGCGGCCGAGCCCGGCCATCTCGACGACGGTGACGCCGTCGGCGCCCCTGACCGCGCGCACCCACACGCGGCGGCGCTGGATGAACAGGGAGGCGGCGAGGCCGAGGATCGCGGCGACGGACCCGGCGAGGGCCCAGCCGCTGGCGGGCTGCCGGGCGATCTGGAAACCGGCCCACTCCTTCACGCCGTCGAACGTGACGGTCCCGGCGCCGTTCGGCAGGGTCATGGTCTCGCCGATCTTGAGCTGCTTCTTGAACAGCTCGCCGTCGGAGTCCTTGAACTCCTTCAGGTTCTTCTTGTTCAGCTGGTACACGCTCTGCGGGACGCCCGAGTCGACGCCGAGGTCGCCGTGGTAGGCGGACAGCGCCAGCATCGGATTGATCAGCGCCGGGAACTGCGACAGCATCGTCGTGCCGTCGCCGCCGTGCGTGGGCAGGAAGAAGGCGTTGAAGCCGAGCTGCTCCCTGGCGCCCTTGGCGTTGCGGTAGCCGTCCATGACCTTGATGGCGCCGGAGGAGGTCACGTTGGCGTCCAGCGGCAGCAGCGGCACGGCCTCGCGGTCCATGACGACCTTGCCCCTGCCGTCCTTGACGGTGATGACCGGCGCGTAGCCGTGGCTGACCAGGTAGACCTTGGAGCCGCCGATCTCCAGCGGGTCGTTGACCTCGATGACGGTCCTCTTGTCCTTGCCGTAGGCGCCCACGCTGTAGGTGACCTCGGCCTGGAAGACGCGCGGGGTGCCGCGGTTGGGTCCGGTCGCCTCGTACGTGCCGGTGAAGTCCTTCAGCACGAAGCTGAACGGGTCCAGGTCGTCCTGCGCGAAGAGGCTGCCCGACCTGAAGTCGTCGTACTGGGTGAGCGTGTTGGCGAAGCCGTCGCCCTCCAGCACCAGCTTGTTGCCCTCGGACTTGAACAGCTGGCCCCAGGCGAAGGCGACCAGGATCACGATCAGCGCGACGTGGAAGACCAGGTTGCCCAGCTCCCGCAGGTAGCCCTTCTCGGCGGCGACGGCGTCACCGGCGACATGGGCGCGGAAGCGGCGCTTTCTCAGCAGCGCGAGGGCGGCCTCGCGGATCTCCTCGGGCGCGGCCTCGGTGCGCCAGGTGGTGTGGGCGGGCAGCCGGGTCAGGCGGCGCGGGGCGCCCGGCGGACGGCCGCGCAACTGGCCCACGAACTGCCAGGTGCGCGGCACGATGCAGCCGATGAGGGAGACGAACAGCAGGATGTAGATCGCCGAGAACCACACCGAGCTGTAGACGTTGAAGAGGCCGAGCTTGTCGTAGAGGGGCGCGAGCGTCTCGTGCTTGGCGCGGAACTCCTCGACCTTGGTGACGTCGGTGCCGGTCTGCGGGATCAGCGAGCCGGGGATCGCGCCGAGCGACAGCAGCAGGAGCAGCAGCAGCGCGACCCGCATCGAGGTGAGCTGGCGCCAGAACCAGCGGAGCCAGCCGGCGGCGCCCAGGGCGGGGAGGTTCGGTGCCTCCTCGGCGGGGGCGGTGGACAGCTGGGAGCCGGCCTCGCCGAGCTCCTGGTCGTCCTGGAGGGCCGGGGCCCTGTCGGTGGTGGTGTCGCTCATCGGTCAGATCCCCACAGTGAATCCGTTGGACCAGGTCTGCATCTGCTGCAGGATGCCGTCCCACACGCCGGTCAGCAGCAGCAGACCGGTCACGATCATCATGGTGCCGCCGACGCGCAGCACCCAGACGTAGTGGCGCTTGACCCAGCCGAAGGCGCCGAGGGCCTTGCGGAAGGCGACCGCGGCGAGGACGAAGGGGACGCCGAGGCCGACGCAGTACGCGACGGTCAGTACGGCGCCGCGGCCGGCGCTGGCCTCGCTGATGGCGAGCGCCTGCACGGAGGCGAGGGTCGGGCCGATGCAGGGCGTCCAGCCGATCCCGAACAGCGCGCCCAGCAGCGGCGCCCCGGCCAGGCCGGTGACGGGCCGCTTGTGGAACCGGAACTCGCGCTGGGACATCCACGGCAGGAGCCCCATGAAGAACACGCCCATGGCGATCATGAGCACGCCGAGCACCTTGCTCAGGACGTCGCGGTGCTCCTGGAGCGTGGAGCCGAAGTAGCCGAACAGGGCGCCGCCGGACACGAACACGGCGGTGAAACCGGCGACGAACAGGGAGGCGCCCGCCACCATCCGGCCGCGCCGGGCCTCCGCCAGGTCCGTGCCGGTGACCCCGGTCACGTACGACAGGTAGCCGGGGACGAGGGGCAGGACGCAGGGCGAGAAGAAGGAGACGAGACCGCCGAGCAGCGCGATGGGCAGGGCCACGAGCAGGGCGCCGTTGAGCACCGTGCCGTTGTAGCCCGCCTCGGCGAGCGTGGTGAGCGCGGTCACGTCACTTCTCCGCGAGGACCGGGTCGAGCATCGAGCGCAGCTTCTTCTCGCTGAGGGCCTGCAGGGCGCGCGCGGCGATTCTGCCCTCCCGGTCGACGATCAGGGTGGAGGGGACGGCCTGCGGGTTGAGCGTGCCCTTCTCGAAGCGGAGCATCAGCTTGCCGGTCGGGTCGTACAGGCTCGGGAAGGTGACACCCTGCTCCTCCTCGAAGGCGCGGGCCAGGCCGACGCTCGCGTCGCGGGTGTTGATGCCGACGAACTGGACGCCCTGGTCCTTGGTGTCCTGGTAGACCTTCTCGAAGTTCTTGGCCTCGAGCCGGCACGGCGCGCACCACGAGCCCCACACGTTGAGGACGACGACCTTGCCCCGGTAGTCGGCGACGTCGAGGTCACCGCCGTCCACGGTCCTGCCGGACAGGTCGGGGAGGGCGTCCCGCTCGCCCTTCCGCACGGTGGCGACGCCGTCGGCGCCGGTGACGAAGTTGGTGTTGCCGCCGCCGCCCGAGGTGCCGCCCGAGCTGCACGCGGACAGCAGCAGCGCCGCCACGGCGGCACCGGTCATCGTCAGGGCGGTACGGCGGCGGGTGCGGTCGGTGCGGTTCGAGCGCTGGGGGGCGCGGCTGGCGGCACTCATGTGAAAAGTTTCGCATGTCGCCACCGGGGATCTTGCGCACCCCCCTGGGGGAGGGAAACCCGCATTTCAGGCGGCGTTTTCGGGCTCCGGGGCGGGGTCGGCGGGGGTGGTGGAGCCTGCTGCCGGGAAGGCCCGCCGGCCGCCCGGGGGCCGCTGTCCCACGCCGAGGGTGCGGAGCCGGGCCAGCACCTCGGGCCGCTGCACGTCGAGCCAGTCGGTGAACTGCCGGAAGGAGACCAGCCGGACGTCCCCGCCCTTGTCCCGTTCGCGGGCGATGTGCTTGAGGGCCTCTTCCACGGCGTCCATGTAGATGCCGCCGTTCCACTGCTCGAAGTGGTTGCCGACGAAGAACGGTGCGCGATTGGTCTCGTATGCCCGCCTGAAGCCCGATATGTAGGCCTGGGTGGCCTGTTCACGCCAAGCCGGGTGGTGATGGGCGGGCGCGTTGGTGGAGTTCACGGACTGGTTCGCCAGGATGTTGTAGTCCATCGCGAGGACCTCGAAGCCGCGGCCCGGGAACGGTATCTGCTGCAACGGCAGGTCCCACAGCCCCTGCCGCTTGTCCGGCCAGATCTGGAGGCCGCCCGGCGACGAGGCGTCGTAGCGCCAGCCGAGCTCGCGGGCGGCGGGCAGCAGGTTGTCCCGGCCGAGCAGACAGGGCGTACGGGCGCCGGCGAGTTCCTTGTCGTAGTCGAACGGCAGCGACGGCAGGTCTCCCCAGCCGGTGTTCGTCCGCCACTCCTTCACGAACGACACCGCCTGGTCGGTCTCGCTGCGCCACTGCCGGGTCGTCCAGTGGGCGACCGAGCCCGGCCCGTCGCCGCAGAAGTGGCCGTTGAAGTGGGTGCCGATCTCGTGCCCGTCGAGCCAGGCGCGGCGGATGTTCACCAGCGTGTCCCGGATGTGGCCGTCGGTGAGGTAGCCGATGTCGGAGGCGCCGCGCGGGTTGTTCGGCGGGTGGTACAGGCGCTTCTTCGACTCGGGCAGCAGATACAGCCCGGAGAGGAAGAACGTCATGCGGGCGTCGTGCTCCCGCGCGAGGTCGAGGAAGCGCGGGAAGAGGCCGTTGCCGACCTCGCCGGCCCCGTCCCAGGAGAACACGACGAACTGCGGCGGGGTCTCACCCGGCTCCAGCGGCACGGGCGCGGCGGGCTGGCGGGGCTGCTTGCCGGTGTACGAGGTGGAGCCGTCGCCTATCGGCCGCGCCGCCCTGCCCGGCTCGTCCGGGCGGTCCTCGCGGGAACCGCCGGCACGGCTCGAGCCGTCGAGCCCGTGGGCGCCGCACGCCGTGAGTGAGGCTGCGGCGCCCGCGCCGAGTCCGAGCATTCCCCTGCGGGTGAGCGTGCGCATGGTGTCCCCGATCGTCACGTCCTCAGTGGGTCACCCACTGAGAGGACGCGATGATCGCGATCGTTCCCGGGAAATGCGCAGAGTCGGCAACAAGATGTCGCGGGTCGTGGGGGCGGCGACCCCGGCCCCGCCCGTGTGCTGCCTGTTCGCTGCCCGTGTGCCGCCTATGCCCCGAAGGCCTTGTCCTTCCCCTTCACCGGCCTGGCGCCGGCGAGCAGATGGGCCGGGACGAGATCGCGGGCGGGCTCCGTGTAGCCCACGGAAACGATCCTGTCGCCCTGGAACGTGAACGTCGTCAGGGACGCGAGCGTGCACTGCCGCTTGCGCGGGTCGTGCCACAGCCGGCGCCGCTCGACGTAGGACCGCACGATCCAGATGGGCAGCTGGTGGCTGACGAGCACGGCCTCGTGCCCGCGTGCCCGGTCCTTCGCGGCGTGCAGCGCGCCCATCATCCGCACCACCTGGTCGAGGTACGGCTCGCCCCAGGACGGCTTGAACGGGTTGACGAGGTGCCTCCAGTTGTCCGGCCTGCGCAGCGCGCCGTCCCCGACGCCGAAGGTCTTGCCCTGGAAGACGTTGTCGGCCTCGATGAGCCGCTCGTCGGTGTCCAGGTCCAGGCCGTGCGCCTTGGCGATCGGCGTCGCGGTCTCCTGCGCCCGCTCCAGCGGGGAGGAGGCGACGTACGTGACGTCCCGGGGGGCGAGGTGGTCGGCGACCCGGTCGGCCATCCGCCGGCCCAGCTCGGACAGGTGGTAGCCGGGCAGCCTGCCGTACAGGATGCCGTCCGGGTTGGCGACCTCGCCGTGCCGCATCAGGTGGACGACGGTGATGTCCTTGCCGTTGTCGCTCACGCGGTGGCCTCCGTCCTCGCCCACGAGGTCGCGTCCGTTCTCGCTCACGCGGTCGCCTCCGCCGCTGCCCGGGCCGCCGCCGGCAGGGCGTCGGCGATCCTCGCCAGGGCCTGCTCGTCGTGGGCCGTGGAGACGAACCAGGACTCGAAGGACGACGGCGGCAGGTAGACGCCGTGCGCCAGCATCGCGTGGAAGAACGCGGTGAAGCGGAAGGACTCCTGCGCCTTGGCGTCCTCGTAGTCGCGCACCGGCCGGTCGGTGAAGAACACGGAGAACATGTTGGACGCGCTCTGCACGGTGTGCGTGACGCCTTCCTTGGTCAGCGCCTCGGACACCATCGACTGGATCTGCGCCGACACGGTGTTGAGCCTCGCGTAGGCGGCGTCGTCGAGCAGCCGCAGCTGGGCGAGCCCGGCGGCGGTGGCGACCGGGTTCCCGGAGAGGGTGCCGGCCTGGTAGACGGGCCCGGCCGGCGCGAGGTGCGCCATGACGTCGGCGCGCCCGCCGAACGCGGCGGCCGGGAATCCGCCGCCCATGACCTTCCCGAAGGTCATCAGGTCGGGCACGACGCCGTCGACGCCGAACCACCCGGCGCGGCTGGTGCGGAAGCCGGTCATCACCTCGTCGGAGACGTACAGCGCGCCGTTCGCGGCGCAGGCGTCCTTGAGGCCCTGGTTGAAGCCGGGCATCGGCGGCACGACGCCCATGTTCCCGGGCGACGCCTCGGTGATCACGCAGGCGATCTCGCCGGGGTGGGCGGCGAAGGCGGCGTGCACGGCGTCCAGGTCGTTGTACGGCAGCACGATGGTGTCGCCGGCCTGGGCGCCGGTGACGCCCGGGGTGTCCGGCAGCGCGAACGTGGCGACGCCGGAGCCGGCCGAGGCGAGCAGCGAGTCGACGTGCCCGTGGTAGCACCCGGCGAACTTGACCACCTTGGAGCGGCGGGTGAAGCCGCGGGCGAGCCGGATCGCGGACATGGTGGCCTCGGTCCCGCTGGACACCAGCCGAACCTGCTCCAGCGGCCCGACACGGCCGACCATCTCCTCGGCGAGCGCGACCTCGCCCTCACCGGGCGTGCCGAAGGAGGTGCCGCGCGCGACGGCGGCCTGCACGGCGGCGACGACCTCCGGGTGGGAGTGCCCGAGGATCATCGGGCCCCAGGAACACACCAGGTCGACGTACTCGCGTCCGTCGGCGTCGGTCAGATACGGCCCGGTGCCGGACACCATGAACCGGGGCGTGCCGCCGACGGCGCGGAAGGCCCGCACCGGGGAGTTCACGCCGCCGGGCGTGACGGCCGCCGCACGGTCGAACAGAGCCTGCGAGCCCGGTGCTTCGTATGGATATGCCAGTTCGCTCATGACCTGCGACTTCTCCGACCTTCTCCGACTGCTCTCGGACTCCGGTCCGACCGCTTTCGGACTCCGGGTTGCCAGTGACCTCCTCAGGGTAGGCCCCCGGGCCGGCCGTACCTTCCCCAGGACCGGCCCACTCCCCGTCTCATCTGCGAGACTGGGGCCTGATACACAGAGCTCACACGGGCGTGATGTTCCGGCGTGGTGTTCAGGCCTGCGGCGTCCCCTTGCGGCGCCCCGCGGAGAGATGGTTCAGCGCACGTTTCGGCGGGCGGCCGTGGGGGAGGTCACTGACACGATGATCGGGTTGCGCGGCGGGGGACACGCGTCCTGGAAAAGCAGTCGGGTGGAGATATGCATCGCGGTGGCGGACTGGGCGAGGGGACTGACGACCTGGGTCCTCGACGTGCCCGGCGGGGCAGGCACCGGCGCGACGCGGAGGACACGGCCGAGGCACGTCAGGCACACGGGGCACCGGGTGAGCCCGAACCGGTCGACCGGCGGCTCGACCGCGGGACGGACCGTCCGAGGGCGAGGAGCGGGAAGGGTGGTCGGGTGGGGGTGACGTACAAGTACTTCGGCGCGCCCGACGGCGCGACCGCGGCCCGTGTCCCGATCTCGATGCGCCCCGAGGAACTCGGCGGCGACGAGCTCGGCATGAACGGCATGTTCACCAAGATCAAGCCGGAGACCGTGGCAGCCATGGTCCTGACCGGCATAGAGGGCGTCCCCCTGCACCGCGTCCCGCCCCTGGAACTGGTCGTCCTCCACCCCGACTACGCGGTCGTCAAACTCCCCATGACGGTCGTCGACCCCTTGCGCGGCATCGGCGAGGAGGCGGTCGGCGCGGCGGCGTTCATCTGGTCGACGGTCCCGGACCGGGGCGGTCCGCGGGACGCGTTCAACGTGTACCAGTTGCTGCACGAGTGGCAGGACTTCAGCCATCGGTTGCACGAGGCGGGGCATCAGGCTTATTGCTTGGTCTGGCCCTGAGGGGGATCGAGGGGCAGGTGCCCCGGACAGTCGGCCGGGCCACGAACCCCTGACAGGTCACCCCCGCCGGGGCACAGGACCCACGTCGGCGTGGCGGCCGGGGCGCAGGGCGGCGTGGCGTTGTCCGGGGCCGGGGCCCGACCGGGCGGCCAGGGCGTCGGCCACGGCGCCGGTGGCGAAGGCGTACACCGCCTTGTGGAGCAGGTCGACGACGAGTTCGCGGCGCGGCCAGGTCGGGGGCGGGGCGCCGACGCCGGTGGCGTTCTCCAGGATCTGGTCGTTGGTGACCCGGACGACGGCGAACTGCGCCGACGACCAGGGTCCGCGCAGCCCGGCGTGCGACATCACCGACCGCAGGACACCGAGCAGGGCGCCCTGACCCACGTGCATGGCCAGGTTCACCGGCACGGGCTGGCGGCCGGGACGCTCCCGCATGCCGGTCAGGCGTTCCATGGTGCGGGCGGGGACGTGGGAGTCGGGCCGGCCGGTGAGCCGTTGCTCCGCCTTCTCGCCCAGCGTCATCACCAGCACTCCGGTCGTGCCGGCCACCAGCCCTTGCCACAGTGCGCGCTTCATCATGCGGCGGCGAGTACCCAGGGCTCCCCGGCTCACCTGTTTCTCCGGCATCCCTCCCGCCGTCGGCGTTCTGCACCGCGCGCCCGGCCCCGGCGCCTGCCGGCCGGCGCCGTTTCATGCCGGTGGCCGCGGAAACCCGGCGCCCGACGGTGGCCGCCGGGACACCGGGAACGGAGGGCGTCCGATGAAGAAGCTGTGGTGGGTGGTGCCGGTGATGGCCGCCGGCGCCGCGGCCGTGCGGCGGTCCCGGCCGTCGCAGCGGGCCGACGAGCGGGCGGGCGACCGCTGGCTCACCGTGACGGTCAACCGGCCGCCCGCGGACGTCGGCTCCGAAGGGAAACCGCCGCCGCCCCTGGACGACCTCGCGGAGCGGATCGACGTACAGATCCGGCCGGCGCCGGGCGACCGCGGCACGGAACTGGCCGCACGGTTCAAGGAGCCCGTGCCCGCCGTGTCCACGTCCGTGCCCGCACGCCTCGCCGGGCAGGACCCGCGTCAGGAACTGCGGCGCGCGCTGCGCGACGCCAAGGCCCTGCTGGAGGCGGGCGAGGTGCTGCGGCCCGACGCGCCGCCCACGACCCGCCCCACACCGGGCGGCAAGCTGGTCGAGGTGCTGACCCGTCGCTCCGGTGGGGAGGGAGTGCTGTGAAGGCGCTGTGCTGGGAGGGCGTGAACAAGCTGTCCGTCGAGCAGGTCCCCGATCCGGAGCTGCGCAACGACCAGGACATCGTCGTACGGCTGATCGCGGGCACCACCTGCGGCTCCGACCTGCACCTCATCGGCGGCTACATCCCGGCCATGCGTGCCGGGGACGTGATCGGCCACGAGTTCGTCGGCGAGGTCGTGGAGATTGGGTCCGCCGTCCGCCGTCACCAGGTGGGCGACCGGGTCGTCGTCTGCTCGTTCGTCGGCTGCGGGCGGTGCTGGTACTGCGCCAACGACCTCTGGTCCCTGTGCGACAACACCAACACCAACCCCGGCATCGGCCAGGCCCTGCTGGGCTACGAGACCGCGGGCATCTTCGGCTACTCCCACGCCATGGGCGGTCTGCGCGGCAGCCACGCCGAGTACGTCCGCGTCCCCTTCGCCGACTACGGTGCCTTCACCGTGCCCGAGGGCGTCGACGACATCAGCGCCCTGTTCGTCTCCGACTCCGTGCCGACCGGGTGGATGGGCGCCGACCTCGCCGGCGTCGAACCCGGGGACGTCGTCGCCGTCTGGGGCTGCGGAGCCGTGGGGCAGATGGCTGCCAGGGCGGCGGTCCTGAAGGGCGCCGAGCGGGTCATCTCCATCGACCGCATACCCGAACGGCTGGCCATGGCCGAGCGGTACGCGGGCGCGGAGACCATCGACTACACCACCACGGACGTGGCGGCGGAACTGCGCGAACGCACCGGCGGGCGCGGCCCCGACGTGTGCATCGAGGCCGTCGGCATGGAAGCCCACAGCGACGGCCCGCTGCACCTGTACGACCAGGCCAAGCAGCAGCTGCGGCTCCAGACCGACCGGCCCACCGCCGTACGCCAGGCCATCCACGCCTGCCGCAAGGCCGGCACCGTCTTCATCCTGGGTGTCTTCGCGGGCGCCGTCGACAAGTTCCCGCTCGGCGCCGTGATCAACAAAGGGCTCACCGTGCGCGGCGCCCAGATGCACGGGCAGCGCTACATCCCGATGCTCCTGGAGCGGGTGGCGGCCGGTGAGATCGAGACGGCCCACCTGGCGACCCACACCCTCTCGCTCGACCAGGCGCCCACGGCGTACGACATGTTCAAGCACAAGACCGACGGCTGCGTCCGGGCCGTCATCCGTCCCGGGACCCGGGGGGCGGCGTGATCGTCAGCCGCGCGGCACACGGTGTGGCCGACCTGCTGGCCCGGTGGCGCTCGGCACCGGCCCTGCATCCCCACGGGGTGCTGTGCACGGGAACGCTGACCGTGACCGGCCGCGCGGACTCCGGGTGGGGCGTGCCGTGGCTGGACCGGCCCGGCTCCTACCGGGTGACGGTGCGCTGGTCCCGTGCGCTCGGCCTGCCCCGGCGGCTGCCGGACGGCCTGGGCCTGGCCGTCCGGGTCGAGGACGCCGACGGGCCGGGCAGGACGCTCGACCTGCTGTTCACGTCCAGCCGTGCCGGGCGGTTCGGCCGGCACCTGCCCCTTCTGCGGCCCCATGCGCTGACCGGCCCGTACTCCACCCTGCTGTCCTACCGCACGGGTGACCGTGAACGGGTCCTGGCGGCCTTTCCCGTGCCCGGTCCGAGCGGCGCGGGAGAAGCCACCATGCCGACGCTGTGGCAGGAGCTGGCCCGCCGGCCCGTCCGCTTCGACCTGCGCGCAGCCGCCCCCGACGAGCCGTGGAGCACCTTCGCCTCACTGTCCCTGGAAGCCGCGCACCCCGCTCCGGCCACCAGCACCCTCTCCTACGACCCCTACGCCCACAGCCTCCCCCGGCTGCGTCCCACCGGACGACTGCGCCGGCTCCGCGACGCCGCCTACGCCGGCTCCCGCCACGGACGGGAGGGCCGACGGCGTCATCCGTGAGGGAAGCGCGCCGGGCGACCGGGCCCCTGACCGGCGCGAGGTCACGCGGCCGGTCGAAGATCGCCGAACGCGTCCCGCAACCGGGGCAGCAATTCGTCCTCGGGCGGGTTCCCAGGGAAGACGTGACCGATCACTCGAACAGGCCCCACCGGGCGAGGTGTTCAGCAGCCGCCGGAGGCCGCCCCGGGGCCGTCGGTCCGGGGGGTCGCGGGGGCGGTGCAGCAGCCGCCCGTCGGCTGTTGCGGGTCGGTCGGCTGGTCGAAGAGGCCCGTGCCGCCGCAGACGCCCGTCTCCGGGAGGGTCAGTTCGACGCGTTCGGCGGCCTCGTGGTCGCCGGCGAGGGCCGCGGCGACGGAGCGGACCTGCTCGTAGCCGGTCAGGGCGAGGAACGTGGGCGCGCGGCCGTAGGACTTCATGCCGACGAGGTGGAGGCCCGGCTCGGGGTGGGAGAGTTCGGCCACGCCGTGCGGGTAGACGGTGCCGCAGGAGTGGACGTTCGGGTCGATGAGCGGGGCCAGCGCGGTGGGCGCCTGGAGGCGTTCGTCGAGGCCGAGGCGGACCTCGGACAGGAAGGACAGGTCGGGCCGGAAACCGGTCAGGACGATCACCTCGTCCACCGGGTCCAGCCGGCGGCCGTCCTCCGCGACGAGGACGAGCCGGTCGCCGTCCGGTGCGACGGCCTCGGTGCGGAAGCCGGTGACCGCGCTCGCGTGCCCGGCCTCCACGGCGGACTTGGCGCGCAGGCCGAGGGCGCCGCGGGCGGGCAGCTGGTCGGCCTCGCCGCCGCCGAAGGTGTTCGCACCGATGCCGCGGCGCAGGATCCACACCGCGTGCGTGCCGTCCTCCTCCTCCGCCAGGCCGGCGAGGGCGGCCAGCGCGGTGAAGGCGGACGCGCCCGAGCCGACGACGGCCGTACGGCGGCCCGCGTAACGGGCCCGGACCGCCGGGTCGTCGAGGTCGGGGACGCGGTAGGAGACGCGGTCGGCGGCGGCCTTCTCGCCGAGCGCGGGCAGGCCGTCGGCACCCAGCGGGCCCGGCGTGGACCACGTACCGGACGCGTCGATCACGGCACGCGCGGTGATCCGCTCCTCCCGTCCGTCGGCGGTCGTCACGTGCACGGTGAAGGGCTGCTGCTCGCGGCCCGAGTCGACCACCCGGTCCCGCCCGGCCCGGGCGACGCCGGTGACCGTCGCGCCGTAGCGCACCCTGTCGCCGAGGGCGTCGGCGAGCGGCTGGAGGTAGCGGCCGGCCCAGTCGCCGCCCGTCGGGTACGCCGCGCCGTCCGGGCGTACCCAGCCGGTCGGGGCGAGCAGTTTCTCGGCGGCCGGGTCGACCACCTCGGACCACGGGGAGAACAGCCGCACGTGCGCCCACTCGCGCACGGCGGTTCCGGCGGACGGGCCCGTCTCCAGGACCAGTGGTCGCAGGCCCCGTCCGGCCAGGTGGGCGGCGGCGGCCAGGCCGACGGGGCCGGCTCCGATCACGACGACGGGAAGCGGTTCGGTGGGGGCGGGGGTGGAGGCGGCGGTCACGGTGTCTGTCTCCCAGCGTGCGTGGTTCGACGTGTGTCGATGGCTTGGTACCGCCAGCATGGCCCCTGCATCGACAATCGTCAACATAGATGGTTGTCGAATCCGTCGAGTGCCCCCGCGGGCCCGTCTTCTCGTCGACATCCCGCCCACCCCCACTGGTTAGACGTGTGTCAACATAGACACATGTCGAACACGAAGGCGCTGCCCCTGCTCCACCCCGCCGAAGAGGCCGTCGCGCCCTGCTGCCCGCCCCTCACCGAGCGCCCCTTCAGCGCCGAGGAGGCCGAGGCGGCCGCGCGGATGTTCAAGGCCCTCGGCGATCCCGTACGGCTGCGGCTGTTCTCGGCGGTGGCCTCCCACGAGGGCGGCGAGGCGTGCGTGTGCGACATCTCCGACGTGGGGGTCTCGCAGCCGACCGTCTCCCACCACCTGAAGAAGCTCAAGGAGGCCGGCCTGCTCACCTCCGAGCGGCGCGGCACCTGGGTCTACTACCGGGTGGAGCCGTCGGTGCTGGCCGCGATGGGCAAGCTCCTGACCGGCAGCCCGGCAGCCCCGGCCACGCCGGATGTCCCGGTCGCCGCTCAAGCCGCCCGGCCCGCCCCGGCCGCGTCATGACGCCCCCGACCGCCGTCACCGTCACGCCGATGGCCGCCGGGCACGCCGACGAGGTGCTGGCGATCTACCAGGCGGGCATCGACGAGGGCGACGCGACCTTCGAGACGGCGGCGCCGACGTGGGAGGCGTTCGACGCGGCGAGGCTGCGCGAGCACCGTTTCGTCGCTCTGGACGAGGACGGGGCGGTGCTCGGCTGGGTCGCGGCCTCCGCCGTCTCCGACCGGTGCGCGTACGCCGGTGTCGTGGAGCACTCGGTGTACGTCGCCCCCGCCGCCCGGGGCCGCGGGGTGGCCGCCGCGCTGCTGAAGGCGCTGGTCGAGTCCACGGAGGCGGCCGGGATCTGGACGATCCAGTCCGGGATCTTCCCGGAGAACACGGCCAGCCTCGCCCTGCACGAGCGGGCCGGCTTCCGTCTCATCGGCGTCCGCGAGCGCATCGGCCGCCATCACGGCCGGTGGCGTGACGTCGTCCTGCTGGAGCGCCGCAGCCCGGCCGTCGACTGACGACCGGGCCGCGCCCCGCGCGGGTCGGAGGGCGGCGCCGAACCCCGCCGCCGAGGCGGACGACCAGCCCGCGCCCCGCGCCGCCGCCCGGCCCTCGACCGGGCCACGCCCCACGCGGTCGGAGGGCGGCGCCGCACTCCACCGCCGAGGCCGGCGGCCAGGCCGCGCCCCGCGCGCCCGCCCGGCCCTCGACCAGGCACGCCCGGCGCCCGCCGCCCGGCCCCTCGACCGAGCCACGCCCCACGCGGGTCGGCGGGCGGCGCCGAACCCCGCCGCCGAGGCGGACGACCAGGCCGCGCCCCGCACCGCCGAGGCCGGCGGCCAGGCCGCGCCCCGCGCCGCGGCCAGGCCCCGGCCGGCCCGCGCCCGGATCAGCCGGCGGCAGCGAACCTCCGCCGCCAGGCCAGCGACACATACACCAGCGCCACCAGCACCGGCACCTCGATCAGCGGGCCGACCACGCCCGACAGTGCCTGGCCCGAGGTGACGCCGAACGTGCCGATGGCGACCGCGATGGCCAGCTCGAAGTTGTTCCCGGCCGCCGTGAAGGCGAGCGTGGCGGTGCGGTCGTAGGCGAGGCCGATCGCCTTGCCGAGGGCGAAGACGCCGAACCACATCACCGCGAAGTACACGAGCAGCGGGAGCGCGATGCGGGCCACGTCGAGCGGCCGCGAGGTGATGGTCCCGCCCTGGAGGGCGAACAGGACGACGATCGTGAACAGCAGGCCGTACAGCGCCCACGGCCCGATCCTCGGCAGGAAGCCCGTCTCGTACGTCTCGCGGCCCAGCTTCCGTTCGCCGACGCGGCGGGTGAGGAAGCCGGCCAGCAGCGGCACGCCGAGGAAGACGACGACGTTCAGCGCGATCTTCCCCATGGAGATGTCGAGCCGCTCGCCGTCACCGAGGCCGAGCCAGCCCGGCAGCAGGTCGAGGTAGAACCAGCCGAGCAGGCCGAACGCGAGGACCTGGAAGACGGAGTTCAGCGCCACGAGTACGGCGGCGGCCTCCCGGTCTCCGCAGGCGAGGTCGTTCCAGATGATCACCATGGCGATGCAGCGGGCCAGGCCGACGATGATCAGGCCGGTGCGGTACTCGGGCAGGTCGGGCAGGAAGATCCACGCCAGCGCGAACATCACCGCAGGGCCGGCGACCCAGTTGACGGCCAGCGAGGCGATCATGAGCCTGCGGTCGCCGGTCACGGCGTCGAACCGGTCGTAGCGGACCTTGGCCAGCACCGGATACATCATGATCAGCAGGCCCGCCGCGATCGGCAGGGAGATGCCGCCGATCTCGACCTTCGCCAGCGCGTCGTCCAGCCCGGGGACGGCCCTGCCGAGGCCCAGGCCGACGGCCATGGCGAGCAGGATCCAGACGGCGAGGAAGCGGTCGAGCGTCGACAGCCGCGCGACGACCGAGGACTCCCCGGCGGTCGCGGGTGTCCCGGTAGCGGTCGCGGGCGTCTCGGTACCGGTCGCGGACCCCTCGGTGCCGGTCACAGGCACGCCCGCTTGGTCGCAGCGGCGCCACGGGCGGCCTCGGCCAGCTCGGCGAACCGGTCGGCGAGCGACGCGATGACGTCCGGGCACAGCCTGTAGTACGTGTACCGGCCGCAGGGTTCCGTTTCGACCACTCCGGCCTCGCGCAGCACTCTCAGGTGGTTGGAGAGGTTGGTCTGCCTGGCACCGGTCTCCTCGATGAGGTGCGTGGTGCAGAGCGTCTCCCTGGCCAGCAGGGTGACGATCCGGAGGCGGAGCGGGTCGGCGAGCACCCGCAACAGATCAGTGTCGACTGACATCAGCATGGGCTGATACTTTCACATCAGCCAACCAAGGAAGTACGCCCATGTCCTCCAGCCCTCTGGCCTCCGTGCTGTTCGTCTGCGTCCACAACGCCGGGCGCTCGCAGATGGCCGCCGGTTTCCTCAGCCACCTCGCGGGCGACCGCGTCGAGGTCCGCTCCGCCGGGTCGGTCCCGGGCGAGCGGGTCAACCCGTCCGCCGTCGAGGCGATGAGGGAGGTCGGCATCGACATCTCCGGCGCCACGCCGAAGATCCTCACCACCGAGGCAGTCCGGGAGTCCGACTACGTCATCACCATGGGCTGCGGCGACGCCTGTCCGGTCTTCCCGGGCAGGACGTACCTGGACTGGGCCCTGGAGGACCCGGCCGGCAAGGGCGTCGACGCGGTCCGCCCGATCCGCGACGAGATCAGGAGCCGGGTGGAGGCCCTGATCGCCGAGATCGACGCACGGCAGGCCTGACCGGGCCCGCCTCACCGCGCCCCGCTCACCGCAGCCGGCCGCACGCCCGCCCCGTTGCCGACCTGAACGACACCGTCGGCGACGTCCGCCTCAGGCCCACCGCTGGGAAGGTGGGACAGGCGCTCAGCCGGCACCGCCCCCGCCCGTCTCCTCCCCCGCCCCACCGCCTCCCACGGTGAAGCCGATCACCGCCCCGCCCCCGTCGCGCCGGACGGCGAAGGGGGCCCCGCCGTGGGCGAGTGCCACCTCGCGGACGATGGACAGGCCGAGGCCCGAGCCGGGCAGGGAGCGCGCGTCGGCGGCGCGGTAGAAGCGGTCGAAGACATGGCCGAGGTCGCCGTCGTCGATGCCGGGCCCGCGGTCGCGGACCTCGACGCGGACGGGGCCGACGGAGCCCTCCCCGCTCGGCCGGGGCAGGGCCGGACCGGTCACGGCGATCTCGATGGGCGCGCTGCCGCCCCGGTCGAACTTGGCCGCGTTCTCCACGAGGTTGGACATCGCCCGCGTCAGCAGGCCGGGCCGGCCCTCGGCGGTCGTGTCGCCGTCCGCGCGGACCACGATCTCCCGCCCGGTGCGCCGCCGCGCCAGACCGGCCACGTCCTCGGCGATGTCCGCGAGGTCGACCCGCTGCGGCGGCTCACTGTCCGACTGGCCGGCCGCGAGGTCCACCAGTTCGTTGACGAGGTCGGTCAGTTCCCGGGCCTCCTGGCCCAGGTCGGCGACCAGTTCCTCGCGGGCGGCGGGCGGGAGTTCGTCGATGCGGCGCAGCAGGGAGATGTTCGTCCGCAGCGACGTCAGCGGCGTACGCAGTTCGTGTCCCGCGTCCTGCACGAGCCGCCGCTGGTCCTCCTCGGACTGGGCCAGCCGGCCCAGCATGCGGTCGAAGGCCCGGCCGAGGCGGCCCACCTCGTCGTAGCCGGTCACCGGCACCTGGATGTCGAGCCGCCGGGTCCGGGCGACGTCCTCGGCCGCCGAGGTGAGGACGACGAGGCGGCGGGTGATGCGCCGCGCCAGCCACCAGCCGAACAGGCCCGCGCCGACCACCACGGCCGTCGTCGTCACGAGCGTCCGCTGCTGAAGGGACCGCAGCAGGTCCTCGGTGTCGCTGAACGACTGTGCCACCTGCACCGCGCCCCGGCCGCCGCCGAGTGCGACGGTCGCCACCCGGTACACGTCGTCGCCGACGTCGACGGCCATGTGCACGGCCAGCCGCCCGGCCGTGGCGGCGCCCGCGATCCCCCGGTCGGCGTCGGTGACCGGCAGTCCCGGATGGCCGGGGTCCACGATCGCGCCGTCGGGCCCGAGCACCTGCACGTCCGTGCGGGCCGGGCGCAGCAGGTCGTGGCCGGGCGCGGACGAGGAGAAGTCCTCCGGCGTCATCCGCGCGTGCCGCACCTCGTTCCGTACGTCCTGCACGACCTCGTCGAACACCGTCTGCTGGTCCACGCGCACCAGGCGGGCGGCGGCGCTGTAGGAGAGGATGCCGACGAGGACGGTGACGGCGGCCGTGACCGCCGCGAACGACAGCGCGAACGTGGTCCGCAGCGACACCAGCCGAAGCCGCCGCCTGCCCGGCAGCCGCCCGAACCGGCCGCCGGCCGGGCCCATTCAGTCCTCCCGCAGCACGTAACCCACACCGCGCACCGTGTGGATCAGCTGCGGGGCGCCCGGCTCGTCCAGCTTGCGGCGCAGATAGCCGACGTAGACGGCGAGGTTCTTGGAGCCCGGCCCGAAGTCGTAGCCCCAGATGCGGTCGTAGATGGTGGAGTGGTCCAGGACGATGCCCGCGTTGCGGACCAGCAGTTCCAGCAGCTCGAACTCGGTGCGGGTCAGTTCCAGCTCCCGCTCCCCGCGCCAGGCCCGCCGCGCCTGCGGGTCCATGCGCAGCCCGGCGGCCCGCAGGTGGGGCCGGGCGGGCTGCTCCTCCGGTACGGCGGCCCGCGGTGCGGTGGGCGGCGGCGCGTCCGGCGTGCCGGGCGGGGCGGGGCGGGCGGGGGAACCGGCGCCCTGTCCGGTGCCGTTGCCGCCTCCCGTGCGGCGCAGCAGCGCCCGCAGCCGCGCGAAGACCTCCTCGACGTCGAACGGCTTGACCACGTAGTCGTCGGCGCCCGCGTCCAGCCCGGCGATCCGGTCGGCGGTCTCGACCAGCGCGGTGAGCATCAGGATCGGGGTGCTGTCGCCCTCGGCGCGCAGCACGCGGGCCACCTGGAGCCCGTCGATGCCGGGCATCATCACGTCGAGCACCAGCACGTCCGGCCGTCCGCGGTGGGCCTGGGCCAGCGCCGCGACGCCGTCGGCGACCGCGGTCACCTCGTAGCCCTCCAGGATCAGGGCGCGTTCGAGGGCGTGCCGGATGGCGCGGTCGTCTTCGGCGAGCAGAACGGTGTGGGGCACGGGTCCAGTCTGCCAAGCCGCCGCAGCCACCCGCCCGACGGACGGCCCACGGGCGCCGCTTCCCACCGGCCTCTCACTCGGCCCGGCCGCCGGCCCGGCTCGGCGTGCCCTGCGCCTTGCCGGGCTCGGCCTCCTTGGCCGCCGCGGCCAGCAGCGACACATGCGTGGGCGCGTCCGGCACCCCCGCGGGACGTCGGGCGGCGAACTCCTTCCGCAGCACCGGCACGACCTCCTCGCCGAGCATGTCGAGCTGCTCCAGCACGGTCTTCAGCGGCAGCCCGGCGTGATCCATCAGGAACAGCTGGCGCTGGTAGTCCCCGGCGTACTCCCGGAAGGACAGCGTCTTGTCGACGACCTGCTGCGGGGAGCCGACGGTCAGCGGTGTCTGCTCGGTGAAGTCCTCCAGCGACGGCCCGTGCCCGTACACGGGCGCGTTGTCGAAGTAGGGCCGGAACTCGCGCACCGCGTCCTGCGAGTTCTTCCGCATGAACACCTGCCCGCCGAGCCCGACGACGGCCTGCTCGGGCGTGCCGTGCCCGTAGTGGGCGTACCGGGTCCGGTACAGCTCGACCATCCGCTTCGTGTGGTCGGCCGGCCAGAAGATGTTGTTGTGGAAGAAGCCGTCGCCGTAGGACGCGGCCTGCTCGGCGATCTCCGGGGAGCGGATGGAGCCGTGCCAGACGAACGGCGGTACGCCGTCCAGCGGGCGGGGGGTGGAGGTGAAGCCCTGCAGCGGGGTGCGGAACGTCCCCTCCCAGTCCACGACGTCCTCGCGCCACAGCCGGTGCAGCAGGGCGTAGTTCTCGACGGCGAGGTTGATGCCCTGCCGGATGTCCTGGCCGAACCAGGGGTAGACCGGGCCGGTGTTGCCGCGGCCCAGCATCAGATCCACCCGGCCGTCCGCGAGGTGCTGGAGCATCGCGTAGTCCTCGGCGATCTTCACCGGGTCGTTGGTGGTGATGAGGGTGGTGGAGGTCGACAGGATCAGGCGCTCGGTGCGCGCCGCGATGTAGCCGAGCATCGTGGTGGGGGACGACGGCACGAACGGCGGGTTGTGGTGCTCGCCGGTCGCGAAGACGTCCAGGCCGACCTCCTCGGCCTTCAGCGCGATGGCAACCATGGCCTTGATCCGCTCGCGCTCGGTCGGGGTGCGTCCCGTCGTCGGGTCGGGCGTGACGTCGCCGACGCTGAAGATCCCGAACTGCATGACCGCTCCCAAGTTGTTGACCGTTAAACCATCATACTCCGGAACGGCCGACTCCCTGGTGTTGTTCCGCACGGCCGACGCGCGGGCCGGTCACCCCCGGGCCACCGGAGGCACCGGAGGCACCGGCCGTACCGCCCGCCGCCGCGCCGGCCCCCGCCACCCCCACGGCCCCCTACGGGATCAGCACCAGCCGCCCCCGCACCCCGCCCTCCGCGAGCCGGGCGTGCGCCTTCGCCGCGTCGTCCAGGGCGTACGTCTCGGCCACCCGCAGCGTCAGCATCCCCTCGTCGGCCAGCCGGACCAGCTCCGCGAGCCGTGCCCCGTCGGCGCTCACCTCCACGGCGGTGGTCCGCACCCCGCGCACCGGGGACGGGGCGGCCTGCGGAATGACACCGACGTACGCGCCCCCGTCCCGCACCGAACCGAGCGCGGCCTCGCCGAGGACCGCCGCGTCCAGTACGCCGTCGACCCCGCCCGGCTCGACGGCGCCGCTGGTGAATCGGGCGGCGCCCAGGGACCGTACGAGCTCCTCGTCCTCCTCCCGGGCCAGCGCGGTCACCACCAGCCCGGCGCGGACCGCGAGCTGCACCGCGAACCCGCCGACGGCACCCGCCGCGCCCGTCACCAGCAGGGACTGCCCCCGCTCCAGGCCGAGCAGGTCGAGGGCCTGCGCGGCGGTCAGCGCGTTGAGCGGCAGCGTCGCCGCGTGCACGGCGTCGGCCGTGGCCGGCGCCCCGGCCACCGCGTCGGCGGGGACCACGACGTACTCGGCGTGCGCGCCCAGCGGCTTCACGGCGCCGTGGGAGAGTGCCACCACCTCGTCACCGACGTGCCACACGGCCCCCGCCCCCACGGCGTCCACGGTCCCGGCCACGTCCCAGCCGAGCCCGAGCCGCTCGCCCGCCCCGCCGAACACCCCCGAGCGCACCGCCGCGTCCACCGGGTTCAGCGCCGCCGCCGCGACCTTGATCCGCACCTGCCCCGCGCCCGGCTCGGGCACCTCCGTCTCCACGACCTCCACGGCCTCCGGCCCACCGAACGCTGTCACCACTGCTGCACGCATGACGGACATCTCCAGGAATCGGCATTCACCGCGGTACCTCCGCGGCTGCCGCAACCCTAGAAAGAGTTACTATCCATCGGGAAGTAGTTACCTGAAGGTGCCTAGATACCCGCGAGGAGAGCCATGGCGACCACCACCGCGGCCCAGCGGCGCGAGCGGGCCCGCGTCGAGTACGACGCGTTCCTGCGCGACTGCCCCACCAACCAGCTCCTGGACCGCATCAGCGACAAGTGGGTCAGCCTGATCGTCGCGGCCCTCGCCGCCGGCCCCATGCGCTACAGCGACCTCGGCCGCAGGATCGCCGGCGTCAGCCCCAAGATGCTGACGCAGACGCTGCGTTCCCTGGAACGCGACGGCATCCTCACCCGCACCGTCACCCCGTCGGTGCCCGTCCGCGTCGACTACGAGCTGACCCCGCTCGGCCGCAACCTCGCCCTGCTGCTGACCGCCGTGAAGGACTGGGCGGAGACCCACATCGAGGAGGTCCACCGCGCCCGGGAGCGCTACGACGCCGAACGGGACGAGGCGGGCAGCGGCGCCGGCACTCAGGGCTGACCCGCCCGCAGCCGGGCCACCTGCTCCCCGTGGAAGTCCGCCGCCCGCCGCAGCTGCGCCACCACCAGCCGCAGCTCGGCGTCGTCCAGGTCGTCGAACAGGCTGCCCAGACCGCCGTTCAGCCGCTCCCACATCCGGCGCAGCTCGGCCGCCTTCTCCGGCACGGCCGCCACCATCACCCGCCGCCGGTCCCGCTCGTCCCGCCGCCGCACCACGTACCCGGCCCGCTCCAGCCGGTCCACCAGCCGCGTCGCCGAGCCGATCGTCAGCCCCGTGAGCGCGGCGACCCGGCTCGTCGGCACCGGGCCGTCCTCCAGCGTGAGCACGTTCAGGCACTGCAGGTCGGTCGGGTGCAGCCCGAGCCGGTCGGCCACCGCCTGGCTGAACAGCGCCGCCGACGCCATCGAGCGCCGCGAGGCCACGGTCAGCTCCTCCATCAGCCGCGCCCGCGCGTCAGAACACATCCGAGTCCCCCGTGTCCAGCGCCGGCACCCGGTGCCGGTCGTCGACCCGGTCGCGGTCCACCGCTCCCCCGCCCCCCACCCCGGACGCCGCCCCCGCGACGGGCACGACGGCACCGGCCACCGGCAGGACTGCACCGAACACCACGCCCCGCCGCCGCACCCGCTTCCTCCGCACACCGATGCCCGCGCCGAAACCGCTGCTGCCGTCCACCGGGACCACTCCTCACTCCACAGGGGTCGTACGGATGTATCCCCCGCCAGGCGTCCGGCAGGCGCCGTCCATCAGGTGACACGGGCCGTGCCAAGCTGCCCGCATGCTGATCCTCCGCTCCGCCGCGCTGTTCGTGCTCGCCGCGTTCCTCGAGATCGGCGGCGCCTGGCTGGTCTGGCAGGGCGTGCGCGAACACCGCGGCCGGCTGTGGGCCGCGGGCGGCGTCCTCGCACTCGGCGCGTACGGTTTCGTCGCCACGCTCCAGCCCGACGCCCACTTCGGCCGCGTCCTCGCCGCGTACGGCGGCATCTTCGTCGCCGGCTCGATCCTGTGGGGCGTGCTCGCCGACGGCTACCGCCCCGACCGCTGGGACATCACGGGCGCGCTGGTGTGCCTGGCGGGAATGGCCCTGATCATGTGGGCACCGCGCAACGGCGGCTGACTTACCCTGGGCGGCGACCGGTCGTACGAACCAGGAGCAGCCCATGGCCACCGCCGCACCGCCCGCCGCCTCCCGCATCGCCGTCGTCACCGGTGCGAGCAGCGGAATCGGCGCCGCCACGGCCCGGCAGCTCGCCGCGGCCGGCTACCGCGTCGTCCTCACCGCCCGTCGCAAGGACCGCATCGAGGCGCTCGCCGCGGAGATCGGCGCGGCGGGCCACCAGGCGACGGCGTACCCGCTGGACGTCACGGACCGCGCGGCGGTCGACGAGTTCGCCACCGCCTTCAGGACGATCGGCGTGCTGGTCAACAACGCGGGCGGCGCACTGGGCGCCGACCCGGTCGCCACCGGCGACCCGGACGACTGGCGCCGCATGTACGAGACGAACGTCATCGGCACCCTGCACCTCACCCAGGCCCTGCTGCCCAAGCTGGAGGCGAGCGGCGACGGCACGGTCGTGGTCGTCACCTCCACGGCCGGCCACGCCACGTACGAGGGCGGCGCGGGCTACGTCGCCGCCAAGCACGGCGCCAACGTCCTCGCCGAGACCCTCCGCCTGGAGATCGTCGGCCGCCCGGTCCGCGTCATCGAGATCGCGCCCGGCATGGTGAGGACGGAGGAGTTCGCCCTGACCCGCTTCGGCGGCGACCGGGACCGGGCGGAGAAGGTCTACCAGGGCGTCGCCGAGCCCCTCACCGCGGACGACGTGGCCGACACGATCACGTGGGCGGTGACCCGTCCCGCCCACGTCAACATCGACCTCCTCGTGGTCCGCCCCCGCGCCCAGGCCTCGAACACCAAGATCCACCGGGAGCCGTGACGCCGGGCGACCGGCAACCGGGCGACCGGGTGCGTGCGGCAGGCCGTCAGCCCTTGACGCACACGAACTGCTTCAGCTTCGCCACGACTTCGACGAGATCACGCTGCTGCTGCATGACCTGGTCGATGTTCTTGTAGGCGCCGGGAATCTCGTCCAGGACCCCGGAGTCCTTGCGGCACTCCACGCCCCGCGTCTGCTCCTCCAGGTCCTTCGTCGTGAACCGGCGCTTCGCCGCGTTGCGGCTCATCCGCCGGCCGGCGCCGTGCGACGCCGAGTTGAAGGCCTTCTCGTTGCCCAGGCCCTTCACGATGTACGAACTGGTGCCCATCGAGCCGGGGATGATTCCCAGCTCCCCGGAGCCGGCGCGGATCGCTCCCTTGCGGGTGACCAGCAGGTCCATGCCTTCGTACCGCTCCTCGGCCACATAGTTGTGGTGGCAGGAGATCTCCGGTTCGAAGGACGGCTTCGCCTTCTTGAACTCCTTGCGGATCACGTCCTTCAGGAGCGCCATCATGATCGACCGGTTGCGCCTGGCGTATTCCTGCGCCCAGTACAGGTCACTCCTGTAGGCCGCCATCTGCGGGGTGTCCGCGACGAACACCGCCAGGTCACGATCGACCAGGCCCTGGTTGTGGGGGAGCTTCTGAGCGACGCCGATGTGGTGCTCGGCCAGTTCCTTGCCGATGTTCCGGGAGCCGGAGTGCAGCATCAGCCAGACCGCATCCGACTGATCCAGGCAGACTTCGATCATGTGGTTGCCGCCGCCCAGCGTCCCCATCTGCCTGGCCGCCCGCTCCGCACGGAACCTCACCGCCTGCGCGATCCCGTCGAACCGCCCCCAGAAGTCGTCCCACCCGGCGGTGGCCAGCCCGTGAAGGCGTCCCGGCTCGACGGGGCTGTCATGCATCCCCCGCCCCACCGGAATCACCTGCTCGATCCTCGACCGCAGCCGGGACAGATCGCCCGGCAGGTCGTTCGCCGTCAGGGACGTCTTCACCGCCGACATGCCGCAGCCGATGTCGACACCCACCGCCGCCGGGCACACCGCGCCGCGCATGGCGATGACCGACCCGACCGTCGCGCCCTTCCCGTAGTGCACGTCCGGCATCACGGCGAGGCCCTTGATCCACGGCAGTGTCGCCACGTTCCGCAACTGCTGCAGCGCCACGTCCTCGACCGACGCGGGGTCGGTCCACATCCGGATCGGCACCTTCGCGCCCGGCATTTCCACGTACGACATTTCGTCCTCATTCCCCCGGAAACAAACAGAAGCCCAGAATCGCAATACCGGCGCCAAGGTCAACGAATGGGACAACGGACCGGCGTCCACGGCAGTGCGTGCGATACACATTGTCTCCAGGGGGCGCCCCCGCGCGGCAAGCGAATAACCAGCGGGGACACTGAAGGACACCGGCCCCCACCGCCCCGCACCGCGACCCGACACCGCAGGAACCGTGGAGAGGAGCCGACCGTGCAGCGGAAGGCGTACGTACCTGGCGCCGCCGCCCTCCTCGCGGCCGTGCTCGCCGCCTGCACCGGCACCTCCGGGGACGGCGCCACCACCGACGGTGCGAACCCCGGCGGCCCCGGCACCGTCGCGGCCACGGCCGAGCCCGGCAGGTACCGCACCCTCCCCGAACCCTGCGGCGCGGTCAGCCGCGAGACCCTCAACTCCCTGCTGCCCGGCATCATGCAGATAGCCGACGAGGAGCAGCGCGAGCGGGCCTACACGGGCCGGGCGACGCTCACGTACGACACCGACCGCAAGGTGGGCTGCCGTTGGAAGGTGGAGTCGACGGACGCCACCGATCATCTCCTGATCGACTTCGAGCGGGTGGTGTCCTACGACAGCGCGGTGAGCGACGAGAGCCAGGCCGAGACCCTCTTCGCCGAGCGGCGGGAGGCGGCGGACCTCCCGGAGCCGACCGCCACGGAGTCCGTCACCCGGTCCCCCACCGGGAGCCCCACCGGGAGCCCCACCGGCAGCGCTTCGGAAGGCCGTTCCCCGTCCGCGTCCCCCTCCGGCCCCACCTCGCCGTCGTCCTCGCCTTCGTCCTCGCCTTCGTCCTCGCCTTCCTCCTCCCCTTCGTCCTCCCCGTCCGACCTCCAGCCCCGCGTCCTGGAGGATCTCGGCGACGACGCGTTCCTGGACGACGTGCTCAGCAGCTCCGGTTCGACGGCCGAGCAGCGGACCGTGACTGTGGCGTTCCGCACGTCCAACGTCATCGTGACGATCGAGTACGCGGAGCAGCCGGCCACCGTCGGCGTCGTCCCGGACAGCAAGGAAATGCAGGACAGGGCCCAGAAACTCGCCGCGCAGCTGGACGACTCGCTGTCCGGCTGACCCCCTTTCACAGCCCCTTCGCCCGGCTCGGGAAAGCTCCGGAAGCGGGACACCGCGCTCGGCTCACCGCGTACCGTGACCTCTCGGACCCGTTCCGACCGCAGGAATCACGAGCGTCATGAGTGAAGGAACCATGCAGCGACGAGCACAGCGAGACCAGCCTCACCAGCGAGCGAAGCGCCTCCACCGCGTCCTTGTCTGCGCGGCCGCCGTCCCCGTCATGCTGGTCGCCACGGCCTGCTCCTCCGGCTCCGGCTCCGGCGACGGGGACAACGGCTCCGGGGCTTCCGCGTCGGCGTCGGCGAGCCCGTCCCCGACCGTGCGGGCGGCGGCGTTCGACAGGCTTCCCGAGCCGTGCGACGTGCTGAAGAAGGACACGCTCGAGGATCTCGTCCCGAAGGCCGACGAGTCCGGCAAGGAAGGCAAGTCGGACGATGTGTCGATGCGCGCCTCCTGCTCTTGGAGCAGCCTGGACAACAACGGCGTGAAGGGCTCGCAGTTCCGCTGGCTGAACGTCTCCCTGCTCCGCTTCGAGTCCGACGTCATGCGCGGCGCGGGCGACGAGCTGGCGGCGAAGTACTACGAGAAGCAGGTCCAGGAGGCGGGGGCCGTGGAGGGCGCCAAGGACGCCAGGTCGGAGCCGCTGTCCGGGATCGGCGACGAGGCGACGACGGTGCGCTACGGCCTGAAGAAGAAGGAAGGCGCCTTCAAGCAGCAGACGGTCGTGGCGCGCGTGGAGAACGTCGTCGTGACGGTCGACTACAACGGCGCCGGTCTCGCGGGCGAGAAGACGCCGGACGCGAACGCGCTGGTGAAGGCCGCGCAGAAGGCCGCCAAGGAGGCCGTGGCCGCGGTGGCGTCGGCGAACGGCGGCGACGCGAGCGGTTCGCCGTCGAAGTCCCCGAAGTCCACCGAGTCCCCCAAGAGCCCGTCGGCGTCGGCGTCCAAGGCCGCGGAGGCCCCGGACGCCGCCGAGGCCCGCTCCTCGAAGTCGCCCGCCAGGAACAGCTGAGCCAGAGAGAGCCGAGACACCGCCCACCGGGGCGCGTTGACGGAGCCCGGCCCCCGCGAGGACCGGGCTCCGCCCGTCCCGGCAACGCACCGCCCGCACACATGTGCCACTCTGTTGCGCGCACACCACACGCAAGGGGAGGGGAGTACAGGTGGCCGCGCCACTGCAGCTGACCCGGACGCACCGGATTCTCATCGGCGTGGTCATCACCGGTGCCGTCGTCATCGCCGGCATCGGCTTCGCGGGGTCGTACTCGGCCGTCCGCGAGCTCGCCCTCAAGAAGGGCTTCGGCGAGTTCAGTTACGTCTTCCCGATCGGCATCGACGCCGGTATCTGCGTCCTGCTCGCCCTGGACCTCCTCCTCACCTGGATCCGCATCCCGTTCCCTCTGCTGCGGCAGACGGCGTGGCTGCTGACGGCGGCGACGATCGCGTTCAACGGCGCGGCGGCCTGGCCGGACCCGCTCGGCGTGGGCATGCACGCGGTGATCCCGGTGCTGTTCGTGGTGTCGGTGGAGGCGGCCCGGCACGCCATCGGCCGGATCGCGGACATCACCGCCGACAAGCACATGGAGGGCGTCCGCCTGACCCGCTGGATCCTGTCCCCGGTGCCGACGTTCCTGCTGTGGCGGCGGATGAAGCTGTGGGAGCTGCGCTCGTACGAGCAGGTCATCAAGCTGGAGCAGGAACGTCTCGTCTACCAGGCGAGGCTCCGTTCCCGCTTCGGCCGTGCCTGGCGCCGCAAGGCCCCGGTGGAGTCCCTGATGCCGTTGCGCCTGGCGCGGTACGGGGTGCCGCTGGCCGACACGGCCCCGGCGGGCCTGGCAGCGGCGGGCATAGAACCGGCCCTGATCCCCCCGGCGCCGCAGCCCCAGGAGACACACCAGCCGGACCAGTCCAAGCACCAGCCCGCCGCCGCCCCGGCCGCCGAGCAGCGCCCCGAGCTGGTGCGCGGCGGGGAGCGGGCCCCGGCGCCCCGGGAACCCGAGCCGCCGCGCAACCCCTGGCTGCACTCCCGCGATCCGCAGGAGGTCGAGTACCACGGCGGCTACGACCCGTCGTACGACCCGCAGGCCGCGTACGCCCAGTGGTCGGCGGAACAGCGGCAGGCCGAGCAGTACATCCAGGACCAGTACCCGCAGGATCAGCACTCGCCGGACGAGTACGTACAGGAATACGCCCAGGAACACGTACGGGACCCGTACGACCCGGAGGGACACGTGCCGGAGGGGTACGAGGAGGCACCCCCGGCCGCTGCCCCCGAGCCCTCCCCGGAGGACACGGGCAGCTGGCAGATCCCGGTGGGTCCGGGCCGCACCCGTGAGATGGGTGAGGGCGGCGGCGCCCCGGAGCCGGACGAGGAGGCCCTGTACCAGATCTTCAAGCGGTCGATCAGCGGCAGCGGCTACCCGACGGCGCGCGAGTTCAGCGACAACGTCGAGGCGACGTACGGCTTTCCCGTCCTCGACGCCGACGCCAAGCGCATGGTGCGGCGCTTCCAGGACCGTCACACGGTGGAGCTGGAGGACGACCACGTGGCGTAGAGCCACGTGAAGGCCCCGTCAGGACCCCATGGAGAAGCCCCCTCCGCGCGCCACTCGCACGCGAAGGGGGCTTCTCTCCTCGCCGTTACTCCCCGAGCAGGGCCCGCACCCGCTCCTGCCCCACGGCCAGCAGCAGCGTCGGCAGGCGCGGGCCGGTGTCCCGGCCGACCAGCAGGTGGTAGAGCAGCGCGAAGAAGGTTCGCTGGGCGGTCTTGATCTCCGGCGGCAGCTCCTTGGGCGTGGCGTCCGCGGAGAACCCGGCCTGCACCTTCGGCACCCCGTAGACGAGGTGGGTCAGCCCGTCCAGCGACCAGTGGCCGGCGAGCCCGTCGAGCAGCAGCCGCAGGGACTGCCGGGAGGCCTCGTCGAGGGACTTCAGCAGCTCGTGGTCGGGCTCGTCGCGCACGATGGTGCGCTGGTCGGCCGGGACATGGGTGTTGATCCACGCCTCGGCCTTGTCGAACCGCGGCCGTACCTCGTCCAGCGAGCCGAGCGGCTGCTGCGGGTCGAGTTCGCTGAGGATGCGCAGCGCCTGGTCCTCGTGCCCGGCGGTGATGTCGGCGACGGAGGCGAGCGTGCGGTACGGCAGCGGCCTGGGCGTCTTCGGCAGCTCACCGGCGGCGGTGCCGACCGCGCGGGAGTGGGCGGCGACGTCGGCCGGCAGGGCGGTGCCGTCGGCGACCTTGGCGTCCAGGCGGTCCCACTCGTCGTAGAGCCGCTGGATCTCCTGGTCGAAGGCGATCTTGAAGGACTGGTTGGGCTTGCGGCGGGCGTACAGCCAGCGCAGCAGCTGCGGCTCCATGATCTTCAGCGCGTCGGCCGGGGTGGGCACGCCGCCGCGCGAGGACGACATCTTGGCCATGCCGCTGATGCCGACGAAGGCGTACATGGGGCCGATGGGCTGCTTGCCGCCGAAGATGCCGACGATCTGGCCGCCCACCTGGAAGCTGGACCCGGGCGAGGAGTGGTCGACGCCGCTGGGCTCGAAGACCACGCCCTCGTAGGCCCAGCGCATGGGCCAGTCGACCTTCCAGACCAGCTTGCCGCGGTTGAACTCGCTGAGCCGGACGGTCTCGGAGAAGCCGCACGCGGTGCAGGCGTACGTCATCTCGGTGGACGCGTCGTCGTAGGCGGTGACGGTGGTGAAGTCCTTCTCGCAGTTGCCGCAGTACGGCTTGTAGGGGAAGTACCCGGCGGCGCCGGAGCTGCCGTCGTCCTCGGACGCGGCGCCGGAGCCCTCGGCGGCCTCCAGCTCGGCCTCGTCGACGGGCTTCTGCCCCTGCTTCTTCGCGGCCTGCGCGGCCTTCGCGGGGTCCTTCTTCGTGCGGTACTGGTCGAGTACGGCGTCGATGTCGCCGCGGTGCCGCATCGCGTGCAGGATCTGCTCGCGGTAGACGCCCGAGGTGTACTGCGCGGTCTGGCTGATGCCCTCGAACTCGACGCCGAGCGCGGCCAGCGACTCGATCATCGCGGACTTGAAGTGCTCCGCCCAGTCGGGGTGCGGGGAGCCCTTCGGCGCGGGGACCGAGGTGAGCGGCTTGCCGATGTGCTCGGCCCACGACTCGTCCACACCGGCGACCCCGGCCGGGACCTTGCGGTACCGGTCGTAGTCGTCCCAGGAGATCACGTGCCGGACCTGGTGGCCGCGGCGGCGGATCTCGTCGGCGACCAGGTGCGGGGTCATGACCTCGCGGAGGTTCCCGAGGTGGATGGGGCCGGACGGCGAGAGCCCGGACGCGACGACGACCGGTTTGCCCGGGGCCCGACGCTCCGACTCCTCGATGACCTCATCCGCGAAACGGGAGACCCAGTCGGTGGTCTCGGTGCTCTGAGCCACGATCGGCACGTCCTTCTTCCTGAACGGGTGACACCCCATTGTCACAGACCGTCTCCCGACCGCGAAAACCGCTTTGCCCCCCGTGGGATACTTGCCGTGTCTATCGATCCCACGAGGAGAACGGCTCCCACCTCATGACCTCGGTCACGTCGCTCACCGATCTCGTCCACCAGCGCCTCGCCGCCGCCCTCGCCACCGCCCTGCCGGAGGCCGGTTCCGCGGACCCGCTGCTGCGACGGAGCGACCGGGCCGACTTCCAGGCGAACGGCATCCTGGCGCTCGCCAAGAAGGCCAAGGCCAACCCGCGGGAGCTGGCGGCGCAGGTCGTCTCCCGGGTCGCATCGGGTGACGTGATCAAGGACATCGAGGTCTCCGGACCCGGCTTCCTGAACGTGACGATCGCCGACCGGGCGATCACCGCGAACCTGGCCGAGCGGTACGCGGACGACACGGGCCGCCTCGGCGTCCCGGTCGCGCGGCAGCCGGGCACGACGGTGATCGACTACGCGCAGCCGAACGTGGCGAAGGAGATGCACGTCGGCCACCTGCGCTCGGCGGTGATCGGCGACTCGCTGGCGCAGCTGCTGGAGTTCACCGGCGAGACGGTGGTCCGCCGGCACCACATCGGCGACTGGGGCACCCAGTTCGGCATGCTCATCCAGTACCTGGACGAGCACCCGCACGAGCTGGACCACAAGGATGCCGAGGTGTCCGGCGAGGAGGCGATGTCGAACCTCGACCGTCTCTACAAGGCCGCGCGCGCGCACTTCGACTCGGACGAGGAGTTCAAGACGCGGGCCCGGCGCCGGGTGGTGGACCTCCAGGCCGGTGACCCGCAGACGCTCGCCATGTGGCAGAAGTTCGTGGACGAGTCGAAGATCTACTTCTTCTCCGTCTTCGACAAGCTGGACATGGAGATCCGGGACGCGGACATCGTCGGCGAGTCGGGGTACAACGACATGCTGGCCGAGACGTGCCGCCTGCTGGAGGAGTCCGGTGTGGCGGTCCGCTCGGAGGGCGCGCTGTGCGTCTTCTTCGACGACGTCAAGGGCCCGGACGGCAAGCCGGTCCCGCTGATCGTGCAGAAGTCGGACGGCGGCTACGGCTACGCGGCCACCGACCTGTCGGCGATCCGCGACCGCGTCTTCCACCTCAAGGCGGACACGCTCCTCTACGTCGTGGACGCCCGCCAGTCGCTGCACTTCAGGATGGTCTTCGAGACGGCCCGCAGGGCCGGCTGGCTGAACGAGGACGTGAAGGCGCACCAGCTGGCGTTCGGCACGGTCCTCGGCAAGGACGGCAAGCCGTTCAAGACCCGTGCGGGCGAGACGGTGCGGCTGGTGGACCTGCTGGACGAGGCGATCGACCGCGCGTCGGCCGTCGTCCGGGACAAGGCGCAGGACCTCTCGGAGGAGGAGATCGCCGAACGGGGCACGCAGGTGGGCATCGGCGCGGTCAAGTACGCGGACCTGTCGACGTCGGCGAACCGCGACTACAAGTTCGACCTGGACCAGATGGTCTCGCTGAACGGCGACACGAGCGTGTACCTCCAGTACGCGTACGCCCGAATCCAGTCGATCCTGCGCAAGGCGGGCGACGTCCGCCCGGCGGCACACCCGGAGCTGGAACTGTCCGGCGCGGAGCGGGCGCTGGGCCTGCACGCGGACGCGTTCGCGGAGACGGTGGCGGAGGCGGCGAGGGAGTACGCCCCGCACAAGCTGACGGCGTACCTGTACCAGCTGGCCTCGCTGTACACGACGTTCTACGACAAGTGCCCGGTGCTGAAGGCGGATTCGCCGGAGCAGGTGGAGAACCGCCTGTTCCTGTGCGACATCACGGCGCGGACGCTGCACCGGGGCATGGCCCTGCTGGGCATCCGCACGCCGGAACGCCTCTGACGCAGGCACCGGGAGCGGCGCGGCGGCCCGGGGTCGCCGCGCCGCTCCCGGCTGTTGTCAGCCGACGCTGCAGGAGACGGTCGGCCAGGTGCGGTTGCCGTTGTGCTGGATGGTCACGCCCCAGGTGTTGCCGCTGCCGTTGGGCTTGGCGACGAGGGTCTGGGGGCTCGGGTAGCTGGCGCTGACGTTCCAGGTGGACAGCACCTTGGCCGGGGACGGCACGTTCATCGTCACGGTCCACGTGTTCGAGCCGCTGACCGAGACGTTGAGGTTGTACCGGTCGCTCCAGGTCTGCCCGGCGGACAGGGTGGCGGTGCATGCGGTGCCGCCACCGCCGCCACCGCTGCCGCCGTCGGGGGCGACGGCCCGCCCGGTGGACGGCGAGATCATCCCGGCGCACAGACCCCGGCTCGCGAGGTTCTGGGCGATGCGGGGCAGGGCGGCCCTGCTGTTGGCCGACCAGTCGTGCATCAGCATGACCTGACCGTTCGTCAGCCGCGAGGCGGCCTGCACGATGGCGTCGGTGGTGGCCCCGTTCCAGTCCTGCGAGTCGACGTCCCACAGGATCTCGGTCAGCCCGTACTTGGCCTCGACGGTCCGTACCGTCGCGTTGGTCTCCCCGTACGGGGGCCGGAACAGCTTGGGCGTGCCGCCGCCGGCGCCGGCGATGGCCTGCTGGGTCCGCGATATCTCGGAGTCGATCTGCGCCTGGCTCAGCTGCGTCAGGTGCGGATGGGTGTAGCTGTGGTTGCCGACCCACATCCCGGCGTCGACCTGCGCCCTGACCAGCGACGGGTTGGCGGCGGCGTAATTGCCCTGGTTGAACATGGTGGCCCGCAGCCCGTTCTGCTGCAACGTGCTGAGCAGCGACGACGTGCTGCTGGACGGGCCGTCGTCGAAGGTCAGCGCGACGTACCCGTTGCAGGCGGCGGCCGGCGCGCCCTGCGCGGGCCCGGCGCCGACGGTGAGCCCACTGGCGAGCACGGTCGCGGCGACGGCGAGCCCCGCCACGATTCTCTTCTTGACGCGGATCTTCATACGGAGTGCTCCAGACGGGGGTTCGGGGTCAGCCGGCGCTGCACGAGACGGTCGGCCAGGTCCAGTTGCCGTTGGCCTGGATGGTGGCGCCCCAGTTGTTGCCGCTGCCGTTGGGCTTGGCGACGAGGGTCTGGCTGCTGGGGTAGCTGGCGCTGACGTTCCACGTGGAGAGCACCTTGGCCGGGGAGGGCACGTTCATGGTCACGGTCCAGTTGCTGGCGCCGCTGACCGAGACGTTGAGGTTGTAGCGGTCGCTCCACTTCTCCCCGGCGGACAGGGTGGCGGTGCACCCGGTGCCGCCACCGCCGCCACCGCCGGTACCGGTCCCGCCGACGGTGATGTTGGAGCTGCCGCTGCTCTGGTAGCCCTCGGTGGCCATGATCATGTAGTTCATCGTGCCGAGGTTCATGCCGGCGCGGGCCCAGGCGTCGAAGTGGTTCCCGGTCGTGATGGTCCCGCCGGTCCGCTTGGCCTGCCGGACGCTCCAGAACTGCTTGAAGGTCTTGGTGCCCTCGATGGAGGGGGCGTTGTACCGCGTCGTCTCGTAGATGTCGTACGTGCCGCCGTCGCTGGTGACCGTGCCCTTGAACGTCCCGGTGGGCCGGTAGGTGCCCCAGTTGTCCACGATGTAGTACTCGACCAGCGGGTTGGTCGACCACCCGTACAGCGTCAGGTAGGCGTTGCCGGACGGGCTGAAGGTCCCCGAGTACTGCACGGTCCGCCGCCCACCCGTGGACCAGCCCTTGCCGGCCACGAAGTTGCCGGTGTTGCGCCACTGGGTGCTGTACTGGCCGCCGGCGCCCATGTTCATGGAGACGGTGCCCTGGCTGTCGGTCCAGAACGAGTAGTAGTAGCCGTTGTTGGTGCCGGTCTGGTTGGTCGTGACGAGCGTGTCGGCACTGGCGGTGCCGGGCAGCGCCGTCACGACCACGAAGGCCAGCGCGACGGCGCAGCCTCTCCTGATCCAACGCACAAGCGCGTTCATGTCCGTGCTTCCTCCTCGTGTACGCCTGCATTGCGGGTGCAGCGCGGCGCCAGTGTTGGCCTGCGGAGATCGGCAGTCAACAGTTTCGGCACGAGTTTCGAAAGCTTCGATGGACGTCGAGGAGCGGTGAGTTGAGCGAATGAGCAGCTCAAGTCACGTACAGGCGAGGAAAATTCAAACTCAAACAACTCCCCTCAGAACCGCAAGATCACAAGCCGGGAGAGACTGAGCGAAAGTTTCGCACGCATCTGACGCGCACTCATTTGTCGAACTCGGCCCACACCACCTTGCCGGGGGAGCGCGCGCCCACGCCCCACCTGTCGGCCAGCGCCGCCACCAGCAGCAGGCCGCGCCCGCCCTCGTCGGCCCGGTCGGCGATACGCGGCACGCCGTCGCCGCTGTCGTGCACCTCGACGCGGACGCCGTGGCCGTCGTGGCGCATGCGCAGGAGGAAGCGCCGCCCGGGCGGTACGCCGTGCACCAGGGCGTTGGTCGTCAGCTCGCTCACGCACAGCAGGACGTCGTCGCCGCGCTCCCATTCACCGAGCCCCCAGTACGTCAACGCCCACCACGCCGACCGCCGCGCCGCAGGCACGGAGCTGCGGCTGCGGGGGAAGAACTGGTCTCGCTGGCAGGGGAGTTCATTCACCGCGTTCACGAGACGACTGTCGCGCAGAGTGACTACGGTGGATCAGTGAGTGAGCGCGTACTCGGCTTTTGTACGGATCGTTGAAGGGGGAGACAGCGTGCCGTCACCGCGAAAGAAGAACCTCTCGGCCATGCGGATGCTGGGAGCGCAAGTGCAGATGGCCCGCAAGGCCGCAGGCTACACACAGCGCGCCCTCGCCGCCTTGCTGTCGGTCGACGAGGAGACCATCGCGTCGATCGAGCAGGGAAGACGGGCACTGCTGCCCGACCTTGCCGAGAAGCTGGACGAACTCCTCGACACCAAAGGGCTGCTGGCCACCGCTGTCGCCAAGTTGCCAGAGATCGACCAGTTCCCGCTTTACGTCGAGGACTACATGCACCACGAGCGGGAGGCGATCTCGCTCTCCTGGTACGACGACTCCGTTCTGCCCGGCATTCTCCAGACCGAGCCGTACGCCCGAGCGGTCTTCGGCTCACGGGTGCCCGCGTACAGCGAGGAGGAGCTCGCGGCTTTGACGGCAGCCCGTCTCAAGCGCCAGGAAGTCATTCACCGCGAGGACCCCCCGACGATGAGCCTCGTCATCTGGGAACCGGCGCTGCTCTTCCCTCTCGGGGGCGCCGAAGTGCATCGCGCGCAGATCCACCACCTGCGCAAGTCTGCTGAAATCGCCGCCATCACGCTGCAGGTTCTTCCGCTGAACCGGACCACGCACGCCGGCCTCGCGGGGCCCTTCACACTCATGGAGACGGTCGACCACCAGCACCTCGCCTACGCCGCAGCGCACCGGGGGAGTCGGCTGGTCGCCGATCCGGATGACGTGTCCATCCTTACGCGCAAGTATGCGATGCTGCGCTCGCAGGCACTGACTCCCGAAGACTCCATGGACCTGCTGGACCGGCTGCTAGGAGAGCTATGAGCACGGCACTTCATTGGTTCAAGTCCAGTTACAGCAGCGATGAGGACGAGGCGTGCCTCGAAGTCGCCCGCACCCCTGAAGCCATCCACATCCGCGACTCGAAGAACCCCACCGGCCCCACCCTCAGGGTCTCCCCCGCCACGTGGGCCGCCTTCGTGGTCAGTGGGCGCGCCTGAAGTCACCTGTACGCCGAGCGCCGGCTGCTCAACCAGCCGGTGTGGCACTTCTCGTGGGACCAGGGGCCAGCCCCTCCCCCAGCCTCCGCAACCCCTCCCCGATCTCTTCCGGCGTCTGCGTGACGAAGCACAGCCGCAGGGTGGCGCGGTCGGGGACGCCCGCGTAGAAGGGGGCGCCGGGGACGTAGGCCACGTCGTGCCGGACGACCTGAGGGAGCAGGGCCGTCGTGTCGTGGCCGTCGGGCAGCCGTGCCCACAGGAACATGCCGCCCTCGGGGCGGTTCCAGACCGAGCCGTCGGGCAGCGCGGCGGGGAGGCCGGCCAGTATGGCGTCGCGGCGGGAGCGGTAGGCGGTGGCGACGCGGGCGACGTGGCCGTCGAGGTCGTTGTCGGCCAGGTACCGCGCGGCGGCGAGCTGGTTGACGGTCGGGGTGTGCAGGTCGGCGGCCTGCTTGGCGACCGCGCAGGCGCGGCGCAGCTCACGGGGCGCCCGCAGCCAGCCCAGCCGCAGCCCCGGCGCCATCACCTTGGAGAAGGAGCCGAGGAGCACGGTGCGGTCGCGGGCGTCGTCCAGGGAGGCGATCCACGGCACCCGCTCGCCCTCGAAGCGCAGCTCGCCGTACGGGTCGTCCTCGATGATCCACAGCCCGCGCCGGGCGGCGACGGCGGCCACGGCGGCGCGGCGGTCGGCGGGCAGGGTCCGGCCGGTGGGGTTCTGGAAGGTGGGGACCGTGTAGAGCAGCTGGGGCCGTTCGCGGACCACGAGGTCGTCCAGGGCCACCGGGTCCACGCCGTCCGCGTCGCCGGGCACGGCCAGCACGCGCGCCCCCGCGAGGCCGAAGGCCTGAAGTGCCGCGAGGTAGCAGGGGTTTTCCACGAGGACGGTGTCGCCGGGTTCGACCAGGGCCGTGGCGAGGAGGGACAGCGCCTGCTGGGAGCCGGTGGTGACGAGGAGGTCGTCCGGGCCGGTCGGCAGGCCCCGGGCCGAGGTGCGCGCGGCGAGCGCGGCCCGCAGCACCGGTTCGCCCTCGGTCGTGGCGTACTGGAGCGCCTGCGCGGGCGCCCCCGTCAGCACCGCCTGGTACGCGGCGGCGATGCCCTCGGTGTCGAACAGTTCCGGCGCCGGGAGCCCGCCCGCGAAGTTGATCACCTCGGGGCGGGCGGTGACGGCGAGGATGTCCCGCACGGGCGAGCCCTCGACGGACCGGACCCGCGCGGCGAGCGGCGGGACGTGGGCGGGGGCGTGAGCGGGGGTTGACTCGGCGACGGTCACGGGACGCTCCTCGGGGGACGGCGACGTTCCCCGCACTGTAGAGAAATACCTGCGCCCTACAACCGCATTGACCGCGATCCGGACACCGGGCCGGCCACCCGCCCGGGGCCGCGCCCGCCGGTCACCGCAACTTCTGCGCGACCTCGGTCGCCCAGTACGTCAGGATGTTCCGCGCCCCGGCCCGCTTGATCCCGGTCAGCGCCTCCAGGATCGCCCGGTCCCGGTCGATCCAGCCCTTCTCGGCGGCGGCCTCGACCATCGCGTACTCGCCGGAGATCTGGTACGCCGCCACCGGCACGTCCACGGCGTCCGCGACCCGCGCCAGGATGTCGAGGTAGGGCCCGGCCGGCTTCACCATCACCATGTCGGCGCCCTCCTCCAGGTCGAGGGCGAGTTCCCGCAGGGACTCCCGGGCGTTCGCCGGGTCCTGCTGGTAGGTCTTGCGGTCGCCGGTCAGGGAGGACCCGACGGCCTCGCGGAAGGGGCCGTAGAAGGCGGAGGAGTACTTCACGGTGTAGGCGAGGATCGACACGTCCTGCCGGCCGATCCGGTCGAGCGCCTCCCGTACGACACCGATCTGGCCGTCCATCATGCCGCTCGGCCCGACGACGTGCGCGCCCGCCTCGGCCTGCACCCGGGCCATCTCGGCGTACCGCTCCAGGGTGGCGTCGTTGTCCACGCGGCCCTCGCCGTCCAGGACACCGCAGTGGCCGTGGTCGGTGAACTCGTCGAGGCACAGGTCCGACATGACGATCAGATCGTCGCCGACCTCGGCCCGGACGTCCCGCAGCGCGACCTGGAGGATGCCGTCCGGGTCGGTCCCGGCGGTCCCGCGGGCGTCCTTCTTGGACTCCTCCGGCACGCCGAACAGCATGATCCCGGAGACGCCGGCCGCGACGGCCTCCGCGGCGGCCTTCTTCAGGCTGTCCCGGGTGTGCTGCACGACACCGGGCATGGCTTCGACGGGCACCGGCTCGGCGACACCCTCCCGCACGAACGCGGGCAGGATGAAGTCGGCCGGATGCAGCCGGGTCTCGGCGACCATGCGGCGCAGCGCGGGGGTGGTGCGCAGCCGCCTGGGCCGCGTACCCGGGAAGGATCCGTACGTCGTCATGCCTCCTACGCTACGCCCGCACAGACACCCGATTTGCCGACTGGGCGTCGGAGATGCGGGGCACCCGGAAGGGCCGCGCGCGACCCCGCGCACCGGGGTCCACGCTGGGGAAGGACCCTCGCGGCTCTCTCTTCCACCACACGCCGCCGCATGACCGGGCCGCACCCCGACACCTCGTCCGCCGCACACCGGTGCCTGACCGCAGTCCGCCCCGGCCCTCGACACGCCCACCACGGAGGACGCGACGCCCACCACCCCTCACCACCCGACCTCTTCGCCCTGTCCGAGATCCACGCCCCGGTGCTGCGCCCCGGCGACAAGAGCACATCCCGGAGATCGAGTTCAAGTACGACGGCTCGGTGGAACGCACGGCACACATCATCGCCGGGAACGGGTTCCCCGTGGACTGGAAGTTGTGGGAGCGCGACTTCGCCAGGTGCGGTCCCTGCAGGCCGGGCGAGAACTGCCACTGACCGGTCGTGTCCGGCCGGGTCCGGGTGTCCTCGGCGGGCACCCGGACCCTCTCATGTCTTCATGGCGTGTCGCGCGTGGGCCACGGCTACGGTGCTCAGCACCCTGCCGACTGCCCCTCAAGGACGCCCATGCCCCATCCGTCCCACGACCCCGTTTTCTTCTGGGACCGCTACAAACCGGACCGGGAGGGACCGTCGCCACCTCCTGACGTGACGGCTTTCGAGTGGACGCAGTACGAAGGTCACGGCCCGGGAGCCGAACTGCTCGGCCGGCCGCGCACCGCGCTGGAACTGGGAGCGGCCGAATGCCGGGAGGCGTCATGGCTGGCGCGCCGAGGAGTACGCGTCACGGCGCTGGACCTGTCCCCCGTGCAGGTCGAGCGGGCCCGCAGGTGGTGGAAGGACGTTCCCGGCCTGACGATCGAGGAGGGAGAGGCGTGCTCCTTCCTCCGCACGTGTGACCAGACGTACGACGCGATCTACTCGATCTGGGGAGCGGTGTGGTTCACCGACCCGGAAGAACTTCTCCCGCTGGTGGCCGAGCGGCTCTCGCCGGAGGGGGTGTTCGCGTTCTCGCACGGTGAGACCCCGCAGCACCTCGAAGGCCGCCGCCCCATGTACGGAAAGGGCCCGGACGGCAGGGAGATGACGGTGAACCGCTGGTGTCATCCCCCCGAGGCCTGGGCCCGCATCGCACGCGCTCACGGCTTCCAAGCCGTCCGGGCACGCTGCCTCCCCGCCCCCACCGGGCGAGCACTCGGCACGATCGTCGTCGAAGCACGGCTTCCGGCCTGACCGGGCACATGGACAGGGTCGTGTCCACGCCTTCCCGCGCACGGCGGCGGGGCGTGCTCCCCCGCACGCCCCGCCGCCTCCTCACACGTACGACCTCACCCCGCCGGACGGCCTCAGGTCGTGGACCGCCGTCTCCGCGCCCCCGGACGCCGCTCGCTCGGCCGGGTCACCGGGTCGCCCGCCTCCAGGGCGGCGGCGCGGCGGCGGCGGCCGAAGTCCGCCAAGGCCTCCGCCAGCTTGTGCACCGACGGCTCCGGAGCCATCACATCGACCCGCAGCCCGTGCTCCTCGGCCGTCTTGGCCGTCGCCGGGCCGATACAGGCGATCACCGTCACGTTGTGCGGCTTGCCCGCGATGCCCACCAGGTTCCGGACCGTCGAGGACGACGTGAACAGCACCGCGTCGAAACCGCCGCCCTTGATCGCCTCCCGGGTCTCCGCCGGCGGCGGCGACGCGCGCACCGTGCGGTAGGCGGTCACGTCGTCCACCTCCCAGCCCAGCTCGATCAGCCCGGCGACCAGCGTCTCCGTGGCGATGTCGGCCCGCGGCAGGAAGACCCGGTCGATCGGGTCGAACACCGGGTCGTACGGCGGCCAGTCCTCCAGCAGACCGGCGGCCGACTGCTCACCGCTCGGCACCAGGTCCGGCTTCACGCCGAAGGCGATCAGCGCCTTGGCCGTCTGCTCGCCCACCGCGGCGACCTTGATGCCCGCGAAGGCACGCGCGTCCAGGCCGTACTCCTCGAACTTCTCCCGGACCGCCCTGACCGCGTTGACCGACGTGAACGCGATCCACTCGTAGCGGCCGGTCACCAGGCCCTTGACCGCCCGCTCCATCTGCTGGGGCGTGCGCGGCGGCTCGACGGCGATCGTCGGCACCTCGTGCGGCACGGCCCCGTACGACCGCAGCTGGTCGGAGAGCGACGCCGCCTGCTCCTTGGTCCGCGGCACGAGAACCTTCCAGCCGAACAGCGGCTTGTTCTCGAACCAGGACAGCTCCTCGCGCCGGGCGACGGCGAAACGCTCACCGACCACGGCTATCACCGGCCGCCCGCCCTCGGGCGACGGCAGCACCTTG
The DNA here is from genome assembly GCF_040682395.1 of Streptomyces sp. NPDC051207. Taxonomy (NCBI): domain Bacteria; kingdom Bacillati; phylum Actinomycetota; class Actinomycetes; order Kitasatosporales; family Streptomycetaceae; genus Streptomyces; species Streptomyces sp. NPDC051207. The sequence goes on along the minus strand of NZ_JBFBAX010000005.1, from coordinate 14,898 downwards.
GCCTGCTTCAGCGTCTGCGCGATCGTGCCGAGCGTCGCCGTCCAGGTCCGCTGCCGGGTGGTCGTACCGGCGACGGTGACCGTCAGCGGCGTGTCCGGCTTGCGGCCCGCAGTGACCAGCTCACCGGCCGCGGCGGCCACCTGGTCGAGCGTCGTGGAGACGACCACCGTGCCGTCGGAGGCGCCGACCTCGGTCCAGCACCGGTCCGACGCGGTGCGCGCGTCCACGAACCGCACGTCGGTGCCGTGCGCGTCCCGCAGCGGCACCCCGGCGTACGCGGGCACGCCGACGGCCGTCGCGACACCGGGGACCACCTCGAAGGGCACCCCGGCGGCGGCGCACGCCAGCATCTCCTCGGCGGCGTACGCGTCGAGCCCGGGGTCCCCGGACACCGCACGCACGACCCGCCTGCCGCCCCGCGCGGCCTCCATGACAAGATGTGCGGCATCCCGCGACGCCGGGCCACCAACGGTTGTTGACGAACCGTCAATGACCGTCAGCTGAGGCGTGCCCGTGCCCGGATGCGCCTTGGCGGCAGGACCGGCGGCGCCGGATGCGTCCGCCGGGGCGTCCGCGTCCGTGTGCACCTCGGCGACGCCCTGCCTGGCGTGCAGGCGCACCACGTCGAGCACCTCGTGCTCGGCGACGAGTACGTCCGCGTGCGCCAGCGCCTCGACGGCTCGCAGGGTCAGCAGTCCCGGATCTCCGGGTCCGGCACCGAGGAAGGTGACGTGCCCGTGTTCCGGACCGGCGGGAAGAGTGGTGGGGCTCAATGTGCTCGCTCCCCCATCAGACCGGCCGCGCCCTGGGCGAGCATCTCGGTGGCGAGTCCGCGACCGAGTGCCGCCGCCTGGTCGTGCGCTCGGGGCACGGGACCGGTGGTGGACAGCTGCACCATCGTGGCACCGTCGGTCGTGCCGACAACACCTCGCAGGCGCATTTCCTTGACAATCTGCCTGTCGGCCCGGGGGTCCGCCCAGTCCCGGCCGGAGCCGGGAACCGGGGCGAGGTCGGCCAACGCGCCCACGGGGGCGCTGCAACCGGCCTCCAGGGCGGCGAGCAGTGACCGCTCGGCGGTCACGGCGGCCCGCGTGAACGGGTCGTCGAGCTCGGCGAGCGCGGCGATCAGGTCCGCGTCGTGCGCGGCGCACTCGATCGCCAGGGCCCCCTGGCCGGGGGCGGGCAGAACCGTGTCGACCGACAGGAAGTCGGTCACCTCGTCACTCCGCCCGATCCGGTTCAGCCCGGCGGCGGCCAGCACGACCGCGTCGAGCTTCCCGTCCCGCACGAACCCGATACGGGTGTCGACGTTGCCCCGGATCGGGACCGTCTCGATGTCCAGCCCGTGGCTGCGGGCGTACGCGTTGAGCTGCGCCATGCGACGCGGCGAACCGGTGCCGATCCGCGCCCCGCGCGGCAGGTCGGTGAACTTCAGCGCGTCCCGGGCCACGATCACGTCGCGCGGGTCCTCGCGCACCGGCACGGCGGCCAGCACGAGTTCCTCGGGCTGCGTGGTCGGCAGGTCCTTCAGGGAGTGCACCGCGAAGTCGACCTCGCCCCTGACCAGCGCGTCGCGCAGGGCGGTCACGAAGACGCCCGTGCCGCCGATCTGCGCGAGATGCTCGCGGGAGGTGTCTCCGTACGTGGTGATCTCGACGAGCTCGACGGGCCGTCCGGTCACCTGGCTCACGGCGTCCGCGACCTGCCCGGACTGGGCCATGGCGAGCCTGCTCCGCCTGGTCCCGAGCCGTAGTGCCTTGTCACTCATGCTGGCCCTCGGTTCTTGGCGCTCTGGCCGTTCTGGTCGTTCTGGTCGTTCTGGAGGTTCCGGTCCTGCTTCTCGGTGCTGCCCCCGGCCCGGGAGACGGCGGCCACCGTCTCGGGGTCGAGGTCGAACAGGGTGCGCAGCGCGTCCGCGTATCCGGCGCCGCCGGGTTCCGCCGCGAGCTGCTTGACCCGGACGGTCGGCGCGTGCAGCAGCTTGTCCACGACGCGCTTGACGGTCTGCGTGATCTCGGCGCGGTGCCGGTCGTCGAGGGCGGGCAGCCGCCCCTCCAGCCGGGCCATCTCACTGGCGACGACGTCGGCGGCCATGGTGCGCAGCGCCACGACGGTCGGCGTGATGTGCGCGGCCCGCAGCGCCGCCCCGAAGGCGGCCACCTCGTCGGAGACGATACGGCGGACCTGGTCGACGTCGGCCGCCATCGGGGCGTCCGCGGATGCCTCGGCGAGCGACTCGATGTCGACCAGCCGGACGCCGGGCAGCCGGTGCACGGCGGCGTCGATGTCGCGCGGCATGGCGAGGTCGAGGAGGAAGAGGACGGGCGCGGGCCGCGGGGCTCCCGCGACCGGTTCGGGCCGGCGCCGCTCCGGGATGCGGCCGACGGCCGCGGCGGTCGCGGCGAGCGCGCCGATCAGCTCGGCGTCGGCCTCTCGGGCCTGCTCGCGGCGGTCCACGGCGCCGCCGGCGGCCCACGCAGCGTGCTGTTCCAGCGTGGCGGCGTCCATACCGGCCACGGCGGCCTCCCCCATGACGGAGAAGCCGGGCTGTACGGCGGACAGGTCGAGGGGACAGCCGTCCTCGGCACCGGCCCCGGCGGGCGGCAACGGCGTCTGCGCCTCGCCCGCCCTGCGTATGCGCGCGGCGGCCGTCTCACCGGCATCCCGGCCCGCAACGGCGACGGCCGTCCCGTCGGCGCCCCGGCCGATCCGGCCCTCCACGGCCGCGGCCACCGACTCCGCCGTCAGCACCAGCCCGGTCGCCCCGGTGCAGGACACGGCGAGATCGGCACGTGTCAGTTCACCGGCGACCTGGTCCATGGGCACGGCACGCGCCGCGACATCCGTGTCGTCACCCTCGGCGAGGATCCGGGCGAGCCGCTCGGCGCGCTCCTGTGTGCGGTTGGCGACGACGATCTCGGCGACCCCGGCGCGCGCCAGCGTGGCCGCGGCCAGCGACGACATCGATCCGGCGCCGATCACGACGGCCTTCTTGCCGCGCGCCCACTGCTCGACGGCGGCCCCGCCGGCGAGCTGCTCCAGGCCGAAGGTGACCAGCGACTGGCCGGCGCGGTCGATGCCGGTCTCGGAGTGGGCGCGCTTGCCGACCCTGAGGGCCTGCTGGAACAGGTCGTTGAGGAGCCGCCCGGCGGTGTGCAGGTCCTGCGCCTTGGCCAGGGAGTCCTTGATCTGGCCGAGGATCTGGCCCTCGCCGACGACCATCGAGTCCAGCCCGCAGGCCACCGAGAACAGGTGGTGGACGGCCCGGTCCTCGTAGTGCACGTAGAGATAAGGAGTGAGTTCGTCCAGGCCGACCCCGCTGTGCTGGGCGAGCAGCGTGGACAGCTCGGCGACACCGGCGTGGAACTTGTCCACGTCGGCGTACAGCTCGATGCGGTTGCAGGTCGCCAGCAGGGCGGCTTCGGCGGCCGGTTCGGCGGCGACCGTGTCCTGCAACAGCTTGACCTGGGCGTCCGCGCCCAGCGAGGCCCGCTCCAGGACGCTGACCGGGGCGCTGCGGTGGCTGAGCCCGACGACGAGGAGACTCATGCCGGCATCACGGCGGGTACGTCCCCGTCGGGCCCCTGGTCGGCGGACGCGTCGCGGGTGGCGGCGGCCGGTACGGCGGCGGCCTCGGCGGCGGCTTCCTCGCCCGCCTTGCGCTGCTCGTGGAAGGCGAGGATCTGCAGCTCGATGGAGAGGTCGACCTTGCGCACGTCGACGCCGTCGGGGACGGTCAGCACGGTGGGCGCGAAGTTCAGGATGGAGGTGACACCGGCGGCCACGAGCCGGTCGCAGACCTGCTGGGCGGCACCGGCCGGGGTGGCGATCACACCGATGGACACGCCGTTGTCCGTGATGATCTTTTCCAGCTCGTCGGTGTGCTGGACGGGCATCCCGGCGACGGGCTTCCCGGCCATCGCGGGATCGGCGTCGATGAGGGCCGCGACCCGGAACCCGCGGGAGGCGAAACCGCCGTAGTTGGCCAGCGCGGCGCCGAGGTTGCCGATACCGACGATCACGACCGGCCAGTCCTGGGTCAGGCCGAGTTCGCGGGAGATCTGGTAGACGAGATACTCGACGTCGTAGCCCACGCCCCGGGTCCCGTACGAGCCGAGGTAGGAGAAGTCCTTGCGCAGCTTCGCCGAGTTCACGCCGGCGGCGGCCGCGAGTTCCTCCGAGGAGACCGTGGGCACCGAGCGCTCCGAGAGCGCGGTCAGGGCGCGGAGGTACAGCGGAAGCCGCGCGACGGTGGCCTCGGGAATCCCTCGGCTGCGGGTCGCCGGTCGGTGAGTTCGGCCAGTTGCCACGGTGCTCCTGCGGGTAGAGCGGGGCTGCAGGCGGTCACACGTCCCCAGACCGCCCCGTCGACAGCAGGCTATGTCTTTGTGAACGCGTGCACAAAGATGGTGTCCGATTTGCCCGGCCAACGTGACCGGGCTCACGCGACCCCTGCACACCGAGAGGCAACCGGCGCACACGCACCGTCGTTCCTCGCTTATCGGGGGCAAAACCGCACACGCTCCTCTACGATCCCCGCCCCCGAGACCAAGACACCATCGATCCTAAGCCACTTTCCGGACCAGTCGGACTAGTCAGTCAGCGCCTTGCGCAGCCTCGCCTCGCTCACCCGCCAGAAGGTGTGCTGCGCTCCGTCCACGAGCACGACGGGAATCTGCTCCCAGTACTTGTCGTGCAGTTCACGGTCCTGGGAGATGTCCTTCTGCTCCCAGGGCACGCCGAGGTCGGCACACACCTTCTCGACGACGACCTGCGCGTCGTCGCACAGGTGGCAGCCGGGCTTGCGGATCAGGGTGACGAGCCGGTCATGCGGAGACCGGGGAGCCGTTCGGCGGAAGAGGGCACTCATACGGGCCATTGTCCCGCCGTTGGCGCGATTCGGCCGGGCCCCGTTCCGCACTCTTGCAGCGCCCCTTGTTCCAGGGCCCGACTTAACGACACGTCCTCGGAGCGTTCACAGCCTCCAAACCTCTCGACTCCGGAAGGACCGAACAAACTGGCTATGCTCACGGTCATGGCCGCTCTCGGATGGCTCACTCCCCGTAGGCGCTCCGCCACGGCGCGCAGCGTGCTGGCAGGCGAGGCCTCGGCGGAGGCAGCCCGCAAAACCACCCAGGACGTCTCCGGCGCGGAACCCGACTTCCCGGTCCGCGGCGACGACCGGGCCGCCGCCTTCTTCGACCTGGACAACACCGTCATGCAGGGCGCCGCGCTGTTCCACTTCGGACGCGGCCTGTACAAGCGGAAGTTCTTCGAGACCCGCGACCTGGCCCGCTTCGCCTGGCAGCAGACCTGGTTCCGGCTGGCCGGCATCGAGGACCCCGAGCACATGCAGGAGGCCCGCGAGTCGGCCCTCTCCATCGTCCAGGGCCACCGCGTCTCCGAGCTGCAGTCGATCGGCGAGGAGATCTACGACGAGTACATGGCCGAGCGGATCTGGCCGGGCACCCGCGCGCTCGCCCAGGCCCACCTGGACGCCGGCCAGAAGGTGTGGCTCGTCACGGCAGCTCCCGTGGAGATCGCCACGGTCATCGCCCGCCGCCTGGGCCTGACCGGCGCGCTCGGCACGGTCGCCGAGTCGGTCGACGGCGTCTACACGGGCCGGCTCGTCGGCGAACCGCTGCACGGCCCGGCGAAGGCGGAGGCGGTGCGCGCGCTCGCCGCCGCCGAGGGCCTGGACCTGTCGCGATGCGCCGCCTACAGCGACTCGCACAACGACATCCCGATGCTGTCCCTGGTCGGCCACCCCTACGCCATCAACCCGGACGCCAAGCTGCGCAAGCACGCCCGCCGGCTGGACTGGCGGCTGCGCGACTACCGCACCGGCCGCAAGGCGGCCAAGGTCGGCATCCCGGCCGCGGCCGGCGTCGGCGCGGTGGCGGGCGGCACGGCCGCGGCGATCGCCCTGCACCGCCGCCGGCGCTAGCCGGCGCCGGGTACGGCCTGCGCAACGCCCGGGCGGCCCAGGAACCGCCGCCCAATCCAACTGGCGTACCCCGTCACCCTCCCGTCCAGTCCCCTTGCCCGTACACGGCCACAACCCGCGCGGTACACAACCCGAATACGAACCTTTCCGATCACCAAACGATCACTCTGCGCCACTCGATCGAGCGTCAATCGGCTAAGGAAGCGACGTAATCGATGATTTGAGCAACTGGGCGTAGCAGGGCCTGTACGAAGCGTTATTCTCCTCAGACGCAATCCGGTACCCGTCCGTCGCTACGACGGGTGAATGGTCCCGCACTGCACGTGATGGAAGCTCTGCCTCTGGGAGTCCCGTGTACCCACACGTCGGGGTTGACGCCTCGGGCCTGGCTACGCTGCGCGCAACGGTCCAGGACCTGTTGCGCGGCTTCGTCCCCACCGCGTACGCCGTCCCCGCCCTTGCCGTTGCCACCGCACCCGCCGGCCCGTGCTACGCGCTCGCCGACGGCAGCGCCGCCCTCGGCAGACGAGGGCGCTCGACCGGCGCCACCACCGCCCGCCGCCCCGCGGCGGACAGTGACAGCGCCCGCATGATGGACCTCGTCGAGCGCGCCCAGGCCGGCGAGGCCGAAGCCTTCGGGCGCCTCTACGACCAGTACAGCGACACGGTGTACCGGTACATCTACTACCGGGTGGGCGGCAAGGCGACCGCCGAGGACCTGACGAGCGAGACCTTTCTGCGCGCCCTGCGCAGGATCGGCACGTTCACCTGGCAGGGGCGCGACTTCGGCGCCTGGCTCGTGACCATCGCCCGCAACCTCGTCGCCGACCACTTCAAGTCCAGCCGCTTCCGACTGGAGGTCACCACCGGCGAGATGCTCGACGCGAACGAGGTGGAGCGCTCGCCCGAGGAGTCCGTCCTGGAGTCCCTCTCCAACGCCGCACTGCTCGACGCGGTACGGCGGCTCAACCCCCAGCAGCAGGAGTGCGTGACGCTCCGCTTCCTCCAGGGCCTGTCCGTCGCCGAGACCGCGCGCGTGATGGGCAAGAACGAGGGCGCCATCAAGACCCTCCAGTACCGGGCCGTCCGCACCCTCGCACGGCTCCTGCCGGACGACACCCGCTGAACCACACGTTCCGCAATTGCCAACTCACGGTCTGTGAAAGTCCGTTGACTTCCGGATCGGATCATCCGCCGTCCGTAACCCAAGTGCCGAGCCGCTCGTTGTGCGGGATGCAGGCTCCCTGTGGTCACCCCTGGCCGACTCCGATCACTCGATCGTGTGGATGTGCTCAAGGTGTGCAACCCTCAGGACCCCCTGGGGAGTCGACCGTCCTGACGAGAGGAGGTGCCGCCAGTGATCGCGAATGTATCGGCGCACCGGCGGGCGAACGCCTTCGCCCAGGCCCTGGAGGAGCAGTCCGAGCGGGCCGCGGCGGCCGAACAGTCCGAAGATCCGGCACCGGCGGACGCCGCACCGCCGGCACCGGCACAACCGGCACCGGCACAACCGGCACCGGCCGCCGCTGAACCGGCCCCGACGGACCAGGGACGCATGCTGTCCCTCGCCGCCGGCCTCGGCGCGCTGCCCAGACCGGAGCTGGACCCCGAGGTCAAGGTCGTCCAGCGCGCCCAGCTGCTGGCCGCCATGGAGGCCATGCTCCAGGACGGCGGGGCAGCAGACCCTTCACTGCCCGGGCAGCGCTCCTCCCGGGCCCGCGGCGCTCACCGGGCGGCCCCGCTGAAGAAGTTCCGGCCGCGGACACGGCTGGCCAAGGGCCTCACCGCGGGCGGCCTCAGCGTGGGTGTGGCGGCGAGCGCCTTCGGCGGAGTCGCCGCCGCCAGCTCCGACGCCCTCCCCGGTGACTCCTTGTACGGGCTGAAGCGCGGCATCGAGGACTTCAAGCTGGGCCTCGCCGGAGACGACGACGAGCGCGGCCGGGCCCACCTCGACCAGGCCTCCACCCGGCTCAACGAAGCGCGCCGGCTCCTGGACCGGGGCCGCGGCGGACAGCTCGACCACGAGTCCCTCACCGAGATCCGCCGCACCCTGTCCGGCATGCGGTACGACGCCTCCGAGGGCCACCGCCTGCTCTCCGCGGTCTACGAGCGCGACCCCGACTCCCTCGCCCCCATCCAGGCCCTCTCCTCCTTCTCGCGCTCCCACCGCGAGACCTGGGGCGCCATCCGCGACAAGCTCCCCATCCAGCTCGGCGACGTCAGCGAGGAGGTGTCCTCGGTCTTCGACGCCATAGACCAGGACGTCGAACCGCTGCGCTCCCTCCTCCCGGAGCCCCCGGCGCAGGACGGCGGCACGGACGACCGGCCGGGCACCGGCCGGGCACCCACCGGCGCCACCGCCCCCGGCGGCCCCACCGCGCCCAGCACCGGAAGCGGCAGCGGCGAGACCGGCTCCAGCAGCAAACCCAGCAAGTCGACCGACGCCCGCGAGGACGACGGCCTGCTCGGCGGCAACACCGGCGGACTGCTCGACCCGCCGAAGGACACCGCTCCCTCGGCACCGCCCACGAGCAAACCGCCCACCCGCGAGCCGGACGTCACGGTCCCGCCCCTCATCCCGGGCCTGCTGCCCGGCCTCGGCATCGACAGCGAGGACGAGGAGTAACCCTTCCGGCCGTACGACGACGGGGGCGCCCTTTTCGAGAGGGCGCCCCCGTCGTCGTACGGCCGGAAGGCCTTGGTGCACAGTCGCTAGAAGAACACCGACCGGCGCTGCACCAGCAGCTTGTACAGGGTGTGCTGGATCTGCTCCCTGACCTGGTCCGTCAGGTTGAACATCAGCATCGGGTCCTCGGCCGCCTCCGGCGGGTAGCCGTCCGTCGGGATCGGCTCACCGAACTGGATCGTCCACTTCGTCGGCAACGGCACCGCACCCAGCGGACCGAGCCACGGGAACGTCGGCGTGATCGGGAAGTACGGAAAGCCCAGCACCCGCGCCAGCGTCTTGGCGTTGCCGATCATCGGGTAGATCTCTTCCGCGCCGACGATCGAGCACGGCACGATCGGCACGCCCCGCCGCAGCGCCGTGGAGACGAAACCGCCCCGGCCGAAACGTTGCAGCTTGTAGCGCTCGCTGAACGGCTTGCCGATGCCCTTGAAGCCCTCGGGCATCACCCCGACCAGCTCGCCGTCCCCCAGCAGCCGCTCGGCGTCCTCGGCGCAGGCGAGGGTGTGGCCGAGCTTCCGGGCGAGTTCGTTGATCACCGGCAGCATGAACACCAGGTCCGCCGCGAGCAGCCGCAGATGACGGCCGGCCGGGTGGTTGTCGTGCACGGCGACCTGCATCATCAGGCCGTCCAGCGGGAGCGTCCCGGAGTGGTTGGCGACGAGCAGCGCGCCGCCCTCGGAGGGGATGTTCTCGATGCCCTTCACCTCCACCCGGAAGTACTTCTCGTACACCGGCCGCAGCAGGGACATCAGCACCTGGTCGGTGAGTTCGGCGTCGTAGCCGAAGTCGTCGACCTCGTAGTCACCCGTCAGGCGGCGCCGCAGGAAGGCGAGACCGCCGGCGAGGCGCCGCTCCAGGCCGCCGCCGCTCCCGGTCGGCGCCTGCCCGGCCTGCTGCGGCCGTCCGTGCCGTTCGTGCTGTCTCTCCGGGTTCACCTGGCCATCATCCTGCGCGGACGCCCGGTCGGGCAGCGGCTGGACCTCCCGGACCGGCGCCGTGCCCGTGCGCCGGTTTCCCGGGCTTCGGCGCCGGGCCGGGCGCTGCGCGGCGCTCCCACGGGACCGGTCGTCGTCGAAGGGAATGACCTTGGCGTCCGCCATCGTTGCTGCGCTCCTCAGTTGGCGCTCTGCGTCGGGAGATGACCGCCGCCCGCGAGGGGCAGCGCGGAGATCCGGTCCACGGCCGCGGCGACCTTCTCCGGCGGCAGCAGCCCCGGGCCGCGGCTGCGGGCGAAGTCCGCGAAGGCCTCGGCGGTCGTGTATTTCGGCCGGAACCCCAGCGTCTCGCGCATCTGGTCCGTCGCCACCACCCGCCCGTGGGTGAGCAGCCGGATCTGCTCGGGCGAGAAGTCCGACATGCCCAGCGTACGCACCAGGGAGCCCGCCCAGGTGACCGCGGGAAGCAGCAGCGGCACGGTGGGCCGTCCGAGGCGCCGGGCGCACTGGGACAGCAGCAGTACACCGTCACCGGCGATGTTGAACGTGCCGCTGTTGAGGGTGCCGCGCGCCGGTTCGTGCGAGGCGATCCGCAGCACCTCGATGACGTCGTCCTCGTGCACGAACTGCAGCCGCGGGTCGTAGCCGAACACGGTCGGCAGGACCGGCAGCGCGAAGTACGAGGCGAGCGGCGTCTCCGCGGCCGGGCCCAGGATGTTGGCGAACCGCAGCACGCACACGGCGACATCGGGCCGCCGCCGCGCGAAGCCCCGCACATACCCCTCGACCTCCACGGCGTCCTTGGCGAAGCCGCCGCTCGGCAGGGACTTGGGCGGGGTCGTCTCGGTGAAGACGGCCGGGTCGCGGGGCGCGGAACCGTAGACGTTCGTACTGGACTTCACCACGAGCCGCTGCACCGCCGGGGACTTCTGGCAGGCGCCGAGCAGCTGCATCGTGCCGATGACGTTGGTCTCCTTCACCGTCGCCCGGCTGCCGCCGCCCAGCGGCGTGCCCGTGACGTCGAGGTGGACGACCGTGTCGGCGCCCGTCTCGGCGAGCACCCGCGCGATGGTGGGCTGGCGGATGTCGGCCTGGACGAAGTCGGCGCCGCCCAGGTGGTGCTCGGGCGGGACCGCGTCCACGGCGACGACCCGTTCCACCTCCGGGTCGCGCTGGATCCGCCGCACGAACCGGCCCCCCAGCTGACGGGCCACTCCGGTCACCAGCACGATCTTTCCCAAGATCAGCGCCTTCCTTCCGCCTCGCCGTTCCGCCGCTCGTAGCGTGCCGCGTTCCCCGTGTGACGGCCAACCTAGCCGCTCGGTGCCGCGCTGGGACGGCTGCCCGCCGCGCGACGTGCCGAGTCGGCGGGAAGTCGCCGGAACACCGCAGTCGTACGACCGGACGGGTACCCGCGCGGTGCGGTCGTACGAACGCCGTGCGCCCGTCGCTCACATACGCGTGGCCCCCCACCGGTGCGGTGGGGGGCCACGGTCACGCTTGTGCGGCGTCGGCGTCGCGTACCGGAGCAGCGACCCGCGTCACTACTTCTTGTTGCGACGCTGAACGCGCGTGCGCTTGAGCAGCTTGCGGTGCTTCTTCTTCGCCATCCGCTTGCGCCGCTTCTTGATAACAGAGCCCACGACTAAACCCTCGCTCACTTCTCATCACTCGGTAGTTGGGCGCCATGGGCCCACACGACCTACGAGGGGCTAGCCTACCCGCCCGAGCGCCGAGGGTGTAATCGAGGGGGTCGGGAGAGACCCGAATGTGCCCTGAGGGCCTCCCCCGGGACCGCCCTCAGGCCGTTTCCACCCCCACGTAACTCTCGCGGAGGTACTCGTGAACCGCTTGCTCCGGGACGCGGAAGGACCGCCCCACCCGGATCGCGGGCAGATGACCACTGTGCACCAGTCGGTACACGGTCATCTTCGACACTCGCATCACCGAGGCGACTTCCGCCACGGTAAGGAACTGAACCTCGTTCAGAGGCCTCTCGCCAGCTGCAGCCATGACACACCTGAACCTTCCGCACTCGACGGCCACCGGCTTCCCCTTCCGGTGACTCTTCGTCGTTGCGTGCTCACTCCCCAATGTAGGGGCGGGTGATGCGAGTGGGGAAGAGGTGCACCCGTCGGCGGCCTACGGTGACAGACATGCCCGATCGAGTACGTAGCGGGTGAGGGGTCGGTAGTACCGGGACCGGGCGCCGTCATCAAGTGGGACGACGACCGCCACCGCCCCCTCGGCCTCCCCGACGAACGGCGCCGGGTCGTCCGTGTCGGCCAGGCCGATCGCCTCGAACCCCAGCTGACCTGCCCCGCAGACCCAGCCGTGGTCGCCGATCACCAGCTCGGGCAACGGCCCGCCGGCCTCGGCCGCCGCGGCCAGCGCGAGCCGAACCGGCAGCGGGGAATGCGTGTGTGCGCCGGGTTCACCACCGGGGCGCGCAACACCGGGCCGGCGTACGAACGCGACGCCTCGGAGGTAGTCGAGGAGGTGCGTGCGTAGACCGAACCGGGTCGTTATGTCGACACAGCGACCCTGCGCCGGGGTGAGAACAGTACATCCTGCCGCCGACAAGGCGTCTGCGAGCCCGCCGTAGAAACCGAGGAGCCGATGCGGGTGCCCGGTGCCGAGAAGCACGGGGGCGCGGCGCCGGGCGGCTGCCGCCAGGCGTTCGGCGAAGGCGTCCAGGGCGGCCAGCGTCCGCTCCGGGTCGATCACGTCCTGGCCCGAAGTCTGCCACGGATCGGCCGAGACCCCACATCTGTCCGCCATCAACTCGATCAGCTCCCGCTGCCCCCACGACCGCTCGGGATCAATCCCGATCAGCACCCGGGGGTCCCCGGCCGCGAACAGCCGGTATCTCCGCAGACTGGCCTCCCTGGGGGTGGCCACGACGCCGGCGAGCCGGGCGGCGAGGAGATGCGCGCGGAGGGCGGCGGCGGTGAGCACGACCCAGATGCTGGCGGACGGGGGCCGGAGGTGAGAGGGGAACGGGGAAACTGCCCACGAACGGTCCAGCCGGCGGTAGGGCGGCACCTCGCAGGCGCGGGAGGGCGCGGCGGGCACACCCGCGCCGACGGCCCGCCTAAGCCAGCAACCCCCGCAGCGGGAACACCGCCCGCCGTGTCGCCAGCACCGCCTGGTCCAGCCGGTCCGCGGGGTCGTAGCCCGCCTCCCACTCCCCGAAGGACACCGGCCACCGCCCGTCGGTCATCCGCCCCGGCCCCAACTGCCGTGTCTTCGCGAAGACTTCCTGCCGCCAGCTCTCCGGAACCAGCGCCGTGGGCTCCACGGGCCGCCCCGCCGCGATCCCCACCAGATGCGTCCACGACCGCGGGACGACGTCCACCACGGCGTAGCCGCCCCCGCCCAGCGCGACCCACCGCCCGTCGGCGTACTCGTGCGCCAGGTCGTGACACGCCACCTGCACGGCCCGCTGCGCGTCCAGCGACACCGCCAGATGCGCCAGCGGGTCCTCGAAGTGCGTGTCGGCCCCGTGCTGCGTCACCAGCAGCTGCGGCCGGAAGTCGGCCAGCAGCTCCGGCACCACCGCGTGGAACGCCCGCAGCCACCCCGCGTCCCCGGTCCCGGCCGGGAGCGCGACGTTCACGGCGGACCCCTCCGCCGCGTCGGCGCCCGTCTCCTCGGGCCACCCCGTCTGCGGGAACAGCGTCCGCGGATGCTCGTGCAACGAGATCGTCAGCACCCTCGGGTCGTCCCAGAACGCCGCCTGCACCCCGTCCCCGTGGTGCACGTCGACGTCGACGTACGCGACGCGCTCCGCGCCCAGCTCCAGCAGCCGCGCGATCGCGATCGACGCGTCGTTGTAGACGCAGAACCCGGATGCGGCTCCCGGCATCGCGTGGTGCAGGCCGCCCGCGAAGTTCACGGCGTGCAGCGCCTCACCGCGCCACACCGCCTCCGCGGCCCCCACCGACTGCCCGGCGATGAGCGCGGCCACCTCGTGCATGCCGGCGAAGGCAGGATCGTCCATCGTGCCGAGCCCGTACGACTGGTCCGCCGCGGCCGGGTCGAGTGACGCGGCCCGTACCGTGTCGATGTAGTCCTCCCGGTGGACGAGCCGCAGCGTCGACTCCCCCGCCGGTTTCGCCGCGACCACCTCCATCTCGCGGTCGAGTCCGAAGGCGTCGACCAGTCGCCGGGTCAGGGCGAGCCGGACCGGGTCCATCGGATGGCCCGGGCCGAAGTCGTAGCCCGTTACTGCCTCGTCCCACATCAGTCGTGCGCGGCCGCTCATGCCCGCCACCGTATCGGTCCACTTGAGCGGCGAACGACCGGGCGTACCCGAGCGTCACCAGCGCCGACCCGGCTCACATGAGGAGCCGGGGCAGCTCCCCCATGTCGGAGAAGAGGCGCGTGGCCCCGACGAGCCGCGCGGCGGGCGTCATCGCGGTGAACCCGAAGACGTCCATCCCGGCGGCGACGGCCGCCTGCACACCGAGCGGGCTGTCCTCCACGACGGCACACCGCTCGGGTGCGACCCCCATCCGCTCGGCCGCGTAGAGGAAGAGATCGGGCGCCGGCTTCCCCCGCCCCACGTCCTGCGAACTGAAGATCCGCCCGTCATCGAACCACCGGTCCAGCCCGGTCTTCCGATGCCCCACCCGAATCCGCTCATGACTCCCGGAGGAGGCCACGCAGTACGGCACCCCGTCCGCGGCCAGCTTCTCCAGTACGTCGACGGCCCCGACGACCGGCTCCAACTCCCGCTCGAACGCGGCGAACACCCGCCCGTGGAAGACGTCGTCGAAGTCCACCGGCAACCGCCGCCCGGTGCGCTCACGCACGAGATCGTGAACGCGGTGCATCGCCGACCCCATGTAGTCCCGGATGGAGTCCTCGTACGAGGTCGGATGCCCGATCTCGGTGAGGTAGGCGGCCAGGAGCCGGTTGGATATCGGCTCGCTGTCGACGAGAACACCGTCGTTGTCAAAGATGACGAGGTCATAGCGCATAGCCCGACCCTAAACGCAGAAAACCCCCGGACCGGTATCCCCGGCCGGGGGTTTTCCCAACAATTGTTCGGCGGTGTCCTACTCTCCCACAGGGTCCCCCCTGCAGTACCATCGGCGCTGTAAGGCTTAGCTTCCGGGTTCGGAATGTAACCGGGCGTTTCCCCTACGCTATGACCACCGAAACACTATGAAACAACCAACCAACCCGGTGACCAACACAGGCCTGGCTGTTCGTGGTTTCAGAACCAACACAGTGGACGCGAGCAACTGAGGACAAGCCCTCGGCCTATTAGTACCGGTCAACTCCACACGTCACCGTGCTTCCATATCCGGCCTATCAAC